>NZ_JBEOSV010000156.1:0-1005 GCF_040303245.1 Kitasatospora sp. NPDC096077 | reverse complement strand
GGCCGGGGCCCGTCGTGAGGTGCGGCGGGCCGGGTGCCGTATGTCCCGCACCCGATGTTCAGTCCTGTTCTGTCATGACGGCGCCTGCTCCGCAGGGGCGTTCCCGCCCGCGGGGCCCGCCGTCTTCCGTGTCGTACCGGGAGGTTGTGCTGATGACGTCGATGTCGGAGCGTTACCGGGAGCTCGCGTCGCTGCCGTTCGACGGGGGCTACCCCACGGACGGGTCGGCGCGGACGCTGGACGAGGAGCTGTACTTCCAGCGGGCCGTGCAGAGCTACCTGTGGGCGCTGCCGGCGGTGAACGTGTGCGCGATGCGCGACGGGCTGGGCCGGGCGTTCGGCTACGGCTACCAGGTGATGGCGGTGTTCGAGCAGCGGCTCAAGCCGCGCACCGTCATCACCACCCCGAACTGCGACGTCATCTACGGGATGGCGTTCGCGGACCTGAGCGAGAGCGGCCCGCTGGTGGTCGAGGCCCCGGCCGGCATCCAGGGCCTGGTGGACGACTTCTGGCACCGCCCCCTGACCGGCCCGCTGCTGGACGGGGTGCAGTACCGCGGGGACATCGGCCTGCCCGGCCCGGACGCCGGAAAGGGCGGGCGCTACCTGATCGTCCCCGACGGCCAGGAGCCCGAGAACCCGGGCGACTGGGACGACTACTTCGTCTACCGCAGCACGACCGACGGCATCTACTTCCTCCTGCGCGGCTTCTTCACGTCGGTCGACGACGTGTCACCCGGCGTGGAGTCCATCGAAGGGATCCGCTTCCACCCGCTGCGGGGCGACGCCGCCCCGATGCGGTTCGCCCAGGCCTCCGACATCCCCGTCGACGCCCTCTTCCCGCGCGACGCCGCCTTCTACGACGCGCTCGACGCGTTCATCCAGGCCGACCGGGTCGACCAGACGGACCCCTACATGCACGGCGTCCTGGCTGCCCTGGGCATCCGCAAGGGGCAGCCCTTCGCCCCCACCCCCCGGCAGCGCGAGCTGCTGGACCTGGCAGCGC
>NZ_JBEOSV010000155.1:0-1013 GCF_040303245.1 Kitasatospora sp. NPDC096077 | reverse complement strand
TGCAGGTCGGAACTTACCCGACAAGGAATTTCGCTACCTTAGGATGGTTATAGTTACCACCGCCGTTTACTGGCGCTTAAGTTCTCAGCTTCGCCCCACCGAAGTGGAGCTAACCGGTCCCCTTAACGTTCCAGCACCGGGCAGGCGTCAGTCCGTATACATCGCCTTACGGCTTCGCACGGACCTGTGTTTTTAGTAAACAGTCGCTTCTCGCTGGTCTCTGCGGCCACCCCCAGCTCGGAGTGCAAGACTCGTCACCAGGAATGGCCCCCCTTCTCCCGAAGTTACGGGGGCATTTTGCCGAGTTCCTTAACCATAGTTCACCCGAACGCCTCGGTATTCTCTACCTGACCACCTGAGTCGGTTTGGGGTACGGGCCGCCATGAAACTCGCTAGAGGCTTTTCTCGACAGCATAGGATCATCCACTTCACCACAATCGGCTCGGCATCAGGTCTCAGACTATGTGTCACGCGGATTTGCCTACGTGACGTCCTACACCCTTACCCCGGGACAACCACCGCCCGGGCTGGACTACCTTCCTGCGTCACCCCATCGCTCACCTACTACCCCGTCGGGTCACCGGCTCCACCACTTCCCTTTGCCCGAAGGCTCCGGGACGGCTTCACGGGCTTAGCATCAAGAGGTTCAGCGTTGGCGCTTCAAAGCGGGTACGGGAATATCAACCCGTTGTCCATCGACTACGCCTGTCGGCCTCGCCTTAGGTCCCGACTTACCCTGGGCAGATCAGCTTGACCCAGGAACCCTTGGTCAATCGGCGCAAGAGTTTCCCACTCTTGTATCGCTACTCATGCCTGCATTCTCACTCGTATACCGTCCACGACTCGATTCCTCGGCCGCTTCACCCGGCACACGACGCTCCCCTACCCATCACAACAGCCGTTGGGCCTTCATGTTGCAATGACACGACTTCGGTGATGTGCTTGAGCCCCGCTACATTGTCGGCGCGGAATCACTTGACCAGTGAGCTATTACGCACTCTTTCAAGGGTGGC
>NZ_JBEOSV010000154.1:0-1021 GCF_040303245.1 Kitasatospora sp. NPDC096077 | reverse complement strand
GCGCGCGGCGTCGGGGTGCGTGCATCGCAAGGCGGAGGAGGGAGTCCATGCGGAGCATCGGCGACCGACGACAACGCGGCGAGGCGCGTGCCCCGACGCCGCGCGCCCGGCGGGAATTGTCAGACACGCCCTAGACGTCCGTGGCCGGGCAAGGGCCGGAGGCGGCGGGGGCGGAGTCAGCGACCCCCGCCGCCAGCTGGGAGAGCGGCACCGGGCAGGCGAACGGCCGCCGGTCCGCGCCCGGCTCACCCGAGCCGGACAGACAGGCCACGGCCGGACCGCACATCCGCCCCTGGCACCAGCCCATCCCGGCCCGGGTGAGCAGCTTGACGGTGCGGGGGTCGCCCGCGCCCAGTTCCTCCACGGCCTCCCGGATCCGGGCCACCGGCACCTCCTCGCAGCGGCACACGTCGGTGTCCGGCCGCAGCCACCCGGTCCAGCCGGGCCCCGGCCGGTGCGCCGCCGCCATCAGCGCGGCGAAGGCCCGCAGCCGCGCCCGGCGGCGCAGCAACGACCGCGCGGGCGGCTCCCCGGCCCGCCCGGAGAGCTCCGCGGCGATCGCGTGCGCGGCCAACTCCCCCTCGGCGAGCGCGAGGTCCGCGCCGCCGACGCCGTTGGTCTCCCCCGCGGACCAAAGGCCGGGCACCGAGCTGCGCAGCCGGGCGTCGACCCGCAGCGCGACCGCGCCGTCCGCCCCGGTGACGGTGGCCGCCCCGAGTTCGGTGGCCAGGTCGATCTGCGGCAGCAGCCCGTGGCCGACGGCGAGCGCGTCGCAGTCGATCCGCCGCTCGGTGCCGGGCAGCGGCCGCCAGTCGGCGTCCAGCCGGGCCACCGTGACGCCGGTGACCCGGTCCGTCCCGTGCGCCTCCACCACCGCGCTGCGCGGCCGCAGCCGGACGCCGTGCCGCAGCAGCGCGCGGCCGTGGGCCGGCGCCCGGGGCCCCCGGTGGGGGGGGGGCGCCGGCCCCGGGGGGGGGGCGGGGGTAGCGGGGTGGTTGGGGGGCGCGGGCCCCGCCCGGGC
>NZ_JBEOSV010000153.1:0-1030 GCF_040303245.1 Kitasatospora sp. NPDC096077 | reverse complement strand
CTGAGGACAAGCCCTCGGCCTATTAGTACCGGTCAACTCCACCCCTCACAGGGCTTCCATATCCGGCCTATCAACCCAGTCGTCTACTGGGAGCCTTACCCTCTCAAGGAGGTGGGAGTGCTCATCTCGAAGCAGGCTTCCCGCTTAGATGCTTTCAGCGGTTATCCCTCCCGAACGTAGCCAACCAGCCATGCCCTTGGCAGGACAACTGGCACACCAGAGGTTCGTCCGTCCCGGTCCTCTCGTACTAGGGACAGCCCTTCTCAACACTCCTACGCGCACAGCGGATAGGGACCGAACTGTCTCACGACGTTCTAAACCCAGCTCGCGTACCGCTTTAATGGGCGAACAGCCCAACCCTTGGGACCTACTCCAGCCCCAGGATGCGACGAGCCGACATCGAGGTGCCAAACCATCCCGTCGATATGGACTCTTGGGGAAGATCAGCCTGTTATCCCCGGGGTACCTTTTATCCGTTGAGCGACGGCGCTTCCACAAGCCACCGCCGGATCACTAGTCCCTACTTTCGTACCTGCTCGACCCGTCAGTCTCACAGTCAAGCTCCCTTGTGCACTTACACTCAACACCTGATTGCCAACCAGGCTGAGGGAACCTTTGGGCGCCTCCGTTACTCTTTAGGAGGCAACCGCCCCAGTTAAACTACCCACCAGACACTGTCCCTGATCCGGATCACGGACCCAGGTTAGACATCCAGCACGACCAGAGTGGTATTTCAACGGCGACTCCACAACAACTGGCGTTGCTGCTTCAAAGTCTCCCACCTATCCTACACAAGCCGAACCGAACACCAATATCAAGCTATAGTAAAGGTCCCGGGGTCTTTCCGTCCTGCTGCGCGAAACGAGCATCTTTACTCGTAATGCAATTTCACCGGGCCTATGGTTGAGACAGTCGAGAAGTCGTTACGCCATTCGTGCAGGTCGGAACTTACCCGACAAGGAATTTCGCTACCTTAGGATGGTTATAGTTACCACCGCCGTTTACTGGCGCTTAAGTTCTCAGCTTCGCC
>NZ_JBEOSV010000152.1:0-1065 GCF_040303245.1 Kitasatospora sp. NPDC096077 | reverse complement strand
TGTACTGACCACAGAGGTTGGTGACGGGGTTCACGGTCGGGTGGTCTTGAAATGAGTAAGGGCCTTCTGGCTCGGTGTGGATTGCGACATCTGCACCGGCGACCAGGAAGGCCCTCATGCCACACCGTAACGCACCGCTGACCGAGACGGGACGCCTGCGTCTGGCCCGTTGCGTGGTCGAGGACGGCTGGCCGCTTCGCCGGGCGGCCGAGCGCTTCCAGGTCTCGCCGACCACGGCCAAGCGCTGGGCGGACCGCTACCGCTCGCTCGGCGAGGCCGGCATGGGCGACCTGTCCAGTCGACCCCACCACAGCCCGCGTCGAACCCCGACCGGCACGGAGCGGCGGATCATCAAGGTCCGCGTACTGCGCCGCTGGGGCCCGGCTCGCATCGCCTACCTGCTGAAGCTCAACCCGGCCACCGTGCACCGCGTGCTGACCCGTTACCGGCTTGCCCGCCTCTCGCACCTTGACCGCGCCACGGGACGCCCGGTGCGGCGCTACGAACGCGCCGCACCGGGCGAGTTGGTGCACGTCGACATCAAGAAGCTCGGCAACATCCCCGACGGCGGCGGCCACCAGGTCCTCGGCCGCCAGGCCGGCCGCAGGAACCGCTCCGGCGCGGGCTACAGCTACCTGCACAACGCCGTCGACGACCACTCCCGCCTGGCCTACAGCGAGATCCTGTCCGACGAGCGTAAGGAGACCGCCGCCGCCTTCTGGGCCCGGGCGAACGCGTTCTTCGCCCGGGCCGGGATCACCGTTCAGCGCGTGATGACCGACAACGGCTCCTGCTACAAGTCATACGCCTGGCGCGATGCCCTCGCCGCCGAGGGCATCGCGCACAAGCGCACCCGCCCCTACCGGCCCCAGACCAACGGCAAGGTCGAACGCTTCAACCGCACCCTCCTCGACGAATGGGCCTACGCCAGGCCCTACCGCACCGAACAGGAGCGACGGGACGCCTACCCCGCATGGCTCCACACCTACAATCACCACCGCGGACACACCGCACTCGCAGGCAAGCCACCCGCCACCCGCGTCCCCAACCTCACGGGACAGAACA
>NZ_JBEOSV010000151.1:0-1109 GCF_040303245.1 Kitasatospora sp. NPDC096077 | reverse complement strand
CTAGGGCGCGTATTCGGTCGTGATCAAGTGGTGCTTCTGGTGAGGTCTTTGATCCAGATCATTGCGCCGCGAAGGTGGAGGCCGGCGAGGTAGCTCTCGGGAGTCTTGTCATAGCGGGTGGCGATGCCCCGCCAGGCCTTCAGCCTGTTGATCAGGCGCTCGATGGTGTTCCGGTCCTTGTAGAGCTCGGCGTCGTGACCGACAGGCCGACCGCCCCTGCTGCCCTTCTTCTTTCGGTTGGCGGCCTGGTCGATCTTCTCCGGGATGACGGCCTTGATGCTGCGTCTGCGCAGGTAGGTGCGGTTGCCTCGGGACGAGTAGGCCTTGTCCCCGGCGACCGCGTCGGGCCGGGTGCGGGGGCGGCCGACCGGCCCGCGGACCCTGACCTTCCGCAGTACGGGGATGAACTGCGGGCTGTCGGCGGCCTGCCCCTCGGTCAGGACGAACGCCAGCGGGCGGCACCTGCGCTCGCCTGCGACATGGACCTTGCTGGTCTGCCCGCCCCTGGAGCGTCCGAGCAGGGCGGCCTTCAGGCGGAGCTTGCAGCGGCGTCGGATGCGCCCCCGCTCTTCCCGCTCCGGGTCACCCGGGCCATCGCCGTCATGCCCGTCTTGTCCCTGCGGGCCGCCCCCTTTTGCCGGGCCTTCTCCGCCTCTTCGGCCGCCTTCTCCAGGGCAGCCAGGGCATCGGGGTCCATGTGCATCCCGGCGGCATCATGATGGGCCCGGACAGTGGTGGAGTCCACGCTGACCAGGGACAAGTCCACCTCGCCCCGTTTGGCGGCTTCCGCGATCGCACCCTCCAGCAGGGCCTCGAACACGCCGGCGTCCCTCCACTGCCGGAAGCGGTTGTGGACGGTCGACCAGGCACCGAACTCCCTGGGTATTTCGCGCCACTGGCTGCCGGTCTTGAAGTGCCAGATCACGCCCTCGAACTGCTGCCGCAGGCGTTCGGGATACGGGCCGTACTCGCCGACCGGCAGGTACGGCTCGATGAACTCCCACTCGCCATCCGATAGTTGCGCTCGCGTCACGGAACACGGTCTACCGGATCAGGCCGCACCGCGGGGGCAACTTCCCAAAATGATCACAACCGAATACGCGCCCTAG
>NZ_JBEOSV010000150.1:0-1299 GCF_040303245.1 Kitasatospora sp. NPDC096077 | reverse complement strand
CCCGCCGCAAGGCGCCCCCCCGACCCTCGCCCCCGCCCCCGGCCCCGCCCCCGGCCCGGGCCCGGGGCCGCGGGGATCGGCCCGGTCGTCCCGGGGCCGCGCGGGCGCCTCCGCCACCGGGATCCGCGGCAGCGCGTACGGGTGCCGGTCGCGCAGGTAGCCGATGAGGTGCTCGCGCAGCCGGCAGCGCAGCTCGAAGGCGTCGCTGCCGTCGGCCGCCGTGGCCAGCACCCGGACGACGATGGTGGTCGGCGTGGTGTCGACCACCTGGAGGGCGCTGCCCCGGCCGTCCCAGAGCTCGCTCTTCGCCAGGTAGTCCTCGAACTCCTCGCGCAGCAGCCCGATCGGGGCGTGGTGGTCGAGGTGGAGCAGCGCGGTGCCGGTGATCCGGCTGGAGCGGCGGGACCAGTTCTCGAACGGCCGCCCGACGAAGTACGACATCGGCATCATCAGCCGCCGCTGGTCCCAGGTCTCGATCACCACGGTGGTCAGGGTGATCTCCTCCACCGTCCCCCACTCGCCGGCCACCACCACGACGTCCCCGATCCGGGCCAGGTCACCGAAGGCCAGCTGCACCCCGGCGAACACGTTGGCCAGCGTGCTCTGGGCGGCCACGCCCGCCACCACGCCGACCAGCCCGGCGGAGGCCAGCAGGCTGGTGCCGACGCCGCGCACCGCCGGGAAGGTCATCAGCACGGCGCCCAGCGTCACCACGGCGACCACCGCCTGGCCGATCCGGCCGAGCAGGCTGGCCTGGGTCCGGGCGCGGCCCGCCCAGGCCGGGTCGCGGCGGTGGAGGGCGAGCCGGGCGGCGCCGTCCACCAGGATCGCCACCAGGCGGCCGCACAGCCAGCCGCCGGAGGTGATCGACAGGATCACCGCCAGGTGCCGTAGCCCCTCGCGGGCGGCGGGCGGGGCGGCGACCCACGGCAGCGCGGCGGCGAGCAGCAGAGAGGCCGTCAGGGCCAGCACCGGGTGACGGCACCTGCGCAGCACCTCCGGGACGCCGCCGACGCCCCACGGGACGGACAGCCGGCCGGTGACCGCCCGGACGGTCCGGTCGAGGCCGTAGGTGAGCAGGGCGGCCGCGAGGCCGACCACCGCGAGGCGGAGCAGGCTCCACCACATCCGCTGCGCTCCTTTCCGCTCCCGGCCGGGGAGTCGAGGCCGAGGCCGAGGTCGAGGCCGGTGGTGACGTCGGAGTCGCCGACGGACCCCGGCGCGGGCGCGGGGGGGGGGCCCCCCGGGGGGGCCGGGGCCCGGGGGGGGGGGGGCGACGGGCGGGGGGCCGCGGGGCCC
>NZ_JBEOSV010000149.1:0-1303 GCF_040303245.1 Kitasatospora sp. NPDC096077 | reverse complement strand
GAACCGCGCGGCACCATCGAGACCGAAGCAGCACGCCGCCTCGCCGACGACCTCAACAACCAGTAGTCACCAGCTAACCCAACACTTTCTGAGCCGCGTCAGCTGGTGACCGGCTCCTTGGGGGCCTCGGGTGCGGGAGCGGGTTGCGGCACGGCCGCGGCCCGCTCCGCGCGGTCGGTCCGCACCTGGCGCAGCGCGTCCCAGGTGAGCAGCGCCAGCGCGGCCCACACCAGGGCGAAGCCGGCCCAGCGCGCGGGCGGCATCGACTCGTGGAACACCGCGACGCCGATCAGGAACTGGAACACCGGCGCCAGGTACTGCAGCAGGCCCAGCACGGTCAGCGGCACCCGGACGGCGGCCGCGCCGAAGAACAGCAGCGGGACCGCGGTGATCACCCCGCTGAGCACCAGCAGTGCGGAGTGCCCCCAGCCGTAGGAGCCGGCCACCGTGTGGCCGAAGGTGCCGCGCCCGCTGACCTCCAGGTAGACCAGGTAGCCGAGGGCGAAGGGGAACATGAAGGCGCTCTCGGCGGCCAGGCTCTCCAGCCCGCTCAGCCCGACCTGCTTCTTCAGCAGGCCGTAGGTGGCGAAGGAGAGCGCCAGGGTGAGCGCGATCCAGGGCAGCTGCCCGAAGGCGACGGCCAGCACCGCGACGGCGGCCGCGCCGATGCCGACGGCCGTCCACTGGGGGCCGCGCAGCCGCTCCTTGAGCACCAGGACGCCGAAGCCGATGGTGACCAGCGGGTTGATGAAGTAGCCGAGGCTGGTCTCCACCACGTGGCCGTTGTTGACGGCCCAGATGTAGACGCCCCAGTTGACCGAGATCACGGTGGCGGCGCCGGCCAGCATGGCGAGTCGGCGGGGCTGGCGCAGCAGCGGGCGTATCCAGCTCCAGTGCCGCTGGGCGACCAGCATCAGCACCACGGCGACCAGCGACCAGACCATCCGGTTGGCCAGGATGTCGTCGGCGGCGCCGGGCTCCAGCAGCGGCCAGAACAGTGGGAAGAGCCCCCAGATGCCGTAGGCCGCCACGCCGTACCAGAGGCCTCGGCCGCTGTCCTGCTGGGTTGTCTGTGGCATGGCCGAGTGCCTCCCGCGCGCGTGTGACGTCGGGGCGACGGTAGCGGGCGGGAGGCCGGGCTGTCATCTCCGTTTCCGTATTTTGGTCATGACATTGCTTGAATGCTGGACTTGTCCGGTGTTTCCGGAGGATGCTCTTATGGATGTCAAGCAGCGGTGGTGAGCTGCTCGGCGGTGATGGATGTAGTGCTGGGTGTGGTCAGGACCTGGTAGATCTCGCGGGC
>NZ_JBEOSV010000148.1:0-1329 GCF_040303245.1 Kitasatospora sp. NPDC096077 | reverse complement strand
TGAGGTTCCCCCGAGGTGCGGAAGGTTGCCGGATATGACCTGATAGGTCGTGAGAAGGGAGCCTCCACCATGGCTGCACCGATGAAGTACCCGCCCGAGTTGCGGCAGCGAGCTGTTGCCGCGTACCGGGCCGCCGACCCGAAGCCGGTGATCCGGCAGATGGCCCGGGACCTGGGCGTTCACCACGAGGCTCTGCGGAACTGGATCCGCCAGGACGAGGCCGACCACGGTGAGCGCGACGACCGGCTGACCACCGCCGAGAAGGAGGAACTGGCCGCTCTGCGCAAGGAGAACGCCGAGCTCCGCCGCTCCTGCGAGATCCTCAAGGCCGCCTCGGCTTTTTTCGCCCAGGAGCTCGACCCGACCCGGCGACGGTACTGAGGCTCATCGACGAGCACCAGCACCGCTTCGGGGCCGAGCCCGTCCTCCGGGAACTGCACATCCCCGCCTCCACCTACTACCGCTGGCGCCGCGACGTCCACGCGCCGTGCGAGCGCAAGCGCCAGGACACCGAGCTGACCGAGCAGATCCGCCGCGTCCACGCGGACTCGGACGCCACCTACGGCTCCCCGCGCGTCCACGCCGTCCTACGGCGCGAGGGCGTGCACGTCGGCCGAAAGCGGGTCGAACGCCTGATGCGCGAGGCCGGACTCCAGGGCGTCAGCCCACGCCGGCCCCGCTCCTTCACCCGCCGCGACCAGGCGGCCGACCTCGCCCCGGACCTGGTCCAGCGCGACTTCACCGCGAACGCCCCCAACCGGCTGTGGGTCGCGGACATCTCGCTGGTCCCCACCGGCGAGGGACCGTGGTGGCTGGCCACGATCCGCGACGCGTTCTCCCGCCGCATCGTGGGCTGGCACACCTGCGAGCGAGCGGACGCCGACCTCGTCCTCACCGCCTTGGAGTACGCCCTCCACGGCCGCCCGGTGGAGCCGGGCAAACTGATCCACCACAGCGACCACGGGTGCCAGTACACGTCCATCAAGCTCACAACCCGCCTGCTCAAGGCCGGAATTGAGGCAAGCATGGGCACGGTCGGCGACTCGTTCGACAACGCCCTGGCGGAGAACTTCTGGAGCGTGCTGAAGACCGAGTGCGTGCGCCGCACGACGTTCGCGACCCGCACGGACGCCGACCTGGCGCTGTTCGCCTACATCGACGGCTGGTACAACACCCGGCGCATCCAGAAACGTCTCGGCTGGCTCAGCCCGGACGAGTACGAGGCGAAGCACTACGCCGACCAGGCGACGGCCGAACCAGTGACCGCCGAACTGCCTACACCAGCCCTGACCAGGTAATCAGCACCTCCCGCCCAGCGGGGGAAGCTCA
>NZ_JBEOSV010000147.1:0-1336 GCF_040303245.1 Kitasatospora sp. NPDC096077 | reverse complement strand
CGCCTGACAGTGAGGATGTTCATGAGCGGTTCCCGGACAGGTCTGACCCACCGCCTGACTGACCTCGGGTCCTCAACGGGATCTGTCGGCCTCGTTCGGGAGCCGCTCGTGTGCATCCACCGGCCCGGCTTGCGTGACTTCATAAGAGCCTGGCCAGAGGCCCCATCACTGTCCTGTCCGCCCGCCGGACCGGTGGCTGCCGCCCTGACCGGTCGAATGGAGAGGACGGCGATGTCCACCATCGCACAGCAGACCCGCGAGATCACCGGCGGCGTCGACACCCACAAGGACACCCACACCGCGGCGGCCGTCGACTCGGCCGGACGGCCCCTGGGCGCCGAGCAGTTCGAGGCCACCGCAGCCGGCTACCGCAAGCTCCTGGCCTGGCTCCGCTCGTTCGGCACCCTGGTGCTGGTCGGCGTGGAGGGCACCGGCGCCTACGGAGCCGGCCTCGCCCGCTACCTGCGCGAGCAGGACGTGACCGTGGTGGAGATCGACCGCCCGGACCGCAAGGCCCGCCGCTGGCAGGGCAAGTCCGACCCGGTCGACGCCGAGGCCGCCGCACGGGCTGCCCTGTCCGCCCGCCGCACAGGGATACCCAAGCAGCGCGACGGCCGGGTGGAAGCCCTGCGGAGCCTGCGCGTGGCCCGCCGCAGCGCGGTCCGGCAACGAGCGGACGTGGCACGGCAGATGAAGACGCTGATCATCACCGCACCGGAAGAACTGCGAGCCGTCCTGCGAGACCTGGGCGACCGGCAGCTGATCGTCACGTGCGCCGCCTGGCGCCCGGACGCGAAGCGGGCCGGCGAGCCGGTGATCGCCGCCAGACTCGCGCTGCGGACCCTGGCCCGCCGCCACCAGCGACTCGGCGAGGAGATCGCCGAACTGGAGGAGATCATCACCCCGCTGGTCACCGAGATCTCCCCGGCCCTGCTCGCGCTGAACGGCGTCGGCACGGACGTCGCCGGCCAGCTGCTGGTCACCGCCGGGGAGAACCCCGGGCGCCTGCGCTCCGAGGCGGCGTTCGCCATGCTCTGCGGTGCCGCGCCACTGCCGGCGTCCTCCGGCCGTACCCACCGCCACCGCCTCAACCGAGGCGGCGACCGGGGCGCCAACTCCGCCCTCTACCGCATCGTCCTGTGCCGCCTGCGCTGGGACGAACGCACCAAGCAGTACATGCAGCGCCGGACCACGGAAGGCCTCTCGAAGAAGGAGATCATCCGCTGCCTCAAGCGGTTCATCGCCCGCGAGATCTACCAGGTCCTGACCACACCCAGCACTACATCCATCACCGCCGAGCAGCTCACCACCGCTGCTTGACATCCATAAGAGCATC
>NZ_JBEOSV010000145.1:0-1939 GCF_040303245.1 Kitasatospora sp. NPDC096077 | reverse complement strand
CGACGTCATTTCTGGTGAACATCCGCAGCGTTCAAGATCGCCAAATGCTGCCCAAACCGCTGACCAATCGCTGCTACTTCACGTGAACGAAGCCAGCACCGGGACGCCCTTGGTTTTGAGCGCGAGGGCGAAGGTCGGCATGTCGTCGTCGATTCCCGCCGGGGTCCCGGTGTTCGGGAGCGCCGGGCGGCGCCGACGGGAGGAGTGCTTCCGTCGGCGCCGCCCGGTCGTGGGTCAGTTCTTCGTGGTGGCGTACTCGCACCGCTGGGTGGCCGGGTTCCAGCCGGTGCTGCCGAGTGGGCATTCCTTCAGGTAGGCAATGGTTCCCGCGCACTGCCAGTAGTAGTGGGTGTCGGCGGGGTACTCGGCTTGTTCGTCGATGGTGATGCCCAGGGAGGCGCAATCGGTGGTGGCGCCGGGGTCGGTGGTGCCGGCTGCGGTGGCGGCGGTCGTCCCGGCCAGAGTCAGGGGGAGAGCGAGGAGCGCGGCGGTGATGACCGGTGCGATGCGGCGGGTGAGGGAGGTGCGGTTACGCATGGTGGGGCCTTCCCTGGTGGTGGAGGAGTGGTCCTCCGGGCCGTAGTTCACATCGGTGGTCAGCGTGGCAGAAGCCCCAACGTGGCGTCACGAAGTCGGCCGTATCGGTGGCGACCCAGACCATTCGCCCAGGTCTTGGTCTTGTTGTCCCAGTAGGTGTGGCCAGGGACCCCGCCCACAGTCGGGCCCCACACACGGCAACGGCCGGCAGACCACTGCAAGCCACCCCGCCGTACCCGGCGAACGGGGCCAAGGGACGAATCCCGCAGCGACGGCCCCGCCCGCCACCGCGCCCGACGGTTCCGTCACGAGCGAGAGGTGACGGAACCCGCGCCCCCCGGGGCCCTGCGGGCGTACGGGCGCCCGCCCGGGGCCCTGCGGGCGTACGGGCGCCCGCACGTCTCTATGCACAGGCGTCCGTACGCAGAAACGTACGGACACGTGTCCGTTGCCAACCTGCTCGAAGTGCTGCCGGACCCCGGACAACCCCGTCCTCCGTCCGGCCCGTTCGGCGGTGCGCCGGGGCGCAGTGTGCCGAATGGTTGGTGGTGCGGCAGGCCGTGTCGGTTCCGCTGCGCGCGGCCGATCGGCCCGGTTCCGCCAGTGAGAGGTGCACCATGTCTCCCACCCGTTCCCGTCCACGTGTCCGTGGCCTTGCCTGTCGGGTGGTCACGGTCCTCGCCGCTACCGGTGCTGCCGTGATCACCGGCGCGGGCACAGCCGGAGCCGCACCGCGGCAAGACACGGTGGCGGCGCCGATGTCCGAAGGCGGCCACCACGCCCGGGAGTGGATCACCGACATGGCCTGCATGCATTTTCTCGACGACGAGGTGACGGCCCGTGGTCGTGGGCCTGTCGAGGACGGGACGCCCTGTGCCTGTGCGGCCGACCCCGATGGTCCCGTCTGAGGTGACGCCGGATCGCCACCCGCTTGGCGGTCCCGGGCCGCCGCAACTCCGGCCGCCGCCCGTGTCCCGCCGCGTCTCACGCCGACTGACACCCGCCCAAAGCAGGGCCCGCCTGCCCGGCGCACCGGCCCGGCCAGGGACCCCACCCACAGCCGGGCCCCACGCACGGCAACGGCCAGCAGACCACCGCAAACCACCCCGCCGCACCTGGCGAACGGGACCCAGCAACGAATCCCGCAGCGACCGCCCGGCCGGCACCGCGCAGGGTGGTTGCGTCACGGGCGGGAGGTGACGGAACCCGCGTCCGGTGTCCTGGCAGACCCGACCCCGCCCCCGGCTGCGCTGTTGTGCCCGCGCTGTCCGGGGTCGGCCGGGGCGGCCTTCCTGCCGCGAGGGCCGGGAGGCCGGCCCGGTCGAAGGGGGAGTGTGCCGGTCAGGCGTTGTTGTCGGTGGTGGTCTTCATGAAGTCGCCGGGCGTGTACTGGCGGTCGAAG
>NZ_JBEOSV010000144.1:0-2802 GCF_040303245.1 Kitasatospora sp. NPDC096077 | reverse complement strand
CGCCGTCTGCTCCGCAGACATGACGCGCCGTCACTACGTGACGGAGCGTTGTGGCGCCCCTCCGGGGCGCAGTAGCGGAGAGTGATGTTGCGGCGCTCCGCACCGCTGGCCGGCGGGGGCTTCGGTCGCTGGCCTGGTGGCCCCTGGTCGGGGTGCCGGCGCGTCCGCGCCGGGCCCTACAGCCCCACCCGGGCTGGCCTGGCCAGGCATTTCTGCTGGTCAGTTGGGGTTTTGGCGCACTCCGTGCGCCTGGCTAACTGAGGGAGGGGGTGCCTGGGGTCCGCCCTCGGCTTCCCCTCTGCTGACCGGGAGCGACCCGGCCGGCCCCTCACCAGCAATCGCATTCTGTCACCACACCGCCCGACGGCGCAACCCCTCCCCTACAGACAGTACACACGACATGACAGGCCGCCAGGCCCACATTGGTCCAACCACAGGGCCAAATTTCGCGACCCCCAATAAGTCCCGACAACGCCCCGGACGGCGTATCAGAATGGCGCCGTCAGACAATCCTGCCGCACCCCACACCCTCACCCGGCATGCCGCGACAGAAATGCACCGCAGGCTCGGATATGTAACGCCAGAAATCCGCGCCACGACCCCTCAGAAACACCCCAGAATTGCCCCACTGACGACGTGACACAAAACCACGTTACAACCCACCAATCAACCCACGGAAATACACCACCACCCCGGGCCGGCCCGGCCGTCGGCGAGCAGGACCAGGACCAGGACCAGGCCGGCGGCGACCAGGACCAGGACCAGGACCAGGACCAGGACCAGGACCAGGACGAGCAGCACCCGGACAACGGCCACGCCGAGGCCGCAGCGCCAACGGACGAGTAGGACGTCGACCAGGCGCAGCGGGGCCGGGCCCGGAGCGCAGGCCGTCCGGCCCGGACGGCGGACACACGGACGGCAGCGAGCAGGCCGTCCCTGCGGACCGCACCCGGACGGCGGCGGGTGGACCGGTCTCGGGCGTGGGGGTCCGGGACCGGCGTTGATCAGACGTCTGCTTCTGCCTGGTCAGCTGGGCGTACTGCCCCTTCGAAGGAGGACCATCATGATCAAGCGCGCAGTAGTCGGCGCGGCGGCCGCCGCCCTTGTCGCGATCGGCGGCGGGGTCTCGCTCGCCCACGTGGGAACGGACGGCCTCGCGGCCCCGGCCTCGACCGGCAACGCCGTCCCGGCGACGCCGTCCCGGCAACGCCGAACATCGGCCAGGCCACCACGGCGGCCTGGTCCTGGGTCAACAGCGAGGGGGACCCGAACTTGGGGAGCGGGCCCCACGCGATCCCCGGTAGCTGGCACGGTACCAAGCGTGTCTGGCCCAACCACGTGACCGCTGCGGGCTGGCTCGACAAGCACCGCGAAGACGTCCTGTAACCCGGCGAACGTGCCCCGCCGGATCCCCTGTACCGGCGGGGGCATGAACCACCGCGGGCAGGCGTCCGGCGCAGCACGGCCAGGCCCCAACCTCCATGCCACACCCGAGGCACCACGCTAGTGACGACACCCCGCCTCCATGCCACGCGCGAGCCACCGCGGCGAGCAGCGGGACGGCGGCGGCCAGGACGCGCAGCGGCGAGGCCCGCGGCGCGCCCGGCCAACAGCGCCACCTCCCCGACTCCGACGGCGCGCGGACGGCGGCCTGGCGGCAGCGGGCAGGACGTCGACCACCCCGATTCAATGCCACACGCGAGCCACCACAGCGACCACCACCACGACGAACAGGACCACCACCAGGCCCGGCAGCGAACACGACCAGGACGACGGCGCGGCGCCGAGGCGGCACCGGGCAGGACCACGATCGGCAGGACGGCGGCGGGCCCGGCACCACCACGGCGGCCGTCACCAGGCGGACGCTGCCGGAAGTCTTGGGGGCCGGGTCCGGGCCGGTCACGGTTCTCGCAGTGCCCGTGCGGTCCGGGCGAGTTCCTCGATGCGGGCGGCGCGCTCGGGGTCGGCCTGGCGTAGGCGTTGCCAGCGCTGTTCGCGTTCGGTGCGGTGCTGTTCGCGGGCGGGGGTCTCGGCGGCGGCGAGGCGCTCGGCGGTGACGGCGAACTTCGGCGGTGCCCATTCCTGCCAGGCGATCCACCGGTCCTCGGGGTGGCTGTAGCGGCCGCGGGCGAGTCGGCCGCGCTCGCCGGTGGTCTCCAGCTGCCGGTAGGTCTCCTCGGCCATGCCGAGCTCGCCGGCCAGTTGGGCATCGAGCAGCCACCGCTGACCGGTAACGCCGGGTCGGAGCCTGGGATGGCGCCAGAGCGCTGCCCTGGACCGGGAAGGGCCGTCGTCTCCCGCGTCGGCGAGAACCCGGCCTCCTGCCCCCTGTTCCGTGCAGGGCGCAGCTGGGCGCTGGTCAGGTAGTCGGCACCGGTCCTGGCACGGCGGCTTCCTCGCGCATGGTCGGCGGCCGCTGTCGGAGTTCCGAGGGCCGGACCGCCCACGGGAGGACGTCCAGCGCGTACAGCGAGTCGCGCGGGGTGCCCCACCACCTTCCCTCCGAGTCCGGCGGCCTGGTCGCTTACTGGCGCAGATCACGTGCTTCTGGGATGCCGTATTCCTCCCGGGCCTGCGTGTTTCGGAGCGGGGAGACCCCTTGTCGTGGGCGCCTGAGTGACCGGATGATCAGCTCATGCCCATGAGCCGCGGCAATTTCGGTCAGGTTCCCGTGAGTACGCTGTTTCCCCATCTGTCTGCTGCCGCCGTCGAATCGCTGCAGCGCGCGGCCCGCATCGTTGACGCGGCTCAGCCGCAGGGCGCCGCAGCGATGTGGGAGTGGAAACTGGAGCATGCGGTCTT
>NZ_JBEOSV010000143.1:0-3193 GCF_040303245.1 Kitasatospora sp. NPDC096077 | reverse complement strand
TTAATCACCCGCCCACCACCTATAAATACACTATTAACATTACACTCTTTCCCAACCCGACGCTCTTCCGATCTCGCGCCATGTCTGCGGAGCAGACGGCGCGCCGTCACTACGTGACGGAGCGTTGTGGCGCCCCTCCGGGGCGCAGTAGCGGAGAGTGATGTTGCGGCGCTCCGCGCCGCTGGCTGGCGGGGGCTTCGGTCGCTGGTCTGGTCGCTCCTGGTCGGGGTGCCAGCGCGTCCGTGCCGGGCTCTGCGGGGGCTTCGGTCGCTGGTCTGGTCGCTCCTGGTCGGGGTGCCAGCGCGTCCGTGCCGGGCTCTACGGCCCTGTCCCTGGCTAGCCTGGTCGGGTATTTCTACTGGTCAGTTGGGGTTTTAGCGCAACTCCGTGCGCCTGGCTGACTGAGGGGGGTGCCTGGGGTCCGCCCTCGGCTTCCACTCTGCTGGCCGGGAGCGACCCGGCCAGCCCCTTACCAGCCATCGCATTCTGTCACCACCCTGCCCGGCGGCGCAATCCCTCCCCCATAGACAGTACACCCGGTGCGACAGGACGCCAGGCCCACAGTGGTCCAACCAGGAGGCCAAATTTCGCGCCCCCCACCCCCGACACCGCATCAGAATGTCACTGAAGAGAATCTGGCGCGCCAGCACTGAAACAGCCCATCGCCCAACACCACGACACCGCCACCTCCACCGCCACGGAATGCACCGCAATCCGGTTCTGTAACGCCAGAAATCCGCGCCAGGACCCCTCGGAAAACCTCAGAATGTCCCATTGACGTCGTGACACAGAACCACGTTACAACCCACCAACCAACCCATGGAAATCCCCCATAGACCCGGCCCAGCCCGGCGCAGCACCGGCAAGGCCCAGGACCAGGCCCAGGCCGGCGGCGAGCAGCTCCCGGACGGCGGCCACGCCGAGGCCTCGGCTCACCGCCCGGGCCGGCCTGGCCAAGGCAGGCGTTACAAAATCTCTTCCCCCCTTGGGATTTCGGCCCTCGCAGAAATCCCGTCAGCTCAGAACTTTGGTGCGGCGGGGTGGGGCTGCTTTGTGCGGTGTGTCATCGGCGTCGTCCCTGGGTGGCCTCGGTGAAGGCTCGGCCGTTCCATAGTCGCCCGGTCCGCAGTGTGCGCCCACGGTGTGACGGGGGTGGGGGCGGACAGCCTCGCATGTCTTCGGTGACGGCCCAGGGATAGTAGTAGTGGGCGGTACTCAGGGGCCAGACGGTCTCTTGCTGCGTCCTGTGCCGCCTGGTCTGTGGTGTGGGGCTCGGGCGTGGTGGCTGGGGCGGGAGCAGTCTGCAGGACTCGGCGAAGCGGGTCACCAGGGGCAGGCCGGTAGTCGGGAAGGGTGGGGTGAACAACGGCTCGTCGGGGGCCGCGGCGATGCGCCGCACTCGCCCCCTTTGGGCCGCCACAAGAAATGCATCAACAGACCGAATGTGTAACGCCAGGAATCCACTCCAGGCCACCTCAGAAACACCTCGAATTGCCCCATTGACAACGTGACACAAAACCCCGTTACAACCACCAACCAACCCATGGAAATACACCATCATCCCGCCCTGCTCCGCCCAGCACGGCGCAGCAGGGCCGAGGCCTGGGGCGAGATGCGGCCGGCGGACGAGTAGGACCAGACCGGCACCCGAGCGTCGACCAGGACCAGGGCCAGGGCCAGGCGGCAGCCTCCAGCTTCGACCGCTCGCCGTGCCCTTCAGTCACGGACGATGCGCACCCGCCTGGCCATGCAAAACAGTAGGGCGCTTGACCGCTCATAACATTTTTTGCCTCGGATGTAAACGGTTTGGGGTTGCCGTTCGTCTGCTGGGTATGAAGCGTCAAGGGCTCACCCAACTGCTCGGCTGGACCCCGGTGGTGCCGTTCGTGGCGCTGGGTGTTCACCAGTCGTCATGGATCGTGCTGGCCCTAGTCGGGGTCCTGGGGGTGGCAGTGCGGCAGCTGGCCGAGTGGCAGCGCCGACGCACCCTGGTCGCGCTGGTCGAACGGTCGCCGCTGGGCACCGTCGTGGAACAGGAGAGCGGAATGGGCGGGCCCGGCATGCGGGTCCAGGTCGGCGCCCGGCCGGCCGGGGGAACGGACATGGACGAGCGGACCCAGGGGGCCAAGTGACGACAGAGCACACCCGGCGCATCTCGGCGGACGTCGCCGACGCCGTCACCGGGCTGTACCGCACCGCGTACCGCGACGTGCTTCGCAGCACCACCGTGCTGGCCGGTGCGGCGGACGCCCCTGACCTGGTTCAGTACGCCTTCCAGAAGGCCGCGCTGAAATGGGCCGAAGTCGGTTCCCGCTCGCTGGACGGCCAGAAGGCGTGGCTCAGGACGGTGGCCCGCAATCGGTTCATCGACGATCTTCGCCGTGATGTCCACTTCGACGAATTGCACTTCCAGGTGTGCGAGCACTACACCATCGCCCCGCACAATCCGGCGGACGTCACCGTGGCCCGCGCCGCTCTCGAACGCTGCTGGGCGGTGATCTCCGCCATGCCCCGGTCCCAGCGCGCGGTCGCCGTCCTGGCCTGGCGCGAGGGCCTCGCCCCGGCCGAGATCTCCCGCAGTCTCGGCATCTCACCCGCCACCGTGCGGGTGCATCTCCACAAAGCCCGCCTGCGTCTGGGCGCCGAAGTCGGCGAGCACCTGCCCTTCGCCCAGCCCGCCGCAGAGGGCACCGCACAGAAGAGGAGGGCATCATGACGATCATCTGGCGCTCCGCCGACAACGCCGACCCGCTGCCTGATCTGCTCCGGCGCATCGAGCAGGCCGTGCCGCCGCCGAGCGAGAGCGACGTCCAGCGGGAACTCGACCGGCTGACCACCTGGATGCGCGAACCCGCCCGGCCTACCCAGCCTGCCCGGCCCGCCCTCACGCACCCGGTGACGCCCCCGCCAGCGGACGACATTCGGTTCCTGACCATCGCGGACGCCGCCGCGCTGCTGCGAGTGACCAAGCTGACCGTCTACCGCCTGGTCCACTCCGGCGACCTGCCGGCCATGCGGACCGGCAAAGCCTGGTACGTGCCCCGGGACGCCGCCCTCGACTATCTCCACACCCTCGACGTCGCCCAGCCCCGGGACTGACCGCTCCTCCGGCCGGCGGCGGACCACACCTGACCGGTCGCCACCCGACAGCACGGAGGCGGGCCCCGGGGCCCGCCTCCGTGCTGTCGGGTGG
>NZ_JBEOSV010000142.1:0-3394 GCF_040303245.1 Kitasatospora sp. NPDC096077 | reverse complement strand
ACAGGTCCTGGACACCCTCTCCACCCGGTGGCCCACCGTGACCAAGGCCTGGGTGGACGCCGGCTACAACAACGCCGTCGTCAGGCACGGCCACGACCTCGACATCGATGTCGAGGTCGTGGCCCGGGACAAGGAGCAGAAGGGCTTCATCGTCCAGCCGATCCGCTGGCGGGTGGAGCAGACCTTCGGGATCATGTCCCGGTACCGGCGGCTCCACCGCGACTACGAGGAACTGCCGGACCGGTCACGCTCGATGATCCAGTGGGCCATGGTGAACTCCATGGCCACCCGGCTGACCGCCAGCCCGGACAGAACCGGGCAATACCTCCGCCCGAAACCCCTCGCGGCAGCCTAAATCGGTATCGAACACCCTCTCAGGGGTGGGAGGCCTGGGGGCTGTCGGCGAAGCCGGTGTGCCGAAGCACGATAGCCGTCACATCGGCACGCAGACTGTCACCAAGATCGACTCGATGGTTGCGACGAGCTGCTCGGCCCGTTTGCCCGAGGGGAAGGGCGCATCGGGCAAGCGCCAGGTACGGCAGGTTCGTGGTGGGCTCTCGGGGCCGACGCCCGCGTGGGGTTCGGGCGGGGTCTGGATCCGAGGCGGATGTGGCTGGCGACCTGGGTCTTCTGCGAGCGCCTTGGTGTCGTCGAAGTGTGCGGTGTAGGGGTCGACGAGGCTGCTGGTGTCGACGGCGCCGGTTGCCGGGTCGAGCGGTGGTCCGGATGGGCTGTCGGGGTGCCTTCGGATCGCTGGTCCGGTGCCCGCGCACCGGACCAGCGAGTCGGGGTTAAGTAAATCGGCTGCCCACGGCGGTGATCGTGACGGACAGGCCGGTCAGGTCGGCCACGGGGTTGCCGGCATCGGTGATGAGCCGGACCTGCAGCAGACTCCTGCCGCCGGCGGGGACAGCCGTCATGTAGGTCAGCGAGACCGTGGCGGGCAGCTGGGCGGAGGCAGGCTGGGTATAGGCGCTGGCCACCGGGATCGGGTCGCCGTCCTGGATCAGCTGCACCCCCAGCGAGCCGGGCACGGACTTCACGGTGCCGGTGAGCGAGACGCTGACCTGGTGGCCCAGGGCCGGCGTCTCCGTCCCGCCGTCCAGGGTGAACGTCGGGCCTTTGTCGTTGACGATCAGGTGCTTTTCGCCGAGGGTGCCGCTTTCCTGGATCGGCAGGTCGGTGCCGGTGGAGAACGACGTCCCCTGGGGGCTGGTGCCGTCGAAGGTGAAGTCGCTGACGAACTGACCGACGGCAAGGGTTCCGAATTGTGGCATGAGCCGGACGGTAGTGGCCCGGCGGCGGCCACGGGCAAGATCACCGGAACCCGGGACAGGCGCCACGGGCCAGTGGTACGGGCCTGCGTCGACGCCGCGTGCCGGGCGGGCGCAGTGCGCCGGGCAGGAGCGAGGCCAGGCCGGCGGCGCAGCGGCATCGGGACGGCGACGGCGACGGCGGGTCCCGGCCCGCCTGACATACAGGCGCCTGAGTGCTCCTCACCCGCGCGCACGCCGCACATCCGGAGATCACCGTCGTCCGGGCCGACTCCGCCCAGGCCGGTGAACTCGTCGACTGGGTCGGACACGGATCGCGTATCACCGTCAAGATCGTGAAAGCGGCCACCCGGCGTCCCCGGTTTCGCCGCCCTGTCCCGGCGCCGGGTCGTCGCACGCTCACCGGCGTGGTTCTTGCGTGCCCGACGGCCCCGTGACGCGGCTGCGAACGCCCGCCCGCCCACGCTGAGGCCCGCCTCGCCTGGAGCGTCGTCGCCCTCGTGCTCCGCCGCCCCGCCGGGCGCCGGCGGCACCGCGGCGTGTCCGGGGACCGCACGCGTCGCGTCGCACCGAACGGCCCCACCACCCGGCAACCCGACACAGGAAGTGACCGGATGATCACTTTTGGTCGCCCCTTGTGGGGTGTTTGGGTTGGTCCCGACCGGCACCCCCGCACGACGGCGGGGGCGCCCCCGATGCAGAGAGGTGCGTGAGAGCGATGGGCTACCCCGCCATCCCGCCGGAGCGGATCGACGAACTGAAGGTCCTCGCCGAGAAGTACCAGCCGTCCTCGAAGTACGCGCTCGGCCTGGAGGACGCCGCGTGCGACTTCCTCAAGCAGGAGCTGGACCAGGCGTTCACCTCGGACATGAGCGACCCGGCCGCCGCCGCGTACTACTTCTACCTGCTGGTCGCAGCCCTGATCAAGGGCTGCGGATTCATCAACGCCAACCCCGCCCACACCGACCCCACCAACGGCGACCCCTTCCAGTTCCAGGCCTGCGCCGGAGCGGACGCCCGGGGCACCAAACTGCAGGTGGCCGACGACGGCTACCTGTCCGCCGACGCCATCAACCGCCGTGACAACGTCGACCCGGCCACAGACCTCTACGACCTCTTCAAGTTCGTCCCCACCAACGAGCGGCACAACGGCTACCCCGCGTTCCGCATCGTCGTCAACACCGGCCGCAACGCCGGAAAGGTCCTGGAAGCCGACACCAGCCTCACCGACCAGAAACACCGCCCGACCATCACCGCCCGCGACTGGGACCCCGCACGACCCGACCAGCACGGCGTCTGGATCCGCGGCGACCTCATCGACGTCGCCGGCGGCGGAGGCGCCGGCTACCGGGTGCGCTACTTCAGCCCCGGCGACCGCACCGACATGGGCTGCCTCATCGACCCCGAAGGCAGGAACAGCTTCCTGACCTTCCTCGAACACGCCAACGACAACTGGGCCTGGTACCTCTGGCACTTCCGCCCCGCCAACTACACCGACTGACCACGCAACACCGGCCACCAGGCCAGGACAGCCGAAAACCCCCACCGCCACCAAGACGAGGGGCCGTTCGGACCACATTCGGTGACCCGAACAGCCCCTCGCCCCCGACTCGCGACCGGCATCTCAACCACCGATCGGAACACACCACCGCCAACTCGCCACCAGCACCCACCAGTTCAAAAGCGCGCGCCATCGAACCAGGCGCCGCGCGACCCCGGAAGCTGATTGCCAGCGAACAGCAGGTGACAGAAAGGCTCAGCAACCGGTTCAGGTGACAACTACCGTGCGGAAACGGTGACGACTACCGCGCCTCGCCTGCGCGCTTCACCCAGGTCACCGAGATCGCCAGGTGACAGCTACCGCACCTTGGCACAGCCGGTGATCCCGGACGGCACGCCGGTTCTCGTCGACGATGACCTGTTGTTCGAGGGCGACCGGGGTCTGCGGCCGACTACAGTGGTGAACCGATGGCTCCGCGAGCTTCCGACAAACGGGGCTCCGGCCCACAACTCCTGGGAGTACTAAGTGACCGTTGCTCTATCGATCTCGGTGGGTGTGAGTTCGAGTCAGTCGACTCGGTCGGGTGATCTTCTGGTTGGCCAGACATGAAGGTGGGGCC
>NZ_JBEOSV010000141.1:0-3417 GCF_040303245.1 Kitasatospora sp. NPDC096077 | reverse complement strand
GAGCAGGTCGAGGCTCGGCGTTTCGACTACCTCCCGCTCACCCGGATCCAGGCCGTCAGCGAACTGCCCACCGACCAGGCCCTGTTCGACACGCTGGTCGTCTTCGAGAACTACCCGCTGGACATCGACGCGGCCGCCGAACGCGGCCTGACCGTCAGCGACGTCAGCGCGATCGAGGCCTCCAACTATCCGCTCAACCTGCTGGCCTACGCCGGTGACCGGATCGAGCTGATCCTGCCCTACGACCCGGCCGTCTTCGACCGCAGCACCGTCGAGGGCCTGCGCGACCGGCTGGTTCGGCACGCCGAGAGCGTCGTCGCCGCCGACGAGTCCACCACGCTGGCCCGGCTCGACCCGCTCGGCGCCGACCAGCGCCGCCAGGTCCTCGACCAGTGGAATGACACCGCCCGCGACCTCGCCCGGCTGAACCTGTCCGAGATCTTCCGCAGCCAGACCGAGCGGACCCCGGACCTGCCCGCCGTCGTCTGCGCCGACGACACCCTGACCTACGCCGAACTCCAGGCCCGGTCCGCCAGGTTGGCGCACCTGCTGATCGCCGAGGGCGTCCGCCCGGGCGAACGCGTCGGGGTCGCCCTGCCGCGTGGCATCGCCTGGCTGACCGCGATGCAGGCCGTGGTGCACGCCGGCGCCGTCTACGTACCGCTCGACCCGACCTACCCGGCCGACCGGCTCGACCACATGGTCGGCGACTCCGGCATCCGGCTGGTGATCACCGACGAGGCCGCCGGCGCCACCGTCGCGACCACGGGCGTGCGCACCCTGGACCCGGCCCTGGCCGAGCACACCCAGCTGCCGGACGGCCTGCCCGAGGTGGCGATCGAGCTGCTCCAGCCCGCGTACGTCATCTACACCTCCGGCTCCACCGGCCGCCCCAAGGGCGTCGAGGTCCCGCACCACGGCCTGAGCGGGCTGCTCACGGTGCCCGCCGAACTCCTCGGCGTGCAGCCGGGGGACCGGGTGCTGCAACTGGCCTCGGCCAGCTTCGACGTGGCGCTGCTGGAGACCCTGATGGCCCTGGGTCGGGGCGCCGCCCTGGTCCTGCCGGCGCCCGGCCCGCTCGCGGGCGAGGCGCTGGCGCAGGTCCTGGTCGAGCAGCGGGTGAACCACGCGATCATCCTGCCCGCCGCGCTCGCCACCCTGCCGGACGTCGAACTGCCCGAGCTGCGCAGCCTGATCGCCGGCGCCGAGCCCGTCCCGGCGGGCCTGGTCGCCCGCTTCGGCCGGGGGCGGACCATGGTCAACGGCTACGGGCCCACCGAGACCACCGTCGCGGCCTCCTTCAGCGCCGCCCTGGACCCGGACGCCGACACCGACCCCTCGATCGGGCGCCCCTTTGCCAACGTCCGGGTGTATGTGCTGGACGGTTGGCTGCGGCCGGTGCCGCCGGGCGTGGCGGGTGAGTTGTACGTCGCCGGCGACGGTGTCACCCAGGGCTACGTGGGTCGGCCGGGTTTGACGGCGGAGCGGTTCGTCGCGGACCCGTTCGGTTCGGGTGGTCGGTTGTACCGCACCGGTGACGCGGTGCGCTGGACGGCCGGTGGTGAGCTGGAGTTCGTCGGCCGGGTCGACGACCAGGTGAAGGTGCGCGGCCACCGGGTGGAGCTCGGTGAGGTGGAGTCGGTGCTGGCGTCGGCTCCGGGCGTGTCGCAGGCCGTGGTCGTGGCACCGGTCGGTCCGACGGGCGGTCGCCGGCTGGTCGCCTACGTGGTGGCCGAAGGGATCGGCGGGTTGCGGGAGTTCATGGCCGGGGTGTTGCCGGACTACCTGGTGCCGTCGGTGTTCGTGGCGCTGGAGGCGTTGCCGTTGACGCCGAACGGGAAGGTGGACCGGCGGGCTCTGCCGGAGCCCGAAGTGGTCGGTTCCGGTGAGGAGTTCACCGCGCCGGTGGGCGCGGTGGAGGAGGTGCTGGCCGGGGTCTGGTCGCAGGTGCTGGGTGTCGGGCGGGTCGGGGTCGAGGACAATTTCTTCGACCTGGGCGGCGACTCGATCCTCAGCATCCAGGTCGTCGCCCGCGCCCGGGCCGCCGGCCTGGCGGTCAGCACCCGGGAACTCTTCGACCACCCGACCGTGCGCGGCCTGGCGGCCGTGGCCGAGCAGGCACCCGAGCCCGACGCGGACCACGCGCCCACCCGGACGATCACCGGCCCGGTCGGCCTGACCCCCATCCAGGCCTGGTTCTTCGAGCACCACCCGGCGGCCCCGCACCACTTCGACATGTCGATGACCACCACCCTCAAGGACGGCGTGGACCGCGCGGCCCTCGCCACGGCGCTGACCGCCCTGGTCGCGCACCACGACGGCCTGCGGCTGCGTTTCCACCGCACGGAGACCGGCTGGACCCAGCAGGCGTCCGAGCCCGGCGAGGCCGTCCCGGTGCACCACGAGGACCTCACGGCCCTGCCCGAGGACGAGCGGCAGGCCGCGTTCGACCTCCTGGTCGCCCGGGCGCAGAGCAGCCTGGACCTCACGGACGGCCCGCTGCTGCGGTGCCTCACCGCCGATCTCGGTGTGGGTGGGGTGCGGTTGGTGGTGGTGGCGCACCACCTGGTGGTGGACGGGGTGTCGTGGCGGGTGCTGCTGGAGGATCTGGCGGTGGCGTACGGGCAGGTGGTGTCCGGTGTCGCGGTGGATCTGGGCGTGAAGTCGGCGTCGTTCCAGGAGTGGGCGCATCGGCTGCGGGAGTTGGTGGAGTCGGGTGGTTTTGACTCCGAGTTGGCGTACTGGTCCGGTGTGGGCCAGGGGGTTGAGCCGGGTCTGCCGGTGGAGGGTGTGGCGGCGCGGCCCGGTGGTTTGCGGGTGGTGTCGGGCGGGTTGTCGGTGGAGGCGACGCGGGCGTTGTTGCAGCGGGTGCCGGGGGTGTACCGGACCCGGGTGAACGAGGTGCTGTTGGCGGTGCTGGCCCGGGTGCTGGGGGAGTGGACCGGTCGGGACCGGGTGCTGGTGGATGTGGAGGGCCACGGTCGTGAGGAGTTGTTCGCGGGTGTGGACGTCTCGCGGACGGTGGGCTGGTTCACCTCGGTGTTCCCGGTGGAACTGCCGGCCGGCGGTGACTGGGACGTGCTGGTCAAGGCGGTCAAGGAGCGGATCCGTGCGGTGCCGGGCCGTGGGATCGGCCACGGTGCCCTGCGCTTCCTCGGCGATCAGGATTCCGCGGCCGGGGAACTGGGCGCGATCCGCCCGCAGGTGAGCTTCAACTACCTCGGCCAGTTCGACGGCCAGGGCGGCGCCGGTGACGACTCGCCGTTCCTGGCGACCGGCTTCCTGCAGGACGGCGAGACCAGCCCGCTCGACCCGCACCCCTACGTCCTGGACGTGGTGGGCCGGGTGGTGGAGGGCCGGTTGTTGGTGGAGTGGGGCTGGCAGGAGGGTGTGTTCTCGGCTGCGGTGGTCGAGGGG
>NZ_JBEOSV010000140.1:0-3505 GCF_040303245.1 Kitasatospora sp. NPDC096077 | reverse complement strand
TGGCTTTAACCACGAGTTGTGACGTCAGTTGTTCACGAGTTTGGGAGGCACCCCGAACCACGGACGGGTGATGTTCACGAGTTTTGACGTCACCGGGGTACTTGCCAGGCCAGCATCGGGAGTGCTCCTGGTGAAAGGCCCTGGTCATGCCGCAGATGTCGAAGGTCGAGCTGTACGCCGCGATCCGCCGTGACCACCGGGACGGCATGAAGCTGCGGGAGATCGAGCGCAAGTACAACGTGTCGTGGCGGACGATCAGGAAGGCCGTGGACTCGGTCTGGCCGGAGCCGCGGAAGAAGCTTCCGCCCCGGGCGACAGCGATGGACCCGTACAAGGCGGTGGTCGACGAGATCCTGCGGGCCGACCTGGACGCGCCGCGCAAGCAGCGGCACACGGTCACCCGGATCTTCCACCGCCTGGTCGAGGAGCACGGCGCCGACGTCTCCTACCCGCAGGTCCGCCGCTACGTCGCGGACCGCAAGCCGCAGATCCTGGTGGAGTCGGGGAAGGTCCCGATCGAGGCGTTCGTCCCGCAGACGCACCAGCCCGGGATGGAGGCCGAGGTCGACTTCGGCGACGTGACGGTGAAGCTGGCCGGCGAGCTGGTGACCTGCTACCTGTTCTCTTTCCGGTTGTCCTACTCGGGCAAGGCCGTCCACCGCGTCTTCGCGTCCTGCGGGCAGGAGGCGTTCTTCGAAGGCCACGTCCACGCGCTGCGGGTGCTGGGCGGAGTTCCTCGGAGCAAGGTCCGCTACGACAACCTGAAGGCCGCCGTTGCCCAGGTGCTGGGGCTGAGCCGGGCCCGGATCGAGGCCGACCGGTGGATCGCCTTCAAGTCGCACTTCGGGATCGAGAGCTTCTACTGCCGGCCCGGCATCGACGGCGCCCACGAGAAGGGCGGTGTCGAGGGCCAGATCGGCTACTTCCGGCGCAACCACTTCGTCCCGGTGCCGGAGGTCGAGTCGCTGGCGGAGCTGAACGAGATGGTCGAGCAATGGGACCGGCACGACGGGCGGCGCCGGATCGGCTCCCGGGCGAGGACGGTCGACGAGTACTTCGAGGGCGAGCGAGCGAGGCTGCTGCCGCTGCCGGAGGACCCGTTCGAGACCGGCCGGGTGTTCACCCCCCGGGTCGACCGCTACGGGCAGATCTCGGTCCGCACCAACCGCTACTCGGTGCCGGTCCGCCTGATCGGCAAGCGGGTCCGGGTACTGCTTCACGCCTCCCACCTGGTGGTCTACGACCGGAACGTCGAGGTCGCCCGGCACGAGCGGCTGATCGCCAAGGGCGCCTGCCGGCTGGACCTGGACCACTACCTGGAGGCGCTGGTCCGCAAACCGGGTGCCTTGCCCGGCGCGACCGCGCTCGACCAGGCCCGCTCCGCGGGGAAGTTCACCCCGGTCCACGACGCCTGGTGGGCCGCAGCAGTCCGGGCCCACGGCGACGCGGAGGGCACCAGGGCACTGATCGACGTGCTGCTGCTGGGCCGCCACATCGCCCACGAGCACATCGTCGCCGGGCTGGCCACCGCGCTGCGGGCGGGGGCGCTGACCGCGGACGCGGTCGCCCTGGAAGCCCGCAAGGCCGCCCAGGTCGAGGACGAACCCGCCGTCGAGGTCCCGACGCCGAGGCCGGTTGCCGGTCAGGGGGCCGGGACGGTGACGTTCCTGCACGAGTGGAAGCTCAACCACCTTCCGCAGGACACCCGGCCGCTGCCGTCGGTCAGCCACTACGACCAGTTGCTCCGACACCGTCGCGCCGGCGGCGGTGACCTGCGAGAGGGAGAAGCCCCATGACCGCCATGCTGCCCCGCCAGCGGAACCTGACCGAACAGGCCGCGACCACGGCCATCGACACGGCCTGCCGGCTGCTGCGGCTGCCGTCGATCCGCAACGAGTTCGCCGAGATCGCCGACCGGGCGGTCAAGGACCAGATGACCTACCGCGGCTTCCTCGCCGAGCTGCTGATGGCCGAGTGCGACGACCGGGGCCGGCGCCGTTCGGAGCGGCGGATCAAGGCCGCCGGGTTCCCCCGCGACAAGTCGCTGCGGACCTTCGACTTCGACGCCAACCCCAACATCGACCCCGCGGTGATCAACACCCTCGCCAGCTGCGAGTGGATCAAGAAGAGCCAGCCGCTCTGCCTGATCGGCGACTCCGGCACCGGCAAGTCCCACATGCTCATCGCCCTGGGCACCGAGGCCGCCATGCAGGGCTACCGCGTCCGCTACACGCTGGCCACGAAGCTGGTGAACGAGCTGGTGGAGGCCGCTGACGAGAAGCAGTTGAACAAGACGATCGCCCGCTACGGCCGCGTCGACCTGCTCTGCATCGACGAACTCGGCTACATGGAACTCGACCGACACGGCGCCGAACTGCTCTTCCAGGTCCTCACCGAACGCGAGGAGAAGAACAGCGTCGCCATCGCCTCCAATGAGTCCTTCGGCGGCTGGACCAAGACCTTCACCGACCCCCGCCTCTGCGCGGCCATCGTCGACCGCCTCACCTTCAACGGCACCATCATCGAGACCGGCACCGACTCCTACCGCCTCGCCTCCACCCGGGCGCGGACCGAAGCACCCGCGAAGGCCGGCTGACCGCCGCAAACCCCCACTCGGCGCCCTCCGGCCGGGGGGCGCCTTTGTGCGGATCCAGAGGCGCACACGCGTCAGTCGAAGGCGACAACGAGCCGGACTTCCTCCTCTCCGAAACGGTCCGCCAGTGCCTTCATCACGGCGAAGACGTGCGGCCATTGGGAGGGACTGCCCAGGAGAGAGCCAGCAGTCAGGGGTTCGTAACGGCAGTGCAGGTCCCCGGCGTTCCACTCCGTGAGGTGAGCGGAACGGTCGAGGCCGATAGGCGGCGGGCCCACGGCGTCGAGTGCGTCCGAAGGCCACTGGTCGGGTACGAGCTGCTGGTGCAAGAGCGACGGCAGGGACACCGTCGACCAGGTCAACCGGCCGGTGTAGTGGACGGGAGTGGAAGCAGAGTCGAGCCGGCTGATCTCCGCCCAGCTGACCCAGGTGGCGCCGTGCAGATCCCCGGCTTCCACCATCGGCTCCAGCTCGGCCCGCAGGCCACCCGACAGGTCAGGAGGAAGGCCGCGGTCAGCGGCGAGCGGACGGAAGCCCGCGTAGTTGCGCACCCCGAAGAGGCAGCCGAAGGCTGCGTAGTCGCTCTGGTCGTACAGCGGCCACAGGTCCATCGCCATGGCCCACGGCTCGCCGTCGTAGTAGCCGGCGTCGACGCCGGGATGGCGGAATTCGATGCCGCCGTGGATATCCGTACTCACGGCCGCTCAGGCTAGTGCTCCCCTGGCCGACGGACACCTGGTTATCGCGATCAAGATCACTACCGGTTGGGGATTCGGCCGGTCAACATCCCGTTCCACGGACGAGCACAGTAGTCGGGCGACGTCATTTCTGGTGAACATCCGCAGCGTTCAAGATCGCCAAATGCTGCCCAAACCGCTGACCAATCGCTGCTACTTCACGTGAACGAAGCCA
>NZ_JBEOSV010000139.1:0-3840 GCF_040303245.1 Kitasatospora sp. NPDC096077 | reverse complement strand
GGGGGCGGGGGTGGGGGGGGGGGGGCCCGCCGGGCCCGCCGCCGCGGCAGCCGCAGGGGTCGGACGGGGACCAGGGGTCGCGGCGGGGCGCGGACCCGGGGTCGGGGCACCCGGCTTGGGTGCACCCGCGGCACCTGCCGCGGGCTGGGGCGCCGCGGGCTTCCGCGGGCCAGGCTTGGCAGCGCCACCACCGGTGGGGGCCACGCCAAGCGCGTCAGTCAGCTTGCGCACGACCGGCGCCTCGATCGTCGAGGACGCCGAACGGACGAACTCACCGAGCTCGGTGAGCTTGGCCATGACGGCCTTGCTCTCCAAGCCAAGCTCCTTGGCGAGTTCATAAACCCGGACCTTAGCCACTTCACTCCTGTCTATGAGTCCGGGGGTCTCGTCCGCCGGACTGTCGCTACTTCATGGGCGTACCCATCGCGTACTCATCGCGTACTCATCGAGTGCTCATCGCAATCTCGACCTACTTCCACATCGCGAGGTACCTGACTGGTGGCACGGCGCGCGGCTGCCCGCGCACTGGGCTTGTTGCGGTGGTTCTCCGCCGCGGTGAGCGGCGGCCGTCGCGTGGGGCGGCCCGCCTAGGAGGCTCCGCCCGCCCGCTCCTCGATGAACCCGCGGAGCCGCTCCGTGTCGAGCGTCCCCTGGAGCCGGAAGGCCCGGGGAAACGCCCGACGGCGGACCGCGAGGTCGAGGCAGGCCGGATCGAGGTGCAGGTGAGCGCCTCGGCCCGGCAGTGCGCCCCGGGGATCGGGGACGCAGACGCCCTCGACCGCCGTGACACGCAACAGCTGGTGCTTGGCCGCTCGCTTGCGGCAGCCCACGCAGGTGCGTTCCGGGCGTGCTCGGACATGCGTCCGGCCAGACGAAGGCAAGTCTACCCCTCCGAAGGGACATGGCGCCGCCCCATAGATCCCGGAGGACCGACGGAGGGCGCCGGGAACAACGCTGACTACTGGGCCGCGGCTTCCTCGGGCTGACCCTCGGTGTCCGGCCGGATGTCGATCCGCCACCCGGTGAGGCGCGCGGCCAGGCGGGCGTTCTGCCCCTCCTTGCCGATCGCCAGCGACAGCTGGTAGTCCGGCACGATCACCCGGGCGGAACGCTGGGCGAGGTCCACGATCTCCACGCTGGTCACCCGCGCGGGGGACAGTGCGGCGGCGACCATCTCCCGCGGGTCCTCGGACCAGTCGACGATGTCGATCTTCTCGCCGTGCAGCTCGCCCATCACGGCGCGGACCCGGGAGCCCATCGGACCGATGCAGGCGCCCTTGGCGTTCAGCCCGGCCCGGCGCGACCAGACCGCGATCTTGGTGCGGTGCCCGGCCTCACGGGCGATCGCGGCGATCTCGACACTGCCGTCCGCGATCTCCGGGACCTCCAGCGCGAACAGCTTCTTCACCAGGCTGGGGTGGGTGCGCGAGAGCGTCACCGACGGCCCGCGGACACCGCGGCGCACCGCCACCACGTAGCACTTCAGCCGGGTGCCGTGCCGGTAGTCCTCGCCCGGGACCTGCTCCTGCGGCGGCAGGATGGCCTCCAGCTTGCCGATGTCGACCAGCACGCTCTTCGGGTCGTTGCCCTGCTGGACGACACCGGTGACGATGTCGCCCTCCTTGCCCGCGTACTCACCGAAGGTCTGGTCGTCGGCGGCGTCGCGCAGGCGCTGCATCATCACCTGGATGCCGATGCTGGACGCGATCCGGCCGAAGCCGTTCGGGGTGTCGTCGAACTCCTTCGGCTCGACGCCCTCGTCCAGCTCCGCCGGGTCCTCCACGGCCCACACGGTGACGTGGCCGCTCTTGCGGTCCAGCTGCACCCGGGCGCGGCGGCGCGAGCCCTCGGTGCGGTGGTACGCGGTGAGGAGGGCTGACTCGATGGACTCGACCAGCAGGTCGAAGGGGATGTTCTTCTCGTTGACCAGCGTGCGCAGGGCACTCATGTCGATGTCCACGGCTACGCCTCCTCGTCTTTCGTCACGTTCATCATGGTCGTACGGCGGCCGGCTCACTCGGCGCCGTCGTCCCCCTCGTCGAAGTCGGCGGCCTCGTCCAGGAGGTTCTCGTCTTCCTTGCGGTTGAACTCGACCTGGACCCGCGCCCGAGCCACCTCGACGTACTCCAGACGGCGCTCCTTCGGGCGGCCGCGCCCCTTCACCGGCTGCACCTCGACCAGCGCGCCGGCCTCGTCGGCCTCCAGCACCCGGGCGACCAGCTCCCCGCCGTCGACCAGGTGGATCTTGGCCAGCCGACCCTCCGCGCGCTGCCAGTGCCGGGGCAGCACCAGCGGGCGCTCCGCACCCGGAGAACCGATCTCCAGCAGGTAGGGCTCGTCACCCATCACGTCCGAGGCGTCCAGCGCCTCGCCGACCACCCGGCTGAACTCGGCGATGGCGTCCATGTCCACACCGCCGTCGGTGTCGACGTCGATCTGCACCTGCCGACGGTTGCCCGCCTTGGTGACCTTGACGTCCTCCAGGTCCAGTCCGGCCTGGACGGCCAGCGGCTCCAGCAACGCGCGCAGCCGGTCGGTGTGGGTGGTGCTCATCCGGGTGGACTCCTCGGCCGCGTCTGCTGTTGTCAGAGGTCGCCCCGCGCCCCCTCCGCGCGCCCCACGGGCGCACACCGGGTCACGGCAGCTCGGCCCAAAGCCTAGCCGGTGAAGGCGCGAACCACCGATTCCGGACCTGCCACGACCAGTCGGACACCACCCACTGCGAGCAAGCTCACACCGCCCCACCCCTCGCACGCGACCCTCGAACACCACTCGCAAACATGGGGATTCTGCGAAGATTCACGCCAACGAGGCAGGCGGGGAGGCCGTCCTCCCGTACCAGCCCCCGGAGTGAACCCGATGCAGCCGCCCAGCCGACGCACCTTCCTGGCCCTCGGACTGCTCACCCTCACCACCGCCTGCACCGGCCACGGCCCCACCAGCACCGCGACGCCCGGCGGCCCCGACCCGGACCTCCCCGTCCGCCTGCGCGCCGTCGCCGCCACCGACACCCTGCTGACGGCCTACGACGCCCTGCTCGCCGCCCCCGGAGCGCAGACCGCCCTGCTGCAACCCCTGCGCGCCGACACCGCCCAGCACCGCGCCGCCCTCGCCTACGGCATCCCCGCCGCCTCCACCGGCGCGACCCCCGGTACGGCGTCCCCCACCGGTACACCGACCCAGGCGACCCTGGCCGCCCTGGAACGCCAGACCGCCCAGTCCCGCCTGGCCGACCTCGGCGCCGCCGGCCCGCCCCTGGCCCGCCTGCTCGCCTCGGTCGCCGCCGCCAACGCCCTGCACGCCGCCGCCCTCGGCGCCCCCGCCGACCAGCCCACCCCGGCCCCCACCGCCACGTCCACCTCCACCCCGACCCCCGACGCCACCCCCGCCCTCCAGAAGGCCCTGAGCGCCGAACACGCCGCCGTCTACGGCTACGGCGTCGTCGGCGCCCACCTCCCCGAGGGCCAACAGCGCACCGACGCCCGCGCCGCCTACGCCGCCCACCAGTCCCAGCGCGACACCTGGCAACGCCTCCTCAGCACCCTCGGCGCCACCCCCACCCCCGCCGCCGGCGGCTACCAGCTCCCCTTCCCCGTCACCGACCCCGCCGGCGCCACCAAGCTCGCCGCCCACCTGGAGACCGGCCTCACCACCGTCTACGCCGACCTGGTCGCCGACCTCCCCGCCCCCCACCGCCCCACCGCAGCCACCGCCCTCCGCGACTGCACCCTCCGCGCCCACCGCTGGGGCGCCCCCGACACCCCCTTCCCCGGCATCCCCGACCCCCTCCCCACCCCGAACTGACCCATCCCGCTGCGGGCGCGCGGGCGCAAGCCCGCG
>NZ_JBEOSV010000138.1:0-4020 GCF_040303245.1 Kitasatospora sp. NPDC096077 | reverse complement strand
CGCGAGATCTACCAGGTCCTGACCACACCCAGCACTACATCCATCACCGCCGAGCAGCTCACCACCGCTGCTTGACATCCATAAGAGCATCCCCCGCGGGCGCGCGGCCCCGCCCGCGCGCCCGCAGCCACCCTCCGCCCCTCGATCAATCCGTCCGCGTGATCAACAGCAACAGCGCGTCGTCCCGCAACTCCCCACCCGTGTGCGCCAACAGGTCCGCGTAGACCCGCTCCACCGCCGCCTCCAGCTCCCCCGCCGAGCGCGCGGCCCCCTGCACCAGCGGCCCGACCCGCTCCGCCAGCGGGTAGAACTCCCCGCTCCTGCGGTGCCGGGCCTCGATCACCCCGTCCGTGTACAGCACCAGCACGTCCTCGGCCCCGAACGGCTGCCCCCAGGTGGTCGGTTCCCCCGTCGCCAGCCGCCCGAGCCCCAGCGGCACCCAGGGGTCGGGCGCGTCCAGCACGTGCACCCGCCCCTCCCCGTCGACCCGGATCGGCGCCACGTGCCCGTACTGCAGCAGCTCCATCTGCCCGGGCGCGCGGAACTCCGCGAACAGCGCGGTGGTGAACTCCCCGTCCGGCACGTGCCGTTCGACGCTGGCCTCGATCCGCGCCGCGACCCCCCGCAGTCCCGCCTCGTCGTACGCGGCCTCCCGGAAGGCCCCGAGCACCACGGCCGCGGTCTGCACCGCGGCCAGCCCCTTGCCCCGGACGTCCCCGACCGCGACCCGGGTGCCGTGCGGCGTCTCCAGCACCGAGTAGAGGTCCCCGCCGATCCGCGAGGCGTCCGCGGCGGACACGTACCGCACGGCGAGCCGCAGCGGCCCGACGGCCGGCCCGGGCAGCCGCAGCAGGGCCCGCTGGGCGGCCTCGGCGACCGAGCTGACCGCCGCGAAGGCGGCCGCCCGCCGCATCCGGATCCGCGCCACCCAGGCCGAGAAGAGCGTCAACACCAGATAGCTGACCATCGCACCGTAAAGGAAGCGGGCGTCGTTGATGTTGTCGACCTGGTCGTAGTGGCTGAGCCCGAAGACCGCGATCAGCCCGACCGCGCAGACGGCGAGCAGCTCGCCGGGCTTGAGGGTGAGCGCGGCGACCGCCGGGACCACGGTCATCAGCGGTGCGAGGTACCGGTCCTTGCCGGAGAGGAGGTCCGCGAGCGCGACCAGCAGGACGGCGAGCAGCGCCGGTGCGGCCCGCCGCCGGAACGGCAGGTTCTGGAGGTCGATGGCCTGCAGGGCCGGCGTGGTGGGCGACTGGGCGCGGTGCATCCGGAACACATACCGAACATTACCTAAATGCCTGATTTGTCATAAAGTTCGACCAAAGCGGTCACTCAGAGGAGGCCCTGTCCGGTGTCCGGATACCGACCCACTCCGCGCATCACCTCACCCCCCGTCCGGGCGACCGCCCGGCCCCACCACTGGGTCAAGTTCTTCCTGACCGGCCTGCTGCTCTGGGTCTGCACCGTCCTGGTGACCTTCTTCACCGACAACAGCAACCTGGTCCCGACGATCGTGCTGCTCGGCAGCTTCCTCGTCCCGGCGACGGTGGTGATCTGGGCCTACGAGCGCTACGCGGCCGACCTCGGCCCGGGCCTGATCTTCGCCTGCTTCGGCATCGGCGGGGTGATCGGCGTCCTGGGCGCCTCGGTGCTGGAGTCCTACCTGCTCTCCCCCTCGGTCTGGATGTACGTCGGCGTCGGCCTGATCGAGGAGGCGGTCAAGCTGGCCGCGCTGGTTCTGGTCTGCCGGCGACTGCGGGTCGGCGGCCTGCGGTACGGACTGGTGCTGGGCGCCACGGTCGGCGCGGGCTTCGCGGCGTTCGAGAGCGCTGGATACGCGTTCAATGCCGTGCTGAGCATCCAAGGACTCTCGCTCGACGACCTGGTGGAGACCGAGATCCTGCGCGGGGTGCTGGCGCCGGTCGGCCACATCCTGTGGACGGCGATCATCGGCGGGGTGCTGTTCCGCGAGCGGCGCGGCGGCCGGTTCCGCCTCACCGCCCCGCTGCTCCTCACCTACCTGGGCGTATCGCTGCTGCACGCGCTCTGGGACAGCACGAGCGGCATCGCGGTCTGGCTGGTCGCCCGGACCACCACCAGCGACTTCCAGCGCGCCCTGTTCGACCTGGGCTACATGCCGAACCCTTCCAGCGTGCAGGTCCACCTGTACACCGTCTACGACACCGCCGGCCTGCTCGTGGTCTCCTTGGGCGGGCTGCTCTGGCTACGGCTGCTGGTCCGGAGCGAGCCCACGGCGCCGATCCCGGCGCAGTACTCCTCCTCCCCGGCCTGACGGTCGCCGTCGCCTACGATGCGATCCTCCTCACCCACCCTCTCCGGGAAATACCCCTTAGGGGTATGGTGTTGACGAACGAGGTTGACGAACAAGAGAGCGGCAACCAGCACCCCGCACCGACCGGAGGCCCCCGATGTCCACCACCATCACCTACACCGTGTCCGGCATGAGCTGCGGCCACTGCGAGAAGGCGATCAGCGAGGAGCTCTCCGCCCTGGCCGGTGTCACCGAGGTCGCCGCCGACGCCCAGGCCGGCACCGTCACGGTCTCCTCCGCCGCCCCGCTGGTCGAGGACGAGATCCGCGCCGCGATCGACGAGGCCGGCTACGAACTGGTCGGCCGCACCGCCTGAGCCGCCCCGGACCGGTGCGGCGGGGGCCCGGCAGCACGGACCCCCGCCGCACCGACCCACCGCACGGACCCGCCGCACGGACCCACCGAGGAGCCCACCGCATGACCACCTCCGCCCCCGGCGTCGAGGCACGGGACCGGGTCGAGCTGTCGATCGGCGGGATGACCTGCGCCTCCTGCGCCGCCCGGATCGAGAAGAAACTCAACCGGATGGACGGCGTCGAGGCCGCCGTCAACTTCGCCACCGAGAAGGCCCGGGTCGACTACAGCCCCGGCGTCACGGTCGCCGACCTGATCGCCACCGTCGAGCGGACCGGCTACACCGCCGAACTCCCGCCGCCCCCGGCCCCCGTCGCCACCGAGCAGCCCGCCGCGGCCCCCGAGGAACCCGAGGAACCCGACCCGCTGCGCGAGCGCCTGCAGATCAGCGCCCTGCTCAGCCTCCCCGTGGTGCTGCTCTCGATGGTCCCGGCCCTGCAGTTCACCAACTGGCAGTGGCTGGCCTTCGCCCTCACCGGCCCGGTCGTCGTCCACGGCGGCCTGCCCTTCCACCGCGCCGCCTGGACCAACCTCAAGCACGGCGCCGCGACCATGGACACCCTGGTCTCGCTCGGCACCCTGGCCGCCTTCGGCTGGTCCTGCTGGGCCCTGTTCTGGGGCCACGCCGGGATGCCCGGGATGCGCCACGACTTCTCGCTGGCGATCGGCGCCACCGACCCCGCGGCCACCCTCTACCTGGAGACCGCCGCCGCCGTCACCGTGCTGATCCTGTTCGGCCGCCACCTGGAGGCCCGCTCCAAGCGCCGGGCCGGCGCCGCCCTGCGCGCCCTGCTCGACCTGGGCGCCAAGGACGTCGCCGTCCTCCAGGGCGGCCGCGAGGTCCGGCTGCCGGTGGAGCGGCTGACCGTCGGCACGCGCTTCGTGGTGCGCCCCGGCGAGAAGGTCGCCACCGACGGCACGGTGGTCGAGGGCAGCTCCGCGGTGGACGCCTCGATGCTCACCGGCGAGTCCGTGCCGGTCGAGGTCGCCGTCGGGGACACCGTCACCGGGGCGACCGTCAACGCGGGCGGCCGGCTGGTGGTCGAGGCGACCCGGGTCGGCGCGGACACCCAGCTGGCCCGGATGGCCAGGCTGGTCGAGGACGCCCAGAACGGCAAGGCCGCCGCCCAGCGGCTGGCCGACCGGATCTCCGCGGTCTTCGTCCCGGTGGTCATCCTGATCGCCCTGGCCACCCTGGTCGGCTGGCTGCTGGCGACCGACAGCCCCACCGAGGCGTTCACCGCCGCCGTGGCCGTGCTGATCATCGCCTGCCCGTGCGCCCTCGGCCTGGCCACCCCGACCGCACTGCTGGTCGGCACCGGCCGCGGCGC
>NZ_JBEOSV010000137.1:0-4091 GCF_040303245.1 Kitasatospora sp. NPDC096077 | reverse complement strand
CGCAGGGCGAGCACGGTGCGCCAGTAGGAGACGGTGTCGGGGTCGCTGGTGTCGATCTCGACGCCGCGGATCTGGTTCTTGTTCTGCGGGTCGGCAGAAGTCAGCCCGGGCACACGCCCCGCCCGCGCCCCGAAGGCGGTCGCGCCACGGCCGCCGGTCATCTACTGCCCCCCGCCGCTCCCCAAACGCGGCAGGGCGCAGTCGCGTCCGCGTTCAGCCCGGCCGTACCCTCCTGCGCCCGACCGCTCACGAGACGCTAGTCTAGGTCGAACAGCGACTGAAGCAGCCCTTCGATCTCCGACGTGCTGGAGCCGGGCGGGACCACGCGCACGTTGTCCGGGTTCGCCGCGACCATCGCCACCGTCCGTGCCTCCGGCGGCAGGAGACCGAGGAACCAGGCGATCGTGTCGGCCCACACCGCCGGGTCTCCGTCACGCAGGATCAGCTGGCCTCCCCCGAAGTAGCTGCACTGCCGGACCTCGCCGTCGACCTCCACGTCGAAATCGACATAGTCCTTGTCGCTCACCGGGGCGTGCTTGAGCCAGGACTCCATACCCGGGAACCGGACTTGGAGGTGCTCTTCAGCTTCCTCCGGGGTGAGCGCCCAGGTGGTGCCAGGGGCGGCGCCGAGGTAGATGGTGTCCATCGAAGAAGAACCTTGCGAGTTAGGGGACCACACGAACGTTGCTCTCCACCTTGTGCTTGGCGAGCAGGTACTGCCAGATTGGTTCGGGGTGAGAGGGCTTCCTTCCCAGGCGGGCATCTGCCAGGATCAAGGCAGATAGCCAGGTTCATGCCACTGCCCCTGGAGGGCTCACATGTCCGCACGCCATCGCCTCCGCTCTGCTATCGCTGCCCTCGGTGTCGCGGCCGCAAGCGCCGCCCTGGTCACCGTCCCCGTCAGCGCCGTACATGCTGCCGATTGCGGCGACCCCGTGCCGCTCGGACCGTCCACGCCCATCAAGATCTCCAACAACTGGACCGACTCTCAGACGATCGGAAATCTGTACATCGGCTGGTACGCCAAGTGTTCGACTGCCTATGCCGAAGTCGACTGGATCAACGGCTGGCAGCAGAACGTCTCAGGCAGCGTGTACCTGAACTGGAATGACCCCGCACATAACAGCGCGGAAGGCACGGTTCCCTACTCCGCGCCCGGCCCCGTGTCCTGGAAGTCCAAGGACCTGTACCAGGGCCCCGGGACCCACTACACCCCCGGCCGCTCCTTCACTGCGGCGATCAACCTCACGGTGTGGATCCCCGGTTGGCTGAAGACGTGCGGCCCACGGATTCTCGTGGGCAGCACTCACGACTTCTCCAACGGTTGGAACAGCGGTCCCGGTAACGGCACTTGTAGCGTCTGACCCTAACGCCAGACAGGCCCCTCCCCTCTCGGGGAGGGGCCTTTTCGAGTTTCCGGCCTACGTGATCTCGGCGTGCCACCTACCCCGGGACAAGTGGATCGCACCGTCCGAGGTGATCACGGCGTCGCAGCCGTACAACGGCAATCCGCCTTCGACTTCACGCCAGTTACGGATGGATTCGAGTTCCTTCCACAGGCGGCGGGGGCCGGACTGGTGGACGGTCGGTGGCTCGAACCGGTAGGCCTCGGCGCGGGCCCACGACCCGTCCGGGTGTGCAAGGTAAGCCGTGCGGCCGTGGATTGTCTGCTCGTAGTCGATCTGGATTCCCGGGATGTTGATCGTGAGCATCGACCAGACCTCCCAGGCGTTCCGGATGTCGGCGACCGGGTAGCGGAAGGTCTTGCTGACCTCCTCCCCCTCCTCGTCGCGGGCGGCCTGGAAGACCTTCTCCAGCTTCGAGGGGTACTTGGGCCCGTGCCGGGTCGTCATGAAGCCGGCCCAGTCCCGTTCGATCACGCCGGTTGCCCCGCCGCTGTCGTCCTTCCAGGCGGTGAGGATCAGAGCCGTGTCGGCGAGCGTGGTGACGAGACGGCCACCTCGGCGAAGGGCCTGGAGCCAGGACACCGGGACGGGGCGGGTGGAGACCGTGGCCACGATCCGGTCATAGTCCCCCGGAAGGGGACCGGTGGCGTCCACGGTGTGGAACGTCGGGTACAACCCCATGTCGCCCAGGCGATCGGAGGCGACGACGGTCAGGTACTTGTCCACGTCCACGCTGGTCACGTGCTCCTGGCCGAGCCTCCTGGCAGCGATGGCGGTCAGCCCGCCAGCCCCCGTGCCGATGTCCAGGAGATCGTGTCCCGCGTTGATCCGGCCGTGCCGCAGCATCTTCACCACGAGCTTGGTCAGGGTCGCCGATGACGTCGTCTCTCCGGTCGGCTGATCGCCGGGCTCAGCGTGGTCGGCGTGGAGTCCGCCCACACTGGTGACCACCGAGTCGTTCCCGTACGCCGTGTTCAGCCATCGGTCGGGATCGTCCTCTCCGACCTGGAGTTCCCACCCGCCATCGCTGTTCCGTTCCCACCACTTGGGGATCAGCAGGTGCCGGGGGACCTGCGAGACCGGGTTCCGCCACCGGGAATCCGGGTCGGTCGTCTGGGCAGCCAGGTCGGCGGCCCATCCCTGCCACTGAATGGTCATGCCCCACCCTCTCAGTACTTGGGCGCGCACGCCTCGGTGTTGGCGGGATCACAGTCGTTCGAGTCGTTCGGCGTGCAGCCGTACACGCTGACCGGGGTGAGTTCCAGCGGCGCGCATCCGGTCGGCGGGCACGACTCGCCCTCGTCGGGGCTGCACACGCCGAGCTGTTGCAGCTCCGCCGGCCTGGGGGCGAAGTAGGCCGGGGAGCAGGCTCCAGTGTTCGCCGGGTCGCAGTCGTTCGAGTCGTTGGGCGTACAGCCCGCCGACGCTCCGCGCCGCGGAATGCTGGCGGCGGTCTTCGCCCACCGGGGTCCGGTCAGGACCCCCATGAGCCCGCCCGCGTCGGGCGCGGTGCCGCCCAGGACGAACGCGGTGATCGTCTCGTTGACCGCCATCGCGTGCTGGGCGCCGGAGCGTCCGGCACCCCGGGCGGTGGAGCCCATGCCGGAGCGGGGCAGGCCGAGGACGTGCCCGGCCGCCTCCAGTCCGGCCGTTCCCTCCAGCCGCCAGGTCTGGTGCCGGTCCCGGGTGTTGCCGTCGGAGGCAACCAGGCCGTGCAGCGCGAGATCGCGCAGCGCCTGCCGGATCACGGTGTTCGACGCCGCCCGGGGGCGCAGCAGGCGCTGGAGCTGGTCGGCGGTGGCGACCTTGAGGACGCCGAGCGCGCCGAGGACGTCGGCTCGCAGCGCGGTGGTCGACCCGTTCGGGTTGGCGGCACAGCGCCGGTACGCGGTGCGGCCCGGCCGGGTCGGCGGCGAATGACTGAGCATCAGTTCTCCTATGCCTCAGCGAGGGGAAATCGAATCAGTGACACCTAGTCAGGCCCGGTATTTCTCAATAGGCTCGCTAAAGGAGCTCCCGGACCGAAAACGAACTCGACCGAAGGTGAAGAGTGAAGATCAAGGCTTTTTCGATTGGCCTCGTGACGGCAATGGCATTGGGTGCTTCAGGCTCGTCCGCCCATGCGGTCGACGTCATCCAGGAGTACAACTCCATCAACTGCCGCTTCGGCGACGATAACGGCGAAAAGCAGAAGTACTGTGAGGCCCTCGCCAAAAAGCCGATGTCCGATATCGTCAAGAACTGCTTGATCAAGGCGGGAATCGGCGGCGCAGGAGCCCTGGTTGTCGGCAGGATCAACGGCACGGTGGCGAGGGATCTGGCCGTTAGCGTGGCCGGAGCCGGGGCGACAGCCTGCCTAAGCTCACTTGTCTGATCAGATAGGAGACATCCATGCGAAAAAGGATCGCCGCATTCGGACTACTCGCAGTATTCCTGATCGCGACCAACAGAATATTCGATCCGCCTTTTTGGTGCCAACTGGTCATTGTCGGCCTGTCTGCAGCCACAACTGCGACTGCTCTTCATCTGCTGCGTGACAGAAATACTTAGTCGCTGTTGCTGTATCGATCTGGGTGGGCGTGAGTTCGATGCTGTCGACTCGGTTGGGTGATCCTCTGGCCGGCCGAGCATGGAAGTGGGGCCTCCCGTACAGCTCGTGGGTGTCGAATCCAACCGAGCAACAGG
>NZ_JBEOSV010000136.1:0-4137 GCF_040303245.1 Kitasatospora sp. NPDC096077 | reverse complement strand
ACAACCGCTCACCCGTAGGCGACTTGACCTGCCCCACCCTCGCCACACCACAACCAACGAGACAAGCACTCCAAAGTCACTGGCATTGGGCCTAGGTCCGGTCCTGGGTCCGGTCCCAGGTCCTGGCCGGCCGATCCTGCCGGACAGGAGCCAGGACATGCCACCGCCCCGGAGCGGGAGGTCGGCAGGTCCGACTCCCCGCTCCGGGGCGGTGGCTCATCAGCAGCCCCGGAGGGCTGTGATCAGGCGACCTCGCCGGACTTGGCGATCTTGATGGTGGCCGAGGTGCGGCCGCTCTGCGAGCCGAGGCCCTCGATCTTCTTCACCAGGTCCATGCCCTCGACGACCTCGCCGAAGACGACGTGCTTGCCGTCCAGCCAGTCCGTGATGATGGTGGTGATGAAGAACTGCGAGCCGTTGGTGTTGCGGCCGGCGTTGGCCATCGACAGCAGGCCCGGGCGGTCGTGCTTGAGCTGGAAGTTCTCGTCCGCGAACTTCTCGCCGTAGATGCTCTTGCCGCCGGTGCCGTTGTGGTTGGTGAAGTCACCGCCCTGCAGCATGAAGGCGGGGATCACGCGGTGGAAGCCGGAGCCCTCGTAGCCGAAGCCGTTCTGGCCGGTGGCCAGCTCGCGGAAGTTGCGAGCGGTCTTCGGGACCACGTCGTCGTAGAGCTTGAAGACGATGCGGCCGGCCGGCTCGTCGTTGATGGTGATGTCGAAGAAAACGTTGGAACCCATGCAGGGATCATGGCACGAGCGGCAAAGCGACGCGCGCCACCCCTCGGGGCCCGAGGTCACAACGGCGTGTTTCCGCCGCCTGCCGCTTCCGCCGACGCGCCGGAACGGCGGAGGCTAACCTCGGTGTCGGGTTCGAGCCTTCGGGGGGAACGGCGCGATGGACGGCATGCGGATCGGCGAACTGGCCCGGCGCACGGGCGTGAGCGAGCGCTCGCTGCGGTACTACGAGCAGCAGGGCCTGCTGGTCGCGCAGCGCACCCCGGGCGGGCACCGGGAGTACCCGGCGACGGCGGTGGACCGGGTGGTGCACATCCAGGAGCTGTTCGCGGCCGGGCTGCGCAGCCGCACCATCAACAAGATCCTGCCCTGCATGCGGGACTGCGACGGCGGGCCGAGCGAGACCGCCACGCCCCTGCTGGTCGAGGAGTTGACCGCGGAGCGGGACCGGATCGACCGGATGATCAGCGATCTGCTGCGCTCGCGGGAGGTGCTGGACGAGGTGATCGCCGGCGCCTCGGGGGCCGCTGCGGCGGCGTAGCGCCGGCCCGGGCCCTGCGGGCGGCCGTGGTGCCGGTCAGGCCTTGAGCTTGCGCCAGACGGTCTCCAGCGCCGCGATGTCCGCCTCGTCCAACCGGTCGGTGAACACCGGCGCCAGGACGGCCCGTCGGGTGGCGTCGGCCTCGGCGAAGAGCGCGCGGCCCGACCCGGTCAGCTCGATCCGCACCGAGCGCGCGTCCGAGGCGGAGGGCGTGCGGGAGACCAGTCCGCGCCCGGCCAGGGCGTCCACCACCCGGGAGACCTGACTGCGGCTCAGCATGGTCTTGGCGCCGAGATCGGAGGCGGCCACCGGCTCCCGCTGCCCAGCCAGCCAGAGCATCACCTCGAACCAGGACAGCGGCAGCTCGTGGACCCGGGTGAGCTCCCGGTCGATCCGGGCGGCCAGGGTGGTGCCCGCCCAGACCAGGCCGTAGAAGGCGTGGTCCTGCTCGGTCAGCGGGCCCAGGGTGAGTTCGGCGCGGTCCATGTCGTTCATCGTACCGAGGTTGCGTGCGCGTGCACACAGTGCCTAGTGTGTGCGTGCGCACGCAACACGCTGCCGTACGGGACGTACGGGACGTACGGGACGTACGAGAAGAGGGTCGACGCATGACCGAGAACAGCACCGCCGCGGACCGCCTCCGCGCCGCCCTGACCGACGCGGCCGCCGAGAACCGCGCCCGCGCCTTCCTCTACCGGTGGCTGGAGCTGCTGGAGCGGACCACCGGCGACGCCGAGCCGCTGCGCGAACTGCTCGCCGACGACCTGGCGATGACCCTCACCGACGGGCGGGTGCTGCACGACCACGACGAGGTCGCCGCCTGGTACCTCGGCACCCGCGAGGCCGTCCAGCTCAGCCTGCACCACGTCCGCGGGCTCACCGTCACCCCCGGCGCCGGCCGCACCTACGACCTGCTCATCGACTTCGACTGGCAGGGCATCGCCAAGGACGGCAGCCCGATGACCGCCCGCACCCGGCACGCCTGGACCCTCACCGACACCGGTGAGTCCCACCTGCGGCTCTCCCGCTTCGCGGTCACCGCCGTCGAGCCGTTCACCCCGGTCCCCGCCGAGGAGGCGCTCGCCCGCTTCGCGGCCGCCCGGGCGGCCTGACACCCCTCGACCGGCCCGTGGGCAAGGGGAGTTGAGCGAATCCGGACCCTACAGTTCGACCTCCGCCACCACCTGGGTGCCGCTCAGCTCACCGGTCGGGCGGAAGCCCAGCCGGGTGTAGAACCCGACCGGGCCGTCCGGGCCCGGGTGGTAGGTGACCGTCGCACGGGTGCCGCCGCGACGGCGGATCTCCGCGCAGACCTGCTCGACCGCGAACCGGCCGCAGCCGCCCCGCTGGTGGCCGGCGTCGATCAGCAGGCGCCAGAGGCCGGAGCGGGGGCGGTCGCCGGGCCGGTCCGGGTAGAAGCGGAGGTCGAAGAAGGCCATCACGAAGCCGACCGGCCGGTCGTCGTCCAGGATCAGCCGGGGCCAGGCCGCCTCCCCGTGCACGTACGCCTCGGCCAGCGACGTCGCCACCGGCGCGACCAGGTGCTCCTGGTCCGGGCGGACCCGCAGGGCGAGGGCGGCGTCGATGGTGTCGGGGGTGAGCACGGCGAGGCTGAGCGCGGTGGACATGGCGGGCAGCCTAGGAGGTCCGGCCGCCCGCCGCCCGGGATTTTCCGCGCCGCCGCGCGCGCCCGCTACGAGCCGGCCGATAGGTCCGTGCCGCTACGAGCCGGCCGGGAAGTCCGTGCCGCGGCCGACGGCGGCCCAGGTCTCGGCCTCCTGGCGGGCGCCGTCCAGGGTGCCCAGGATCGCGTCCACGGCGTCGGTGCCGAGCGCGAGCCGCAGCGGGGTCCGCTCCGCCGCCAGAGCGGTCAGGATCGCCTCGGCGGCCTTCGCCGGGTCGCCCGGCTGCTTGCCGTCGGAGTCCGGCAGGCCGCTGCGGACCGGGCCGACCACCGGCTCGTACGCGGCGATCGGGGCGGACTGGGCGAGCGCGCCGCCGCCCGCGAAGCCGGTCCGGAACGCGCCCGGCTCGACGATCAGCACCTTGATCCCGAAGGCCGCCACCTCCAGGGCCAGCGCCTCGGACAGGCCCTCCAGCGCGAACTTGGTCGCCGAGTAGGCGCCCACGCCGGCGAAGGAGAAGCGGCCGCCCATGCTGCTCATCTGCACCACGGCGCCGGAGCCCTGGGCCCGCATGTACGGCAGCACGGCCCGGGTGAGCGCGGCCGGACCGAAGAAGTGCAGCTCCATGAGGTCCCGCAGCTCGCGGTCGGTGGACTCCTCGACGGCGCCGATCACCCCGCGCCCGGCGTTGTTCACCAGGACGTCGATCCGGCCGTGCCGCTGCACGGTCTCGGCGACCACGGCGGGGATCCGCTCCTGGTCGGTGACGTCCAGCTGCACCGGGACCAGTCGGCCCGGGTGGGCTGCGGCCGACTCGGCCAGCGTCTCGGGGCGGCGGGCGGCCGCGACAACGGTGTCGCCGGCCGCCAGCGCGGCCTCCGCGATCGCCTGGCCGAAACCGGAGTTGGCGCCGGTGATCAGCCAGACCTTGCCGCCGCCGTGCTGCTCGGGGGTGTTGCCCATGACCTGTCGTCTCCCGTAATCGTCATGCGGTGCACACAAGTTGACGATCATTTATGACATCCGGGTGGCCGGTCCGTCCAGGAAGGTTCGATGCCGGACGACGAACGGCCCCCGACCGCTGGGGCGCGGTCGGGGGCCGTTCGGGAGTCGTTCGGGAGTCGTTCGGGAGTCGTGGCCGCTACGGGAGGTTGCGGGCCATCACGATCCGCTGGACCTGGTTGGTGCCCTCGTAGATCTGGGTGATCTTCGCGTCCCGCATCATCCGCTCCACCGG
>NZ_JBEOSV010000135.1:0-4216 GCF_040303245.1 Kitasatospora sp. NPDC096077 | reverse complement strand
CGCAGCGCCTGCTCGACGCCGTACTCGTCCAGCTCCGACAGGAGGCCGTCCACGCCCTCCCGGTCCGTGGTGTGGTCGTCCGCGAAACGACGGTCACCCGTCGCGTCCGGCACGTACTTCACACAGACAACGATCCTCAAACTCACGGCCTTGTCTCCTGTACTGGTCTCGTCCGGCGGCTGCGGCGTGCAAGCGGGTGCGAACACGGTGCGCACCCGCTCCGGGCAGCGAGTTTCCCGTGCCGGTCCGGAACTTCCTGGCAGCATACTCGCCGGTAGTCCACTCATCACTACTGGCCAGTAGCTTAGGCCGGACGGCAGGCGCGCCGCTCGCGCCCATCCTGCCCCAGACGGGGGTCGCTCCACCCCACCGGGCGACGCTCGTCACACCGCCCGGCCGAGCGCGGCGATCACGTCCGCCTTGCGCGGCAGCCCCGCCGCCCGGCGCACCACCCGCCCGGCCGCGTCCAGCACCAGGACGGTCGGCGTCCGTAGCACCGCCAGCCGGCGGACCAGCTCCAGCTGCGCCTCGGCGTCCAGCTCGACGTGGGCGACCCCGTCGACCATCCCCGCCACCTCGGCGAGCACCCGCCGGGTGGCCCGGCAGGGCTGGCAGAAGGCGGTGGAGAACTGCACCAGGGTCGCCCGCTCACCGAGCGGCCCGCCCAGGTCCTCCTCCGACAGCCGTACCGTCCCGTCCTTAGTGCGCACCCGCATCCTTCCGTCGCGCCCGACCCTCGACAGCCCGAACCCGGTCGCCGCCGTCAGCACGAGGAGGCACACCACCGGTCCGGTCATCCCTCCAGTCTGCGACAGCACGAGCGGGCTCCGGAAGGGAGGTCGACCAGTCGACACCGGGCCCGTACGATCGGCAGGTGGACTCCGACCGCCCCTCCCCGCCGCTGCTGACCGTCCGTCGCCTCGTCGACCGGGGCTCGGCCGCCACCGCCCGCCGTCGCTGACGCGCCACGCCGCAGCCGCCCGTCGCGACCCTTCCGGAGCCCCCGTGCAGACCGACCCCCGCGGTGCCCGCTTCGCCGCCGCGCTCACCACCCTCGTCCTGGTCGCCGTCCTGCTCACCGGCAGCGGCCTGCTGTTGACCGCCCAGGCGGTCGTCTTCACGCTCGCCGCGTCCGGCGGCCCCCGGCTCTCCCCGTACGGCTGGCTGTTCCACACCTTCGTCGCGCCGCGCCTGGCGCCGCCGAACGAGACCGAGGACGAGCGGCCGGTGCGCTTCGCCCAGGGCGGCGGGGCCGTCTTCGCCGCGGTCGGCACCCTCGGGTACCTCACCGGAGTCACCTGGCTCGCTCTGTCGGCCACCGGGTTCGCCCTGGCCGCCGCGTTCCTGAACGCCGCCTTCGGCTACTGCCTGGGCTGCGAGATCTACCCGATCGTCCGGCGCGCCCAAGGCCGCCTCGGCGCCGGGGCCTGAACCCCGACGGCTCGCGGCGTTCCGCAGTCCGACGCTCCGGAATACGGTCGGGAGACGGAAAAGCTCCGACCCCGGTTCATCACGGAGATCACATCGCGAATATTCGCTTGACTGGCCGCCTCAGGTGACAGCAGGCACTCGTTCGGGGGATCATCTCCGTGTATCACCCGTGACCGCCGCGGCGTGCCGTGCTCCGGTCGGCTCCCGCGCACGGCGCGGGTACCCGCCGTACCGGGCCCCGGCCCGTGGAAGTCAGGACTGACCGTGGCAGAGTTCGTCTACCCGCCGGTGATCGGCGCCGCACTCACCGCCTTCCGTGCGCTCGACGTGCGGATCAAGATCATCGGCGCCGAGCACATCCCCGCCAGGGGCGGAGCGGTGCTGGTCAGCAACCACATCAGTTACCTGGACTTCCTCTTCGCCGGGCTCGGCGCCTACCGCGGCGGCAAGCGCAAGACCCGCTTCATGGCCAAGGACGACGTCTTCCGGCACAGCGTCTCCGGCCCGCTGATGCGCGGCATGAAGCACATCCCGGTCGACCGCACCGACGGCCAGCCCGCCTACGAGGCCGCGGTCCGCGCCCTGAAGGCCGGCGAGGTCGTCGGGGTCTTCCCCGAGGCGACGATCAGCCGCTCGTTCATGCTGAAGAAGTTCAAGACCGGCGCGGCCCGGATGGCCGCCGACTCCGGCACCCCGCTGCTGCCGGTCATCCTCTGGGGCACCCAGCAGCTCTGGACCAAGGGCCGCCCGAAGACCCTCACCAAGCGGCACGTCCCGGTGACGATCATGATTGGCGAACCGATTCACCTGGGCCCGGACGACAAGCCCGTCATGGTGACCAGAAAGCTGCGCGCCGCCATGAGCGAGATGCTCGACCAGGCCCAGCGCGAGTACCCCGGCAAGCCCGCCGGCCCCGAGGACACCTGGTGGCTGCCCACCCACCTCGGCGGCACCGCGCCCACCCTGGAGGTCGCCGAGGCCGAGGACGAGGCGGAGGCCCTCGCCAAGGCCGAGCGCCGCGCGGCCCGGGGCTGAACCCGCTCCGTCCACCCTGCTCCGCTGCGCCTCCTTCTTTCCCAGGGGCGTCTACTCCGAGCGACCGAGCGGAAGCACTCCGTCGCGTGTCGCCCGGCCGCCCGCAGCTCCCCGTCTGACACAGTGACAGCTCCTTCCAGGGGCCTTCTCTCCTGGACTCGTCCTGCGCCCCTCCCTCCTCGGAACCGGGGCACGCGTCGGAGCGGTCGGAAAGGTCGGAGACGGAGATGACACGGATCACCGGCACACAGCAGTCCCCCAGCGGCAAGGCCCGCACCCGCGCAAGCGCCGGTGCGGGCCTCCTGCTTCTGGGCACCCTGCTCACCGGGTGCGGGGCCGAGCCCGGCGACATCCCGCTCTCCGAGATCCGTCCGGAATCCCCCACCGCCACCCCGGACCCGACCCCGACCGCGACCCCCGGCGTCGTCGGCGCCGCGAACGCCCAGGCCCACAACGGACTGATCGTCAGCCGGGCCTACACCGACGCCGCCCGCACCACCAGCGCCATCGTCACCCTCGGCCCCGACGGCACCGGCCGCCACCAGGTCACCCAGCCGACCGCACGCGTCCTCGACGACCGCCCGGACTGGTCCCCCGACGGCAGCGCCATCGCCTTCGACCGCACCGACCCGCAGAACGGCACCGCCCGCATCTGGACGGTCTCCACCGACGGCGACAACGCCCACCAGATCAGCCAGCTCTGCGACACCAGCAGCGCCACCACCGACTGCGCCAACGAGGACGAACGCGCCCCCGCCTTCTCCCCTGACGGCAAGCAACTGGCCTTCAGCCGTTCCTGGGGCGCCCTGGACGCGGCCCACAACAACCAGGTCCAGTACTCGGACCTCTACCTGATGAGCCCGGACGGCACCAGCGTCCAGCGGCTCACCTTCCTGACCAACGACAAGCCCTACTCCGGTGCGGTCAGCAACCCCAGCTGGTCCCCCGACGGCAAGCAGCTGACCTTCGAGTACCGCACCAGCGCCACCGGGCAGCCCGCCAACAGCCGGGCCGTCTACGTGGTCGGCGTCGACGGCACCGGGCTCCGCCAGCTCACCCCCTGGGAACTGCGCGCCGGCGACCGCGCCGCCTGGTCCCCCGACGGCACCCAGATCCTCTTCACCACCTACCCGGCCGGCCCCGACAACGCCCCCGGCGGCGGCATCTACACCGTCCACCCCGACGGCAGCGCCATCGGCGCCCTCACCCCCGCCCCCTCCACCGTGTTCTACGGCACCGCGGCCTACGCACCTGACGGCACGTCGATCGTCTTCGCCCAGGCGCCCGCAGGCTCCGGCGCCGATCTCTACAGCATGCGACCGGACGGCACGGGCGTCGCCCGGCTCACCAACAGCGCGGACCAGTGGCTCAGCCGACCGGCCTGGGGAACCGCGGCGGTACCGGCGGCAGCCCAGGCGCCCCAGTCCGAGGCTCCCTCGGAGGCCCCGTCCGAAGCACCGTCCGAAGCACCCTCCGACACTCCGGCAGCAGCGGCTCCCTCCGCGGCGGCTCCGTCGGGAGGGCCTTCGGCGCCGGCATCGGCCGGGGCGACACCGGCGGACGCCCAGGGCCAGCCGAAGACCGATGACACCCAGCTGCCGGACGACGACGACAACTGAGCAGAAACGGAAATGCGAAAAGCCCCTGATCCGAAAGGATCAGGGGCTTTTCTGAATGATTGTTCGGCGGCGTCCTACTCTCCCACAGGGTCCCCCCTGCAGTACCATCGGCGCTGTGAGGCTTAGCTTCC
>NZ_JBEOSV010000134.1:0-4537 GCF_040303245.1 Kitasatospora sp. NPDC096077 | reverse complement strand
CACGGATCCCCCGGTGATCATGAAGCGTAGAGAACTCCATGATCGGGTGAGCCGTGCCTGCCTTGCTGCAACCACCTACTGGCGGACGCCCTTAGCTTGATCCTTAACCTGGACCGTCGGATGAGGAGCGGTGCCAGGATGGTTTCATGTCCGTCAACGATCGTCTGCCCCGATGCGCCTGCCCTTGCTGTGGTTGTCAGACCCTCATGGAGCGGGCGGACTTCGAGGTCTGTGGTGAGTGCGGCTGGGAGGACGACGGCCAGGATGATCACGACGCTGATGTCGTCCGGGGAGGTCCCAACGGGAGGTTGAGTCTGACTCAGGCCCGCATCGACTACCAGGAGGCGGTCCGGGAAGCGGACCTTCAGGAATCCGTCGTCTCGGGCGGTGAAGGCCTGTGGTGGTCGAGAGCGTTGAACGTTTCCGCCGATGATCCGGGGGACGTCCCGCGTTGATGTTGCCAGCCTCCAGGTGCCCGGTAGCTCGATCGGGTGATCACCGGACCTGAGGTCGGTCCTGTCGTAATCCTGGACTCCACGACGCGATCAAGGAATCGACGACAGGGCCGTGGTGATGAGTCGGGTGGAGCAAGCGGGCGAGCGTGAGGCATTCGCCGAGCTGTCACGCATCCGCGCGGGTTCCTACGAGTGTCTGTCTGCGCGGGCGGACGCGTTCTTCGAGCTGGCCGACGCCCTGCTGTGCTTGGACGGGCCGGTGCCTGGGCACCACGACCCGGGTCCTGCCGCTGGCCGTTCCTCGGCCGTGAGCCCGTTTCGGCGCCGTTGGTCAGGTCCCGAGTCCGGCGCGTTCGGCGACATCCGTGTCGAAGATGACGAGCACATCGTCAGTGCACAGGTAGAACGGCGCCGGCCCGTCAGGTTCGTGAGTGGCCGAGCGGCCGGCGGCGATCCACACCTGGCCAGTGGCGGTCCGTAGGTGGATGGCCTCCGGCATCGGAGTCGGGGCGCCGTGCTCCTCGCCGCACCATTGGATGCGACACGACTCGATCGGGCCGGAGAGGACCCCGGCCCAGAGAGGGTGCTCCGTGACCGCGACGCGTGCCGACCCGCCCGGCTCGCCGAGCCGGGAGAGGAAGTCGCGCATAGGAGCCGAGTAGAGCTCGACTCCGTAGTAGTCGAACGTGCTGCCCCAGACAGCCGAGTAGGTGTCGCCGTTGTCCATGGTCAGCTCGACGCCCATCGTCGGCTCGTGCCATGCTCCGTAGTCCCAGTCGTCAGGTTCGGTGCCCTCGTCCCCGACCATCAGCACGAAGTAGTCGACCGCGATGATGGTTCGTCCGGGCAGGCCAACGGCGAGTCGTTCGTAGCTGTCGGAGGTCAGGGGCGGCGCGGAATCCACCAGGACATCCTGCCAGTGGCGCTTCGACCGAGCGACCGGATTTCACGGTCACCGCGGCGGCCGCACGGCTGTTGTGCCCGCGCTGGAGTGCTGGGGTTCGATCGGCGGCCAGGAGGGTTCGTTGTTGGAGCTGGCCGGGCAGGCCGGCCCCGGCCGGTTGGAGTGCCGGCGGTGCGAGCGGGACCGCGCCGCGGCGGACTTGGGGTGCGCTGGTGCCGCCCGCCGCGGGTGACGTAGGCCCGGACGTAGGCGGATGCTTCCCGGGCTTTGGTGGCCGAGAGCCGAGTGGCGTCGTCTGCGGTTGTACCAGGCCATCCATGAGAAGACCGCGGTGCGGGCCTGGGGTCGGCTCATCCAGCGTGAACCGTGGAGCAGTTCACGCTGGAGCGTGGCGAAGAACGACTCCGCGAGGGCGTTGTCGTAGCTGGAGCCGACCCGCCCCATCGAACGCCGTATCCCGTGCGTCCGGCAGACCCCGGCGACTTCATCGGCGACCGCCCGGTCAACGCCGCCATCCACCCTGCCGGCCTGCCCGTTCACACCTCCGAGGACGAGGTGTTGTGACGACCAGTTGAATCCGCCGTGGCTCCCGTGGCTCCCGCGGCTCGGCGGTCTGCTGAGGAACGTGCTGACCGGCAGCCGCCAGGACCGCGCACGCCAATGGGAGGGAACCCAGGCGTAAGATCATCATTGAGCTGGCCGCCACCGGCCTGCTCCTCGCCGGTACGGAGAACCAGAGCGAGCCGGCCAAGCAGCGCCTCAAGGACCTCTGCACGCGCTGTGCTCACATTGCCGCGACCTGCCGGCTCGCCCGCGGCTTTGCCTCCCTCCTGAGACGCCGCGACGGCCACCGCCTCCAGGGCTGGCTCGCCGAGGCCGAGCAGAGCGAGATCACTGAACTCCACTCCTTCGCGAAGGGCTTGCGCCAAGACCTCGCCGCCGTCACCGCCGGGCTCACCACGGACTGGAACTCCGGCGCGGTCGAGGGGCACGTGAACCGGATCAAGATGATCACGCGCCAGCACTACGGCCGAGCCGGATTCGACCTCCTCAGGCGTCGCATCCTGCTCGTGTGAAGATCACCCGTCCTGAGGAAGATCGGCGAGCGGGATCATTGGGGCGGGGCGACCGGCTCCAGGTGATCAGTCTCCTGGTTGAGCAGGTAGGCCAGGGCACGGCGGTCGGTGCCAAGCGCCCCCAAGAAGAGGTCGACAGCGCCGTTCACGTCCTCGTGCGCGCGCTCCACCGCGAGGTCGACAAGCTGCTCGGGGGACATCTGGTAGCAGACCATGAACTTGACGCCCTTCACCTTGAAGGCAGCGCCCTCCACTTCACCGAGGTCATCCCAGCCGTGCTCCAGGGTCAACCGCAGGCGCTGGACGACTGCCTCCATCGGCACCCGCAGATACGCCACGATTCGGTAGTTCCAGGAGGCGACGACCAGCAGGCTCTGCTGGTACGCCGGATTTTTGCCTGTGTAGTAGGGAATCTCAACGGCTGGCTGCCAATCTTGTTCCGGCCCGGGAATCTCGATCTCCGCCATCGCCAGGCTCCCCCTCTGTGACCCACCCGTGCTCAACATGCCCACGGTAGCCGAGAGCCGACAACGGGCCATGCCAGACCCGGAGGGAGCGTGGTGCTGGCCGGACCAGCCAGCTCGACCGATGCAGCTCGTGAGCGATTCACGGAAAGTGTCGAAGAACCGAAATTCCCCAGGTCCTCGGGCCTTGCGTCCGTATCCTGTGATTCCGATGCCGCCCTTCGGCCGGCACTCGGGTTCGTCGGCGCTGAGGAGGGATGAGACTACTGTGACCGGTCTTGAGGCCACTCGCGCCGCGTTGCGCGAGCTGGAGGGACGGCCGTTCACGGCCATCGGCCGGGCCGCGACGCTCGTCTGGCTCACGTTCGGTGACGACGTGCCATGGGTGGACCATCGTGGCGAGCACACAGTCCGCCCGGAGATGTCGCTGCACTTGCAGTGCCGTTGGCGGCTGCTCAACGGCGTCTCCACGATGGTCCAGGAGGGCGATCTCTATGTTCCGGGCGCGCGGGCCGGAGCCGGATTCGAGGCTGGGGGCGAGATCGGGACGAGCCGGTTCGACGACCGCGTGAAAACCGTCATGCAGCTCATCGCAGCAGATGCTCCCGTCGTCGACCACGTGCGCATCGGCGACGAGTTCGACCTTCAGCTGATGCTCTCGTCCGGCAGGTCCTTGGAGGTGTTCCCGGCAGGGCGCCCGGAGTGGGAAGACTGGCGGTTCCTCAGCTCAGGCGAAGAGCGTCCGCACTATGTGGTGGAGAACGGCTCGGTGTTCAAGACGTGAGCTCGGCGTGCGCTCGCGGGCCCCGTCGCCGGGACCCGCGATGGCCAAAGTGAACTACTTGGTCAGGGCCTTCTCATCCGTCGTGGCAGATCCCCTCGGGCGCTTGTTGGGCCGGTAGTTGGGGCCGTTCATGCTGACCTGGTGGCTGGTGTTGATCAGCCGGTCCAGGAGCGACTCGGCGACGACGGGGTTGGGAAAGAGGGGAGCCGACGGGGCTGGTGTACGGCTTCCACGGGCGGGTGGTCTCGGACGTGCCGGTGGACGGATATCGGGTCGTGGCCTCGGTACGCGTCCGGCGCCTGGCCTGCCCGGTTCTGGGCCGCCCTCGGCAGGCGTTCGGTGGGCAGGTCCCAGGACTGATCGAGCGCTACCAGCGGCGCACGCGCCGACTCGCTGACCAACTCGGTGAGATCGTGGAGGAGTTACTGACCTTGAAGTCGTCTTGTCGTGGGGGCCGACGGTTGGTGATCGTCGCGGTACGTCACCACCGGATATGAGCCAGAGCCGTTCGCTGGACACACCCCGCCGCCACCGGCTGCGCAGCGTGCTCGTGGAACGCGGGGGCCGCGTCCACGTGCTCGCGATCCGCCATCTCCAGGTTCCCTGGCGAGGGCCTGCGGGGGACGGTATTGCCCAGTTGCCCAGTTGCCCAGTTGCCCAGTTGCCCAGTTGCCCGGTGGCTGCCCTGTGCGGCTCGGAGGCTGTTGTGCCCGTGCTGTCTCGGAGACGGTCGGGCCGGCCTCCCGGTCCTCGTGACTTGGAGGCCGGCCCGGTCGAAGGGGGAGTGTGCCGGTCAGGCGTTGTTGTCGGTGGTGGTCTTCATGAAGTCGCCGGGCGTGTACTGGCGGTCGAAG
>NZ_JBEOSV010000133.1:0-5193 GCF_040303245.1 Kitasatospora sp. NPDC096077 | reverse complement strand
CCCGACACCCCCGTCGTCACCCTCGACGCCCGCCGCCGCGACAGCGCCAAGAGCGCCCTCATCACCCTCGTCGAACACGCCCTCCTCGCCCGACTCCGCTGAAGCCGGAGACGGGTGCGCGACCCGGCGAGTGCGCGAGCACGGCGAGGCGCGAGTCACAGGAACCGTGAGGCCCCGGTGAGCCGTCACACTGACGGGTCGCCGGGGCGGCGGTGCTTTACCGGCCGGTGTCCTCCCGGGGCCGCGCGCAAGACCCGTGTATAAGCAGCGGATAACAGTTCGGTAGGCATTTTGTGATCAACAATGACGCAGAGTGGCGAATCAGCGTCACTCAGCGCCAGATGACCACGGTTTTGCTCCGTCATGTCGTTGATTGTCCGTATTGTTCCGCCGCGGGTGCCTTGCGACGGCTGTTTGTCCCCCATCCCTGCACGTGCTGAAATTCCAGCTACCCCTGAATATTTCCGCGCCGGTCCTCCGGCGACGGGCCAGGGCCCCGGGGGTAGCGCTGGATTGATCCATGGCCGGCAAGTCGGCCGAGAGGTAGTAGTCGAGTGAGGCGTAAGCAGCAACCCGCCCCGCAGCGGCGCTCCGAGCCCCGCCAGAGCGAGCCGAACGGCACCGCCGCGGAACAGGCCGGATTCTCCGCGTTCACTCCCACCGAGGAGCGCACCCAGGCCATCCCAGCCGCCAAGCCCCCGACGGTTCCCGGTGAACCGCGTCCGGGCGCCGGTGCGGCGGGCGACGGCGGCTCCAGCCGGTACGACTTCCTCCGTCCGCGCAACTGGCGCGTGCCGACCCGACTGATCGCGATCCTGCTGATCCCCGTGATCATCAGTCTCGTCTTCGGCGGTCTGCGAGTGAACACCTCGGTCGACGGCTACATCAAGGCCTCCCGCGCCGAGAAGACCGCCGAGCTGGCCAAGGCGGCGACCGAACTCGCCGAGGCGCTCGAGAACGAGCGCGACAAGACCCTGATACCCCTGCTCACCGGCCAGGACCCGAACAACGAGGTCACCAAGCGCCGCGCCGACACCGACGCGGCACTGAAGGCCTACGAGGCCGCCTACAACGCCTCCGACAAGTCCGGCGAGCTCCCGCGCCGCCACGAGGCCTTCGAGACCCTGGTGGTCAACCTCCCGCACCTGCGCCAGGTCGCGTTCAGCAAGGAGCTGTTCGCCAGCGCCACCACCAACGCCTACTCGGCGATGTACGCGCCGCTGCTGGCCTACGACAACTCGGTCGGCAACGGCTCCGCCAACGCCACCAGCAAGGGTCGCGCGATCTACGCGATGTCGCTGGCCAAGGCCGCCTCCTCGACCCAGCGCGCGCTGATGCTCAACCTGCTGGTCGGCATCTCGCAGAACGCCACCACGCGGTACGAGAACCAGGACATGACCCAGAGCATCCTGGTCTCGGAGAAGCTGGAACAGGTCTCGCTGTCCGAGTTCAACACCGGTGCCGACCCCGCGGACGCCCGGAAGTACGGTGACGCCCAGGTCGCCCTGGCCAACGCCCAGGACCGCTCGGCCTACAAGATGCCGAACGGCACCGCGCCCACCATGCAGACCCTGCTCGCGCTGGCCGGCAACTACGCCGAGGCCGCCGCCGCCGGGCAGCAGAAGGGCAAGGCCGCGGCCGACGCCGCCTACAACGAGGCCAAGGCCTCCGGTCTGACCCCGGACAACTGGAACCAGGCCGCCGGAACCCACATCCAGGCCCTGCGGAACACCGAAGTCGCGCTGCTGGACGACGTCCTCACCGACTCCCGCAACCTCAAGGACAACGCGCTCTACGACGCCATCCTCAACACGGTCATCGTCGTCGCCGCGCTGATCCTGGCCGGCCTGCTCACCGGCTACGTCGCCCGCTCGATGATCCTCGGCATGCGCACCCTGCGCAGCGCCGCCCTGGAGATCGCCGACCACCGCCTGCCGGACCTGGTCGAGAAGCTCTCCAAGACCGACCCCGACCGGGTCGACACCTCGGTGACCGCGATCCCGCTGCACGGCAAGGACGAGATCGGCGAAGTCGCCCGGGCCTTCGACCAGGTCCACCAGCAGGCCGTGGCGCTCGCCGCCGAGCAGGCCCTGCTGCGAGGGAACGTCAACGCGATCTTCACCAACCTCTCGCGCCGCAGCCAGGGCCTGATCCAGCGCCAGCTGGCGCTGATCACCGACCTGGAGAACAACGAGGCCGACCCGGACCAGCTGGAGAACCTCTTCAAGCTGGACCACCTCGCGACCCGCATGCGCCGCAACGGTGAGAACCTGCTCGTCCTCGCGGGCGAGGAGGCCGGCCGCCGCTGGAACACCCCGGTCCCGCTGGTCGACGTGCTGCGCGCCGCCGCCTCCGAGGTGGAGCAGTACGAGCGCGTCGAGCTGTCCGGCATCCCCGAGGTCGAGGTCGTCGGCGCCGCCGTGACCGACCTCGTCCACCTGCTCGCCGAGCTGCTGGAGAACGCCACCTCGTTCTCCAGCCCGCAGACCCGGGTGCTGGTCAACGCGACCCGCCTGCCGGACGGCCGGGTGCTGGTCGAGATCCACGACAAGGGCATCGGCCTCACCGCCGACGACTTCGCGGAGATCAACGAGAAGCTGGCCGAGCCGCCCACGGTCGACGCCACCATCTCCCGCCGCATGGGCCTCTTCGTGGTCGGCCGGCTGTCCCAGCGGCACGACATCCGCGTCCAGCTGCGCCCGTCCGGTGAGTCGGCCGGCACCACCTCGCTGGTCATGCTCCCGCCGTTCGTCACCAAGTCCGCGATCGCGCCGGAGCCGGAGGAGCAGTTCACCGTCTCCCGGATCTTCGCCGACCAGGAGCCGAGCTCTCCGTGGGCCCCGGACCAGAACGCCGGCCGCAGCGCCGCCGAACTGGGCTTCGACGACCACCTCACCGGCATCGGCAACGCCGGCTCCTCCGGCTTCAGCCCGGCCCTGGAGTCCGTCCAGCGCTCGCAGCGCCTCGACCAGGTCCGCCGCGCGGCCCTGGACGGCGCCCCGCACGAGCAGGTGCTGGACGCCGAGGTCGAGGAGGACTTCCAGCAGGGCTACGACCCGTACGCCCCGCAGCAGGGCTACCAGCAGGGCGAGTTCCAGCCGGACGGCTACCAGGACGAGCAGTACGGCTACGACCAGGGCGGCTACCAGCAGGACGAGTACGCCCAGGACGGCTACGGCCAGTACCCGCAGCAGGGCTACCGGCAGGACGGCTACGCCGACGACCAGTACGGCTACGACCAGGGCGGCTACCAGCAGGACGAGTACGCCCAGGACGGCTACGGCCACCGGGTCGAGGAGGCCCCCAGCGGCCACCCGTACACCCCGGAGCCGCCCGCTCTGCCCGCCGCCGAACCCGCCGCCACCCTGCCGTCCGGGCTGCCCCAGCGCCGCCCCGGCCAGCAGCTGGCGGGCGGCAACCTGGGTGCCGCCCCGGCCGGCGGCAACCCGTCCGGGGAGACCCCGAACTGGTTCGCCGGCGCCAAGGACACCTCGTCGTCCAACGAGACCCGCGGCCACGACGTGTCCGCACTGGGCGGATACGGCCCGACCGGCCCGACCGCCTCCCCCTGGCAGTCGCCGAACGACGGCGACTGGCAGCGCGCCGAGCAGCTGCGCGAGCCCTCGTCCGCCGGCACCACCGGGGCCGGTCTGCCCCGACGGGTGCCCAAGCAGAACCTGGTGCCCGGCAACGCCAAGCCCACCCCGCAGGAAGGGCCGCAGGTCTCCCGCAGCCCCGAGGAGGTCCGTGGCCGCCTCACCAACCTGCGCCGCGGTGTGGAGCAGGGCCGCAGCGCCGGCAACACCGGAAGCTTCCGGATCGACCCCGATCAGGTAGACCAGTCCGGCAACGGACAGAACCGGAGCACCGATCTCTTCGGCGGCTCGAACCACCAGGAGCGTTGAGTTGACTCAGATGAGCCAGGCCGCACAGAACCTGAACTGGCTGATCACCAATTTCGTGGACAACACCCCCGGGGTGTCCCACACCGTGGTGGTCTCCGCGGACGGCCTCCTGCTGTGCATGTCGGAAGGCTTCCCGCGCGACCGCGCCGACCAGCTCGCCGCCGTCGCCTCCGGCCTCACCTCCCTCACCTCCGGCGCCAGCCGGATCTTCGAAGGCGGCGAGGTCAACCAGACCGTCGTCGAGATGGAGCGCGGGTTCCTGTTCCTGATGGCCATCAGCGACGGCTCCGCCCTCGCCGTCCTCGCCTCCCCCGACTCCGACATCGGTCTGGTCGGGTACGAGATGGCCCTGCTCGTCGACCGGGCCGGCGCCGTCCTCACCCCCGCACTCCGCGCGGAACTCCAGGGCAGTCTCCTGCACTGACGGTTCGTCGGATACCGTCCAGGTATTCGAAGTACCTCCGCGTCCTTCCCGGGCCCGCTTCGGCGGGCTCGGGTTCGGACGTTGTACGGCCTTCGCACCACCGGCTCCGGACTCGTACCGAAGCTCGCACCGCACCGCCGCACCTTGTGAGGAGAGGAACCGTGACACCGCCCGACGACCGCAGCGGCCAGTACGGCGTTCCGTACCCTGGCACAGGCCATGACGCCTTCGGAGCACCCGGCGCCGGCCACGGTCAGCATTACGGTCGGCACCAGTACGGGCAGCAGCCCCAGCAGCACCCGTACCCCCGGCCCGAGGAGCAGTACGGCCAGTACGGCCAGTACCCCGGCCCACAGCCCGCCTTCGACACCCCGCCGCCCGGCTACCCGGCACCGCCCGGCCCGGCACCGGTGCCGGCCCCCGGCCGGCGGTCGACCCAGGAGCCCGGGCACGTCGAGGAGTTCGAGGACGAGCCGGACTCCGGCCCGCTGATCCGGCCGTTCGCCATGACCGGCGGTCGCACCCGGCCCCGCTACGAACTCGCGCTGGAGGCCCTGGTCTCCGCCGACGTCGACCCGCAGCGCCTGGCCACCCTCCTCCCGGAGCACCAGCGGATCTGCACGCTGTGCAGGGAGGTCAAGTCCGTCGCCGAGGTGTCGGCGCTGCTCTCCCTTCCCCTGGGTGTGGCCCGCATCCTCGTGGCCGACCTGGCCGAGGCCGGTCTGGTCGCCATCCACCAGCCCGCTTCCGGGGGCGAAACCGGAAACCAGCCCGACGTCACGCTGCTCGAAAGGGTCCTCAGTGGACTTCGCAAGCTCTAACGCGGCCGCCCCCACCCGCGCCACCACCTCCGCGAAGATCGTC
>NZ_JBEOSV010000132.1:0-6160 GCF_040303245.1 Kitasatospora sp. NPDC096077 | reverse complement strand
TCGCAAGGCGGAGGAGGGAGTCCATGCGGAGCATCGGCGACCGACGACAACGCGGCGAGGCGCGTGCCCCGGCGTCGCGCGCCCGGCGGGAATTGCCAGACACACCCTAGGCCGGCACCACCCGGTCGGGCAGGGGGACGGCGTGCAGGCAGGGGTGCGGGGCCGTGCCGACGGGGGCGCTCAGGACGGTGGCCACCTCTCCGGTGATCTCCACCCGGAGCGTGCCGTCGGAGCTCGCCCAGACCGGCCCGCCGCCGGGGCCCAGGGCGTCGGTGCGGTGCACCACGACGACGGCCGGTGGGGCGTGCCCGCAGACCGGCCCGGGCAGGGTCACCGCGTAGCGGCGTTCAAGGCTCTTCATCGCCGTCCTCCTCGTCGGACTCCCCGCCTGTGTCGATTGTCCTCCGCGCCCGGGCGGCTGTACACGAACGGTGGAGGTCTTGACGCGGTTTTGCACCCCTGGGGCCAGCACCCCCTGGTGCGCGCGGCCCGGAGTGGGCAGGCTGCTGCTGCGGTCCGGCCGTCCGGACCGAGCCCTGCCGCCCCGCCCCCGCACCCGGAAGCGAGACCGCACGCATGACCGACCCCCGAGCCGACACCGTCGACGGACTGCTGCGCCGCAGCGCCCGCCGCTCCCCCGACCGCACGGCGCTCACCTTCGCCGAGCGCAGCTGGACGTACCGGCGGCTGGACGAGGCGGTCAGCCGCGCGGCCGGGCACCTGCTGGCGCTGGGCCTGCGCCCCGGCGACCGGGTCGCGGCGTACGGGCGCAACTCCGACGCGTACGCGATCGGCTTCCTCGCCTGCGCCCGGGCCGGGCTGGTGCACGTCCCGGTGAACCACGCCCTCACCGGGGAGGAGCTGCGGCACCTGCTCGGCCAGTCCGGCAGTCGGGCGGTGCTGGTCGACCCGGCGCTGCTCCCCGAGGTCGAACGGGTCCGGGCCGGACTGGCCGTCGAGCACCTGCTGCCGCTGCACGACGGCGGGGCCGACGCCGACCTGCTGGGCGTCGCGCTGGCCGGTCCGGTGCCCGAGCTGGACGCCGGGACGGCGGACACCGACCTCGTCCAGCTGCTGTACACCTCCGGCACCACCTCGCGGCCCAAGGGCGCGATGATGACCCACCGCGCCCTGGTGCACGCCTACCTGTCCACCATCCACGCCCTCGACCTGCACGAGGACGACCGCCCGCTGATCTGCATGCCGCTCTACCACTCGGCCGCCATGCAGGTCTTCCTGCTGCCCTACCTCGCCGTCGGGGCCTCGGTGCTGCTGCTGGAGACACCCGACGTCCCCGAGCTGCTGCGGCGGATCGAGGCGGACCGGATCGGCTCGCTGTTCCTGGCGCCGACGGTCTGGGTGCCGCTCGCCGACCACCCGGACCTGGACCGGCGCGACCTGTCCTCGCTGCGCAAGGCGCAGTACGGCGCCTCGGCCATGCCGGTGGCCGTGCTGGACCGGCTGCGCGAGCGCTACCCGCAGGTGGGCTTCTACAACTGCTTCGGCCAGTCCGAGGCCGGGCCGCTGACCACCGTGCTGCGGCCGGAGGAGCACCGGGACCGGCCGGCCTCCTGCGGCCGTCCGGTGCTCTTCGTGGAGGCCCGGATCGTCGACCGGGCGGGCGTCGAGGTGCCGCCCGGCACCCCCGGCGAGATCGTCTACCGCTCGCCGCAGCTGTGCCTGGGCTACTGGGACGCGCCCGAGCAGACCGCCGAGGCCTTCCGGGGCGGCTGGTTCCACTCCGGGGACCTGGTGGTCGCCGACGAGGCGGGCTACCTCACCGTGGTCGACCGGATCAAGGACGTGATCAACACCGGTGGGGTGCTGGTCGCCTCCCGGGAGGTCGAGGAGGCGGTGTACAGCCATGCCGCCGTGGCGGAGGTCGCGGTGGTCGGCGCGCCCGACGAGAAGTGGATCGAGGCGGTCACCGCCTTCGTGGTGCTCCGCCCCGGCCCGGCCGCACCCACGGCGGCGGAGCTGATCGCCCACGTCCGGGGCCGGCTGGCGCCGTTCAAGGTCCCGAAGCACGTCCACTTCGTCGACGAGCTGCCGCGCAACCAGAGCGGCAAGCTGCTCAAGCGCGAGCTCCGGGCCCGGCTCACGGGCTGACCCGGGCCGGTTCCGGCTCAGAACCGGCTCGGAAGCGGCCCGGAACCGGCCGGCCGCCGGCTACTGCCCGGCGGCCAGCGCGGCGTACCCGAGGGCGGCCGGCTCGAACTGGAGGCCGACGTGGGTGACGGCGCTGTTGACGTCCCGCCAGAAGCGCTGGAGCGGGCTGGTCGTCGACTGGCCGCTGGTGCCGGCATTGCCGAACATCCGGTTGACCGCGGTCACCAGCAGTTCGCTCGCCAGCGCGCAGTCCCGGCTGTTGCGCGCCACCTCCAGCGGGCCGGGCCCGCCGGCCTGCTCGGCGGTCCTGGCGACGCGCTCCAGCAGCAGCTCGACCGTGTCGAGCTCTCCCGCGCAGCGGGCCAGGGTGGTCGCGTAGTGGGTGCGGCTGGGCCCCGAGCCACCGGGCTTGGCCGGCAGGCTGCGGATCTTCTCGCCGGCGTAGCCCGACCAGTGGGCGTAGGCCCCGCGGGCCGCGCCCAGGGCGGGGGCGGCGAACAGCAGTCCGTTGACGCCCTGGAGCGGGATCCGGTGGTAGGGCTGGTCCGCGTCCGGCCGGCCGTTCAGCAGGTCGTCGGCGGGGAAGGTCAGTTCCTCCGGGACCAGGACCTCGTCGACCACCACGGTGTTGCTGCCGGTGCCGCACATGCCGATGGTGGTCCAGGTGTCCTTGACCAGGAAGTCGGCCCGGGGCACGGCGAACACCCGGGTGTGCTTGGGGTCGCCGCCGACCACGGCCCGGAACAGGGCCCAGTCGCAGTGGTCGACCACGCTGATCGAGGGCCAGGTCCCGGACAGCTGCCAGCCGTCCCCGGTCGGCACGGCCCGGCCGACCGGCGCGAGCGAGCCGACCACCAGGGCGTCCGGGCCGTCCTGCCAGACGCGGGCGCGTCCGGCCTCGGGCAGGAAGCCCGTCATCCGGCTCAGGCCCGCGACGATGGAGGCGCTCCAGGAGGCGGCGGCGCACTGCTCGCCGACGGTGACCAGGGCCCGGGTCAGGTCCAGCACCCCGCCGCCGGTGCCCCCGTACCCGGTGGGCACGAAGTGCCGGGCGAAGCCGGCCCCGCGGATCGCGTCGACGACCGCGGGGTGCAGCGTCCGGGTCCGCTCCGAGGCGGCGGCGTGCTCGCCGGCCACCCGGGCGACCTGCTCGGCGGCCTCGGCCAGGGCGGTCGGCGCGGTGCCCCGCTTCCCGGCCGTCATGCGCTGTACGGGCGCTTGGCGCGGGCCTCGTTGAGCGCCTGGGCCCACCAGTCGAGCTGGTCCAGCATGGTCTTGGCCGCCTGGTTGCACCCGGCCGGGTCGACCGGGTGGCCGTCCGGTCCGAACTGCTCCCAGGCGTGGTGGAAGCTGACGCTGTCCCGCACGGTGACCGCGTGGACCTCGGCGAAGACCGGGCGCAGCTGTTCCGCCGCGCGCAGGCCGCCGGAGATCCCTCCGTAGGAGACGAAGCCGACCGGCTTGGCGTGCCACTCGTTCCGGTACCAGTCGATGGCGTTCTTCAGCGGGGCCGGGAAGCTGTGGTTGTACTCGGGCGTCACGACCACGAACGCCTCGGCGGCGGCGAGCCGGACCGAGAGCGCCTCGACGGCGGCGGGGCGGGAGGTCGCCCCGAACTCCTGCATCACCACGGGCAGGTCGGCCTCGGCGAGGTCGATGACGTCGACGTCCCGGTAGCCGGCGCCGGTCGCCCGGTCGAGGAACCAGCGGGCGACGGTGTTGCCCAGCCGGCCGGTCCGGGTGCTGCCCACGATGAGGGCGAGACGGGGGAGGGGTGTGGACATGGCGGATCTCTCCTTCCGACAGGCAGCTGGTCAGCTGCGGTGCTTGGTGGTCAGGTCCTCCAGGACCGGGACCAGTTCGGCCGGGCCGGGGGCTTCGCGCATCTCCCGGTACAGGGTGGCCACGCCGTCGCCGAACGCGGGCTCCGTCAGGAGTCGGGAGAGCTGGTCGCGCAGCTTCCCGGCGGTCAGTTCGGCGCTGGGGATGACCAGGCCGGCGCCCCGGTCGGCCACGTACTGGGCGGTGATGTGCTCGCCCCAGAACGGCATGGGCGTGATCAGCTGCGGCACCTGGTGGGCCACCGCCGCGGCGAAGGTGCCGCCGCCGCCGTGGTGGATGATCGCCGAGCAGGTCGGCAGCAGCTGGCTGAGCGGGACGTAGTCGACCAGCCGGACGTTGTCGGGCACCGTGGTGACCTGCTCGCGCTGCTTGGCGTCGATGGTGGCGACCAGCTCGATGTCGAGCTCGGAGAGCGTGGCGACGATCTCCGGGAAGGAGACGCCGCTCTCCCGGAAGACCTGCCGGCCCCGGCCGCCGACGCCGAGGGTGAGGCAGACCCGCGGGCGGTCCAGCCGGTCCAGCACCCAGTCCGGGACGACGGCCGCCCCGTTGTAGGGCACCCGGCGCAGGGTCTGGTAGGGCAGGTCGAGCGGCAGCCGCATCCCGGCCGGCATCGGGTCGATGGTCCACTGGCCGAGCAGCAGCTCGTCGTCGTAGTCCAGGCCGTAGCGGCTCAGCATCGGGGCCATCAGGGTGTTGACCGGGTCCTCGCCGGGCATGGCGCCGCGGGCCGCCAGCTGCTGCTTGGACTTGGTGCGCAGCCAGGCGATGTTGTCCTGGCCCCACAGGATCCGGGCCTGGGCGGCGCCGGTGATCCGGGCGGCGACGGCGGCGACCGGGCAGAACGGGTCCCAGAGCACCAGGTCGGGCCGCCAGCGCTCGGCGAGGTCGACCAGGTCCTGCAGCAGCGGGGTGAACATGGACAGCACCTGGGTCATGCCGTGCCACTGCGCCTCCCAGCGCGGGGTCTCCGCACCGGTGTCCAGGACGTAGCTGTCGTCCAGCCCGTCGAGCAGGTCGAGGTTCGAGTTGAACTCGACCACACTGGAGAGGATCTCCCGCCGGCCGAGCGGGATCGCGGTCAGGCCCGCGTCCGTGACCAGGTCGACGGCGTCCGGGTGGATGGCCACCCGCACGTCGTGGCCGGCGTTCTGCAGGGCCCAGGCCAGCGGCACGATCGGGTAGACGTGGGCCGTGGCGGGAAACACGGTGAACAGGACACGCATCAGGTTTCTCCAGGGGCGGGCGGTGGGGGCCCGGTCGTCAGGACGCGGTCGCGGCGACGACCGTGGCGGCGAAGTCGTCGACGATCCGCTCGAAGTAGCGCGGGCCGAAGCCCAGCCGGTCGGTCTCCGGGACGAGGGCGCGCAGCTTGTCGATGGCGATGACGTGGTGGGTGCCGGCGTCCTGGTAGTGGCGGCGGGCGGTGCAGCCGAGCCCCAGTTCCAGCCGGTCGACGATCAGCTCCACCGGTACGGCCTCGCCGGAGGCGACGTTGACGATCTCGCCGGAGAGGTCCTGGGCGAGCAGCCGGTCGATGACGGTGACCACGTCGGCGACGTCGATCAGGTCGCGGGCCGCGCCGCGGTGGATCCGGACGTCGCCGTCGCGGATCTGCCGGACCAGCGTGGGCAGCAGCTGGTGGGCCGGCTGTCCGGGGCCGACCAGGTGTCCGAGCCGGAGCACCAGGTGGTCCGCGCCCGAGTCGCGCAGCTGCTCCTCCAGCGCCAGCTTGTGCACGCCGTAGGGCGTGCAGGGGATGACCGGGAGGTCCTCCCGGCCCGGCCCGTCCACCAGCCCGTACATGCCGGTGGCGGCCGTGGAGAAGAACAGCAGGCGCCGGCCCGTGCGGCGGCAGTCGGCGGCGGTCCGGTGCAGCAGCCGGGCCTCCCGGTCGAAGTCGGCGGCGGCGGTGCCGCTGGCCCAGGACACGCCGGCCGCGAGGACGACCGTGTCCGGGTACTTCTCCGCGATCGGCTGGAGACTTCGCGCGATGAAGCCGTTTCCGATGATCTCCATGGATCACTCCCTTCGAGGTGGGGCCGCCCGCTCAGGCGGCCGACGCGCCGACGTATTCCTTGATCGAGGAGACGACGTAGTCGAGCATCTCGTCGGTCAGGGCCGGGTAGACGCCCACCCAGAAGGTCTGTTCGGTGATGATGTCGCTGTTGGTCAACTCCCCTACCACGCGGTGCGGTTGACCGATGTA
>NZ_JBEOSV010000131.1:0-6379 GCF_040303245.1 Kitasatospora sp. NPDC096077 | reverse complement strand
AGGCCGACAGATCCCGTTGAGGACCCGAGGTCAGTCAGGCGGTGGGTCAGACCTGTCCGGGAACCGCTCATGAACATCCTCACTGTCAGGCGGCGGTGGTGTCGGCGAGGGTGCGGAAGATGAGCGCGGTGGAGGTGGCGCCGGGGTCCTGGTGGCCGATGCTGCGTTCGCCGAGGTAGGAGGCGCGGCCCTTGCGGGCCTGGAGGGGGACGGTGTCCCGGGCGCCCCGTTCGGCGGCTTCGGCGGCGGCGTCGGCAGCCTCCGGGAGGGAGGCGCCGGCGGCGGCCGCGCTGCGGAAGGCGGCGACGGCCGGGGTCCAGGCGTCCACGATGGTCTTGTCGCCCGGTTCGGCCTTGCCGAGGGCGCGGACCGCGTCCAGGCCGGCCGCCAGGGCCTCGGCGACGGCGGCCGGGCCGGCGGGCTCGGGCAGGGCGGCGCCGACGGCGCGGAAGGCCTTGCCGTACAGCGGGCCGGAGGCGCCGCCGACCTTGGAGATCAGGGTGGTGCCGGTCTTGGTCAGCACCGCGCCGGGGCCGACCGGCCGGGGGCCGTCCAGGGCGGTGAGGACGGCGGCGAAGCCGCGTCGGAGGTTGCTGCCGTGGTCGCCGTCGCCGATCGCCGAGTCCAGTTCGGTGAGCCGGGCCTGCTCCTTCTCGACGGCCGCGGCGATCGCGCGGATCCAGGCCTCGGCGAGGGTGGTGTCGAAGTCCATGCCGTCTCCCTTCAGGCCCGCTTGAGCGCGGGGGTGTCGACCGGGGCGTCCCAGAGCTCCAGCAGCTCGGTGTCGGCCTTGGTGAGGGTGAGCGAGAAGCCCGCCATGTCGAGGCTGGTGACGTAGTTGCCGACCAGGCTGCGAGCCACCGTGATGCCGCGCTCGGCGAGCCGGGCGGCGACCTCGCCGTAGACCACGTACAGCTCCAGCAGCGAGGTCGCGCCCAGGCCGTTGAGCAGGGCGATCACCTCGTCACCTGGGGTCAGGTGGTGGTCGGTGAGGATGGTCTCGACCACCTCGGCGGCCAGTTCGCGGGCCGGGCGGAGCTTCTCCCGGCGGCGGCCGGGCTCGCCGTGGATGCCGACGCCGACCTCGATCTCGTCCTCGGGCAGGTCGAAGCCGGGCTTGCCGGCGGCCGGGACGGTGGCCGCGGTGAGGGCGATCGCGAACGACCGGGAGGCGGCGTTGACCCGCTCGCCGAGGGCGGCCACCTCGTCCAGTCCGGCGCCGCGTTCGGCCAGCGCGCCGGCCGTCTTCTCGACCAGGACGGTCGCGCCGGTGCCCCGGCGGCCGGCGGTCCAGGTGGAGTCCTCGACCGCGACGTCGTCGTTGACCAGGACGGTGCGGACCTCCAGGCCCTCCTCGGCGGCCAGTTCGGCGGCGAGCTCGAAGTTCATCACGTCGCCGGTGTAGTTCTTCACCACGAAGACCACCCCGGCGCCGCTCTCCACCGCCTTGGCGGCGGCCAGCATCTGGTCCGGGACGGGGGAGGTGAACACCTCGCCGGGGCAGGCGGCGTCGAGCATGCCGGGGCCGACGAAGCCGCCGTGCAGCGGCTCGTGGCCGGAACCGCCGCCGGAGATCAGCGCGACCTTGGGACCGGCCGGGCGGACGGCCCGGGTGATCACCCGGTTGGGGATGTCCACCGTCAGCTCGGGGTGGGCGGCGGCGACTCCGGCCAGGGCGTCCTCCAGGACGCTCTCCGGGGTGTTGATCAGCTTCTTCAACGCTCTTCGCTCCCTTGGGTGACCTCGACGGGGACGGGCGACACGGCTGCGGACGCTGCCGGACCCGACGCTACGCCGGACGGGGGGTGCGGGCACGGGGTGCGACACGCGCGATTCAGGTCACTCTCCCGGAGTAGTGCGGCGGCGCCGTAGGGTCGGCCGCATGAGCGGACACGTGGGCATTGTTCTGGTTTCGCACAGCGCTCGACTCGCGGAGGGGCTGCGCGAGTTGCTCGGCGAACTCACCTCGGACGGCGTGCGGGTGGTGGTCGCGGCCGGGACGGAGGACGGCGGGCTGGGCACCAGTTACGAGCTGATCGCCGGGGCGGTCGTGGCGGCGGACGGCGGTGCGGGCGTGGTGGTGCTGCCGGATCTCGGCAGTTCGGTGCTCACCGCCGCGACCGTGCTGGAGGACGAACCGCGGCCGGACGTACGGCTGGTGGACGCGCCGTTCGTGGAGGGCGCGGTGGCCGCCGCCGTCACCGCCTCGGCCGGGGCGGGACTGGCCGAGGTGGTCGCGGCCGCCGAGGAGGCGCGGTCGTTCCGCAAGCTCCGGTAGCCGCCCGGCGTCCGCGGGCTACCTCGCGCGGCTACTTCGCGCGGCTACTTCGCGTCCGCGTAGCAGTCCACCACCGCGGTGCTGAGCGGGAAGCGCACCGGGGTGTCGCCGAAGACCAGCCGCCGGGCCTCGTCGGCGGCCTCGGTGACGGCCTCGACCACCGCCTCGGCCAGATTGGCCGGGGTGTGCACGATCACCTCGTCGTGCTGGAAGAACACCAGGTGCGGGCGGTCCGCCGGGACGGCCGTCGGCAGGTCGTTCAGCCGGCGGCGCAGCGCCGCCAGCAGGGCGAGCGCCCAGTCGGCGGCGCTGGCCTGGATGACGAAGTTGCGGGTGAACCGGCCGCGGGCGCGGGCGGTGCGGCCGCCGGTCTCGCCGGCCGTGTCGGCCTCGGTGAGGTCGAGGAAGGCGGCGGAGGCGGGCGGGCAGACCCGGCCGAGCCGGGAGGTGACCACGCCGCCGTCCTCGCCGGTGCGGGCGGCGGCCTCGACGTAGCCCATCGCGGCCGGGTAGCGGCGGCGCAGGGTGTTCAGCAGCGGGCCGATGTCGCCGCTGGTCTGCCCGTACATGGCACCGAGCAGGCCGAGCTTGGCCTTGTCGCGGTCGCCCTGGAAGGCGCTGGCGGCGAGTGCCTCGTAGAGGTCGCCGCCGGCGGCGGTGCGGGCCAGCCCGGCGTCCTGGGAGAGCGCGGCGAGCACCCGGGGCTCCAGCTGGGCGGCGTCGGCGACCACCAGCACCCAGCCCGGGTCGGCGACCACGGCCCGGCGCAGGATGCGCGGGATCTGCAGGGCGCCGCCGCCGCGGCTGGCCCAGCGGCCGGACACCACGCCGCCGACCACGTACTCGGGCCGGAAGCGCCCGCCGCGGGCCCAGGCGTCCTGCCAGGCCCAGCCGTGGGCGACGTGGATCCGGGCCAGCTCCTTGTAGCGGACCAGCAGCTGGGCGGCCGGGTGGTCGATCCCCTTGAGCTCCCAGGAGCGGGTGGAGCCGAGCTGGACGCCGGCCTCGGCGAAGGCGCGCAGCACCTGGGTGTGCGAGTCGGGGTTGAACGGCTTGGCGCCGAGGGACTGCTGGAGTTCGACGGCGAGGTCGGCCAGCACCCTGGGCTGGGTGCCGGGGACGGTGGGGCGGGGGCCGAGCAGGTCGGTGAGCAGCCGGTCGTGGACGTCGGAGCGCCAGGGCAGGCCGTCGTGCGCGATCTCGGCGGCGACCAGGGCGCCCGCCGACTCGGCGGCGACCAGCAGCCGGAAGCGCTGCCGGGCGGCCGGGTCGGTGATGGCGGCGATCCGCTGCTGCTGATCGGCGTGCACGGCGACCACCGCGTCCAAGGGGTCGGCGCCGGGCGGGAGTTGCAGCCGGTCGGGGGCGAACAGGGTGTCCTGCCCGTCGTCCGCGTCGGCGAGCCCCGGTTCGGGCAGGTCGTCCGGGACGGCCAGGCCGCGCAGCCGGGCCCAGGCGGCGCCCAGCGAGCGCGGCGCGCCGAAGCGGCCCTCGTGGCCCACCAGCAGGGCCTCGACCAGCCGGAGGTCGTGGCAGCGGGCGAGCCGGTCGGGCAGCCGGGGCAGCAGCGGGGCGTACCCGGAGTCGGCGGAGGCCCAGACCCAGCGCGGCGCCGGTGAACCGTCATGGCCGGCGGCCTCCCGGGCGGCGACGGCCGCGGCGAGGTCGCGGACCGCCTCCGGCGGGCCGAGCGGGCGGCCGGCGTCGTCCAGCGGCTGGAGGCGGCCGCCGGGGCCGTGCGGGTCGGGCACGAGGGCGGTTCTGGGGGCCACGGCGGGCGTCTCCTCTCCGATGGGTCCGGTGGGGCCGGGTGGGTTCGGTGCGTCCGACCGGGGTCGGTCCCGGTCGGTCGGGGGGCGGTCGGGTGTGCGGTCGGGGTGCGGGTGTGCGGCCCGCGGGTCTGCGCCGTCGACGTTAACGGGTGGGTCTGACAACGACGACCGGGGGTCTATGGGCACGCGCCACGACACCGCGTAGGGTCGGCGAATGACCGAGAACCCGTTCTTCGCGGCCAGCCCACTGGTCTATGAACTGCCTCCCTACGCCGAGATCCGGGAGGAGCACTACCTGCCCGCCTACGAGCGTGGCATGGCTGAGCAGCTGGCCGAGATCGCGGCGATCACCGGCACCTCCGGCGGGCCGACCTTCGAGAACACCCTGGTGGCTCTGGAGCGCTCCGGCGCGCTGCTGCGCCGGGTGGACGCGGTGTTCCGCAACCAGTCCTCCTCCGACACCACCGAGCTGCTGGACGAAGTGGAGGCGAAGGTCAGCCCGCTGCTCGCCGCCCACCACGACGCGATCCACCTGGACCAGGAGCTGTTCGCCCGGATCGAGGCGCTGCACGGGGACCGGGCCGCGCTGGGGCTGGACCCGGAGTCGCTGCGGCTGCTGGAGCGCTGGTATACCGCGTTCGTCCGCTCCGGCGCCCGGCTGGGCGCGGCCGAGCAGGTCCGGCTGCGCGGGCTGAACGCCGAACTCGCCGCGCTGGGCACCACCTTCCAGCAGAACGTGAACGCGGCGACCCGCGCCGCCGCGCTGGTGGTGGACTCCGCCGAGGAGCTGGTCGGACTCTCCGAGGGCGCGATCGCCGGTGCGGCGGAGAACGCCCGGGTGCTCGGCCACGAGGGCAAGTACGTACTGAGCCTGAAGAGCCCCTCCAACCAGCCCGAACTGGCCCAGCTCGCCGACCGTTCGGTGCGCGAGCGGCTGCTGGCGGCCTCGCTGGGCCGGGGCGTCGAGGAGAACGGTCCGCTGGCGATCCGGCTGGCCGCGCTGCGCGCCGAGCGGGCCGCGCTGCTGGGCCACCCGAGCCACGCCGCGTACGTGGTGGCGGACGAGACGGCCGGCACCGTCGAGGCGGTGTCCGGCCTGCTCGCCCGGCTGGTGGAGCCCGCGCTGGCGAACGCCCGCCGGGAGGCCGCCGAGCTGGCCGAGGTGGCGGCCGCGGACGGGGTCGGGGAGATCGCCGCGCACGACTGGGCGTACTACTCGGAGAAGGTCCGGCAGGCCTCCTACCAGGTGGACGCTGCGGCGCTGCGCCCGTACTTCGAGCTGGAGCGGGTGCTGCGGGACGGCGTGTTCTTCGCCGCGGAGCTCGCCTACGGGCTGACCTTCACCGAGCGGCCGGAGCTGACGGCGCACCACCCGGACGCCCGGATCTTCGAGGTGTTCGAGCAGGACGGCCGCTCGCTGGGCCTGTTCATCGGCGACTTCCACGCCCGGGCCTCCAAGCGCGGCGGCGCCTGGATGGACGAGCTGGTCGGCCAGTCCCGGCTGACCGGGCGGCGGCCGGTGGTGCTGAACAACCTCAACGTCCCGCGCCCGGCGCCCGGTGAGCCGGCGCTGCTCAGCTGGGACGAGGTGCGCACCCTGTTCCACGAGTTCGGGCACGCGCTGCACGGGCTGTTCTCGGACGTCGAGTACCCGCTGTTCGCGGGCACGTCGGTGCCGCGGGACTTCGTGGAGTTCCCCTCGCAGGTCAACGAGATGTGGATGGTCCGGCCCGAGGTGCTGGCCAACTACGCCCGCCACCACGCGACCGGGGAGCCGCTGCCGACCGAGCTGGTCGAGCGGATGACCGCGGCGGAGGGCTTCGGGGAGGGCTTCCGGACCGTCGAGTACCTGGCGGCGACCCTGCTGGACTGGGCCTGGCACACCCTGCCGGAGGGCCAACCGGTCGAGGACGCCGAGAAGTTCGAGGCGCGGGCGCTGGCGGCGGCCGGGATCGACTTCCCGGCGATCCCGCCGCGCTACCGCACGCCGTACTTCCAGCACATCTTCTCCAGCGGCTACAGCGCCGGGTACTACGCGTACATCTGGTCGGAGGTGCTGGACGCGGACACCGTGCAGTGGTTCGAGACCAACGGGCGCCCGGTGCGGGAGAGCGGCGAGCTGTTCCGGCGGGAGCTGTTGGCGCGGGGGTTCAGCCGGGACCCGCTGGAGTCCTTCCGCGCGGTGGTCGGCCGGGCGCCGGAGACCGCGCCGCTGCTGGCCCGCCGGGGGCTGGGCTAGGTGTACTGACCACAGAGGTTGGTGACGGGGTTCACGGTCGGGTGGTCTTGAAATGAGTAAGGGCCTTCTGGCTCGGTGTGGATTGCGACA
>NZ_JBEOSV010000130.1:0-7007 GCF_040303245.1 Kitasatospora sp. NPDC096077 | reverse complement strand
GAACCCGGAAGCTAAGCCTCACAGCGCCGATGGTACTGCAGGGGGGACCCTGTGGGAGAGTAGGACGCCGCCGAACAATTCTTCAGAAAAGGCCCACCCGGGTTACCGGGTGGGCCTTTTCGCGTTCACCGGAGATCGAGCTTGAACCCGAGGTGCGACGCCGTGAAGCCGAGCCGCTCGTAGAAGCGGTGCGCGTCGGTGCGCGTGGCGTCCGAGGTGAGCTGGACCAGGACGGCGCCGAGTTCGCGGGAGCGCTCGACGGCCCAGCGGATCAGTTCGGTGCCGAGCCCGCTGCCGCGTTCGTCGGCGTGGACCCGGACGGCCTCGATGATCGCGCGGGTGGCGCCGCTCCGGGAGAGGCCCGGGACGAGGGTGAGTTGCAGGGTGCCGATGGTGCGGCCGGCGCGTTCGGCGACGACCAGCTGCTGGTGCGGGTCGCCGTCGATGCGGGCGAAGGCGGTGCGGTAGGGGGTCAGGTCGTCGGGGGTCTCGCGGGTCGCGCCCAGGGGGTCGTCGGCGAGCATGGCGACGATCCCCGGCAGGTCGGCCTCGGTGGCCCGTCGGATCGTCAGAACAGCTGTTTCAGTCATGATCAGAGGATAGGGAGCCTCCGGGGCCCGACTCGGGCCCAAAGGCCCTGTCTACGCCCGTAGCGCCCCGCTACGGCGCCTCCGGCGGACCCTCCTGGACCCGCGCTCACTCCGTTGGCGCGGAACTGGTGATGACGGCGAAGACGGCTCCGTGCGGGTCGAGCAGTTGGGCGAGGCGGCCGACGCCGTGCACGTCGGTGGCGGGGATCCGGACCTTCGCGCCGAGCCGGTCGGCGATGGCGAGGGAGGCGTCCACGTTGGGCACCTCGAAGTAGGGGAGCCAGTGCGAGCCGGTGCCGCGGGCGGTGTGCTCGGGGCCGAGCTGGAGGATGCCGCCGTGGGCGTCGTCGGTGCCGCCGCCGGCCGGGGTGAGCACGGTGTAGAGCACCTCGCCGAGCGGGACGTCCTGTTCCTGCCAGCCGAAGACCGTGCGGTAGAAGGCCTTGGCCCGTTCGGCGTCGACGCTGTAGCACTCGGCCCAGCAGAGGCTGACCTGGTCGTTGACGACGTCCAGGCCGCGGGTGTCGTGCGGTTGCCAGACCGCGAAGTCGGCGCCGGTCGGGTCGGTGTAGCCGGCCGTCCGGCCTGCAGTGAAGACGTCGAAGGGGGCGTACCGCACCCGGCCGCCCGCCTGTTCCACGAGGTCGGTGGTGCGGTCGGCGTCGTCCGTGGCGAAGTACAGCGTCCAGCCGGGCAGCGCGCCGTCCTCGGTGAGCGGGCCGAGCGCGGCGGCGGTGCGGCCGTCGAGCTGGAAGAAGCCGTAGCCGCCGGCTTCCGGGCCGGCCGAGTCGAAGGTCCAGCCGAACAGGGCGGTGTAGAAGTCGACGGAGGCCCGGGTGTCGGGGCTGCTCAGGTCGAGCCAGTCCGGGGAACCGGGGCGGAAGTCGGTGTTGAGCATGGCGGCACTGCTCCTCGGACGGGTCCCGTACGGGCGCGGTGGTCGACCCCCTTGGACCTTCCAGCCTGGCATCTTGTCGGGGGCGGTGCACGGCAGGAGTCAAGGGGCGGCGGGGCTTGTCCGCGCCGGGCGGTACGGTGCGTAACGGAATCGTCCACCCGTACCGGTCGAAGGGGGCTCCGGTGGGCAAGCAGGCGCAGGCGGGGCAGCAGGAGCAGCAGGCCGCGCGCCAGCTCGCGCAGGTCGAGGGCGTGCTGGAGCGGATCACCTACGCCAACGAGGAGACCGGTTACACGGTGGCCCGGGTGGACACCGGCCGGGGCGCCAACGACCTGCTGACGGTGGTGGGCGCGCTGTTGGGCGCGCAGGTCGGGGAGTCGCTGCGGCTGCACGGGCGGTGGGGTTCGCACCCGCAGTACGGGCGGCAGTTCACGGTGGAGAACTACACGACGGTGCTGCCGGCCACGGTGCAGGGCATCCAGCGGTACCTGGGCTCGGGGCTGATCAAGGGGATCGGTCCGCGGTTCGCCGAGCGGATCGTGGAGCGCTTCGGGGTGGACACCCTGGAGGTGATCGAGAACGAACCGGGCCGGCTGATCGAGGTGCCGGGGCTGGGGCCGAAGCGCACCAGGAAGATCGCCGAGGCCTGGGAGGAGCAGAAGGCGATCAAGGAGGTGATGGTCTTCCTCCAGGGGGTCGGGGTGTCGACCTCGCTGGCGGTGCGGATCTACAAGCAGTACGGCGACGCCTCGATCGGGGTGGTGAAGAACGAGCCGTACAAGCTGGCCGCGGACGTCTGGGGCATCGGTTTCCTGACGGCGGACCGGATCGCCCAGGCGGTGGGCATCCCGCATGACAGTCCGGAGCGGGTGAAGGCCGGGCTGCAGTACGCGCTGTCGCAGAGCAGCGACCAGGGCCACTGCTACCTGCCGGAGGAGCGGCTGATCGCGGACGGCGTGAAGCTGTTGCAGGTGGACGTCGGGCTGGTGATCGACTGCCTGGCGGAGCTGGTCGCGGCCGAGGGGGTGGTGCGCGAGACGGTGCCGGGGGAGGCGGGCGAGCCGATCACCGCGGTGTACCTGGTGCCGTTCCACCGGGCGGAGATCTCGCTCGCCAACCAGCTGCTGCGGCTGCTGCGTTCGGACTCCGACCGGTTGCCGTGGTCGGCGGACGTGGACTGGCCGGCGGCGCTGGAGTGGCTGGCCCGGCGGACCGGCGCGGAGCTGGCGCCGGAGCAGGAGCAGTCGGTGCGGCTGGCGCTGACCGAGAAGGTCGCGGTGCTGACGGGTGGTCCGGGCTGCGGCAAGTCGTTCACGGTGAAGTCGATCGTGACGATGGCGCTGGCCAAGCGGGCGAAGGTGGTGCTGGCGGCGCCGACCGGGCGGGCGGCGAAGCGGCTGGCGGAGCTGACCGGGGCGGAGGCCTCGACGGTGCACCGGCTGCTGGAGCTGAAGCCGGGCGGCGACGCCGCGTACGACCGGGACCGGCCGTTGGACGCGGACCTGGTGGTGGTGGACGAGGCCTCGATGTTGGACCTGATCCTGGCGAACAAGCTGGTCAAGGCGGTGCCGCCGGGGGCGCACCTGCTGTTCGTGGGGGACGTGGACCAGCTGCCCTCGGTGGGGGCCGGCGAGGTGCTGCGGGACCTGCTGGCGCAGGACGGGCCGATCCCGTCGGTGCGGCTGACCAGGATCTTCCGGCAGGCGCAGCAGTCGGGCGTGGTCACCAACGCGCACCGGATCAACGAGGGGAAGCCGCCGCTGACGGAGGGTCTGACGGACTTCTTCCTGTTCGTGGAGGACGACACCGAGCGGGCGGCCGGTCTGACGGTGGACGTGGTGGCGCGCCGGATCCCGCAGAAGTTCGGCTTCGACCCGCGCCGGGACGTGCAGGTGCTGGCGCCGATGCACCGCGGACCGGCCGGGGCGGGCAACCTGAACACCCTGTTGCAGGCGGCCGTGACGCCGGCCCGGGAGGGGTTGGCGGAGCGGCGGTTCGGTGGGCGGACATTCCGGGTGGGGGACAAGGTCACCCAGATCCGCAACAACTACGACAAGGGGCGGAACGGCGTCTTCAACGGCACAGTGGGAGTGGTGACCGCCCTCAGCGTGGACGATCAGCGGCTGACGGTGCTCACCGACGAGGACGAGGAGGTGTCGTACGACTTCGACGAGCTGGACGAGCTGGTCCACGCGTACGCGGTGACGATCCACCGCTCGCAGGGCAGCGAGTACCCGGTGGTGGTGATTCCGGTCACCATGTCCGCTTGGACGATGCTCCAGCGAAATCTGCTCTACACCGCCGTGACCAGGGCGAGGAAACTCGTGGTGCTGGTCGGGTCACGGAAGGCGATCGCGCAGGCCGTGCGGGCCGTCAGCGCAGGTCGGCGGCATGCCGCGCTCGATCATCGACTTGCAACTGGATGATTATCCAGCAGGATGGTTGCCTCTAATGTTCTCTTGACGTGAAGAGATTTACGGCAGAGCCTAGGGTGGTGCCGATCTTGTCCGGTTCGTACCGGCTGCGGCGGCAGGTTTTGTAGGGGCGGGCCCTTCCGGGCCACCCCGGGTGCGCGACTGTCCTCCGGATGGGGGATCGTGGAGACAGTCAGGGCACCTTGGAAGAGGATTCATTTCGTCGGTGAGGAAGACGTGAGCGACAACTCGGTAGTACTGCGGTACCAGGACGGCGAGTACGAGTACCCCGTCGTCGAGAGCACTGCGGGCAACGCCGGCTTCGACATCTCGAAGCTGCTCCCGCAGACCGGCCTGGTCACCCTGGACAACGGCTTCGGTAACACCGCCGCGTACAAGTCCGCGATCACCTTCGTGGACGGCGACAACGGCATCCTGCGGTACCGCGGCTACCCGATCGAGCAGCTCGCAGCACAGGGCGGCTTCATCGAGACCGCGTACCTCCTGATCAACGGCGAGCTGCCCAACGCGGACCAGCTGGCGGAGTTCAACCGCGAGATCACCCAGCACACGCTGCTGCACGAGGACGTCAAGCGCTTCTTCCAGGGCTTCCCGCGGGACGCCCACCCGATGGCCATGCTGTCCTCGGTGGTCGGTGCGCTCTCCACGTTCTACCCGGAGAGCCACAACCCGTTCGACGCCGACCAGCGCCACCTGTCGACCGTCCGCCTGCTCGCCAAGCTGCCGACGATCGCCGCCTACGCGTACAAGAAGGCGATGGGCCAGCCCTTCGTCTACCCGCGCAACGACCTCAGCTACGTGGAGAACCTCCTCCGGATGACCTTCGCGGTCCCGGCCGAGGACTACGAGCTCAACCCGGTCGTCGTCAACGCGCTGGACAAGCTGCTGATCCTGCACGCGGACCACGAGCAGAACTGCTCGACCTCCACCGTGCGCCTGGTCGGCTCCAGCCACGCCAACCTGTTCGCCTCCATCTCGGCCGGCATCTCGGCGCTGTGGGGCCCGCTGCACGGCGGCGCCAACCAGGCCGTGCTGGAGATGCTGGAAAGCATCCAGAAGGACGGCGGCGACGTCGACGCGTTCATCACCAAGGTGAAGAACAAGGAAGCCGGCGTCAAGCTGATGGGCTTCGGCCACCGCGTCTACAAGGCCTTCGACCCGCGCGCCGCGCAGGTCAAGCTGCTGGCGCACGAGGTCCTCGGCCAGCTCGGCAAGAGCGACGAGCTGCTGGAGATCGCGCTCAAGCTGGAGGAGCACGCCCTCAAGGACGACTTCTTCATCTCGCGCAAGCTGTACCCGAACGTGGACTTCTACACCGGCCTGATCTACCGCGCCATGGGCTTCCCGACCAGCATGTTCACCGTGCTGTTCGCCCTCGGCCGGCTGCCCGGCTGGATCGCCCACTGGCACGAGATGATCAACGACCCGACCAGCCGGATCGGCCGCCCGCGCCAGATCTACACCGGCGTCGCGATCCGCGACTACGTCGAGCTCGAGCAGCGCTGACGTAGCACCGTACCGAAAGGGGCCCGGCCGCTGCTGAGCGGCCGGGCCCCTTCGCGTCCCCGTTCCCCGATCCGGAAGGGTCCGGAGCGCGGGGACGGAACCGTACGGCGCACGACTCCGGGGCCGACTGCGACCGGGGACGGCCGCTCAAAGCGTCCCTGGCCCGCCACACCCCGGCGCCGTGCGCGAAGGCCGTCGAGAGTTTCGACGACCGTTCCCGGGGCCCGCCGGAGCCCCGTCGGCGACAGCCGCTGGAAGCGCGGGACGCGTTGCCGTTAGTCGCGCCCCGCCCAGCGGAAAAACTGCCGCACTACCAACCTAAGACGTATCAGGGTGCGAGAAGTTACGCCCGGGGGGTGTGAGCTGCCTCTCGCCACGCTCCGTAGGCGCTTCGTACCGCGCCCATATCACACCTTCCCTCGCGCACGACGTCACCCTCCCCGCAGTCACGGCAACCGAGCGTGATAGGAATCGTGGCATTCCGGTACGGACCGTCGCGCCCCCTCGTCGCGCGACGGCGGAACTGGGGAGGGAGTGCGCAGATGGCCAGGAACGTCGTCGTCACCGGCGGTGGCACGGGAATCGGGTACGAAGTCGCGCGGCGGTTCGCCGAAGCGGGTGAGCACGTGGTGATCGTGGGTCGCCGTCGTGAGGTCCTGGAGAAGGCCGCGGCAGGCCTCGGGCCGAACGTCACCCCGCTGGTGTGCGACCTCGCCGACCCGGACGCGGTGGAGGCCGCGCTGGCCGAACTGCCCGAGCGGATCGACGTGCTGGTGAACAACGCCGGCAGCCGGGAGACCGTGGTCGGCGGCGGGCCGCACGCCCTGCTGGCCCGCTGGCGCGGCGACTTCGAGCGCAACGTGCTGACCGTGGTGCTGCTCACCGAGTCGATCCGGGACCGGCTCACCCCGGGCTCCGGCCGGGTCGTCACCATCAGCTCCATCGCCGCCCTGCGCGGGGCCGGCTCCTACGGCGCGGCGAAGGCCTCGCTGCACGCCTGGAACCACTTCCTGGCCGCCCAGTTGGGCACCTCGGGGATCACCGCCAACATCGTCGCGCCGGGCACGGTGGCCGGCACCGAGTTCTTCGGGCCGCGGCTGGACGAGGCCGAGGTGGCCCGCCGGGCGGCGCGCACCCTGCTCGGCCGGATCGGCGAGACCGGGGAGGTCGCGGCGGCGGTGCACTTCCTCGCCTCGCCCGAGGCCGGGTTCGTCACCGGCGAGATCCTGCACTGCAACGGCGGGGAACTGCTGGGGCGTTGAGGTGTGCTGAGGGGTCCGGAGCGTTGGTGGTTTCCAGCGATGGTCCGGACCCCTCGCGGCTGTCCCGGGCCGGGCTCGGGGTGGGCTCGGGTCCGGCTCAGACGGGTTGGAAGCGGCGCAGCCGGAGGCTGTTGGCGAGCACGAGGACCGAGGAGAAGGCCATCGCCGCTCCGGCGATCATCGGGTTGAGCAGTCCGGCGGCGGCCAGCGGGATCGCCGCCACGTTGTAGCCGAAGGCCCAGAAGAGGTTGCTCTTGATGGTGCCGAGGGTCCTGCGGGAGAGTCGGATGGCGTCGGCGGCGGCGCGCAGGTCGCC
>NZ_JBEOSV010000129.1:0-7840 GCF_040303245.1 Kitasatospora sp. NPDC096077 | reverse complement strand
GCGGCCCCCCCCCGCCCGCCCCCCCCCCCCCCCCGGGCGCGGCGTCGGGGGCCGCCCCCCCCCCCCGGGGGCGGGCCCCCCCACCCCCGCCCACCCCTGGAGCCCGCCATGCCGCTCACCGCCCCCCTCTTCGCCGCCGTCGACATCGGCGGCACCAAGATCGCCGGGGCGCTGGTCGACCAGGCCGGACGGCTGCGGCACCGGCTCCAGCTACCCACCCCCGCCGACCAGCCCGCCGCGGCCGTGTTCGCCGTCGTCCACGCGGTGCTGGACCGGCTCGCCGACACCCCCGACTGGGCCGCCGTGACGGCCCTCGGCATCGGCAGCGCCGGCCCGGTCGACCTGGTCGGCGGCACCGTCAGCCCGGTCAACATCCCCGGCTGGCGCGGCTTCCCGCTGGTCGCCGAGGTCGCCGCGCACCCGGCGGTGGCCGCCCGCGCCCTGCCCGTCCGGCTGGCCGGGGACGGCGTCGCGATGGCCGCCGCCGAGCACTGGCAGGGCGCGGCCCGGGGCGCCGCCAACGCGCTCTGCCTGGTGGTGTCCACCGGCGTCGGCGCCGGCCTGGTGCTGGACGGCGCCGTCCGGCCGGGCCCCAGCGGCAACGCCGGGCACCTCGGCCACATCACCGTCGACCTGGACGGCGAGCCCTGCCCGTGCGGCTCCCGCGGCTGCCTGGAGGGCCTGGCCAGCGGCACCGCGATCGCCCGCCGGGCCCTCGCCGACGGCTGGCGCCCGCCCGGCGGGGACCGCACCGCCCGCGCGGTGGCCGCCTCCGCCGCCGCGGGCGACCCGGTCGCGCTGGCCGCCTTCGACCGCTCGGCCCAGGCGCTGGCCGCCGGGATCGCCGCCACGGCCGCCCTGGTCGACCTCGACCGGGTGGTGGTCGGCGGCGGCGTGGCCACCGCCGGGGACGTCCTGTTCTCCCCGCTCGCCCGCCACCTGGACCGCTACGCCACCCTGTCCTACCTCCGCGGCCTGGACGTGCGCCGGGCCGAACTCGGCACCGACGCCGGCCTGATCGGCGCGGCCGCGCTCTGCCGCTGACCTCCCCCGCCCCACTGGAGACCCCAGGCATGCCGCCCTACGCCCTGCTCGACAACCCGGTCCGCCACTACCCCTGGGGCTCCCCCACCGCCATCCCCGCCCTCACCGGCACCGCCCCCGACGGCACCCCGCAGGCCGAACTCTGGCTCGGCGCCCACCCCTCGGCACCGTCCCGGACGGACGGCCGCCGGCTCGACGACCTGATCGCCGCCGACCCGGACGCCCTGCTCGGGCCGGAGACCGTACGGCGGTTCGGCCCCACGCTGCCGTTCCTGTTCAAGGTGCTGGCCGCCGACCGGGCGCTCTCCCTCCAGGTCCACCCGACCCGCGCCCAGGCCGAGGCCGGGTACGCCGAGGAACAGGCCCGGGGCATCCCGCTGGACGCCCCGGAGCGGGTCTTCAAGGACCGCTCGGCCAAACCCGAACTCCTGGTCGCACTAGGCGACTTCGAGGCCCTGTGCGGGTTCCGCCCGACCGCCGGAACCACCCGGTTGCTGGACTCCCTCGGGGTGCTCGCGCCCTGGGCCGCCGCCCTGCGCGAGCGGCCCGCCGAGGCGGTACTGCCCGGGCTGCTCCGGCAGGCCCTGGCCGCCGGAGCCCGCCAAGTCGCCGACGTGGCCGAGGCGTTGCACCGCGAGGCGGCCGCCGGCGGCCGGTACGCCGGGAGCTGCGCCGGCTACGCCCGGCTGGCCGAGGAGCACCCCGGCGACCCCGGGCTGCTCGCCGCACTGCTGCTCAACCACGTCCGGCTCACCGCCGGGCAGGCGCTGTACCTGGACGCCGGGGTGCCGCACGCCTATCTCCAGGGCACCGGCGTGGAGTTGATGGCCAACTCGGACAACGTGCTGCGCTGCGGGCTCACCGACAAGCACGTCGACGTGCCCGGCCTGCTCGCCGTGACGACCTTCCGTGCCGCCGAGCCCGCCGTGCTGTCGGCCCGTCCACTGAACCCCGCCGAGGCCGAATTCCCCACCCCGGCCGAGGAGTTCCGGCTCTCCCGGCTCCAGCTGCCGACCGGCGCCATCCGCGTCGAGCTGCCCACTCCGCAGATCCTGCTCTGCGTCGCGGGCCGCACCCGGCTGCGGGCCCCCGGCCACCCCGCCCTCGACCTGCCCCGGGGCGCCGCCGCCTACCTCCCCCCGGGCGCCGGACCGGTCGAACTGACCGGCCCGGGCGCCGGGCTGTTCCGCGCCACCACGGGCGGGTAGCGGGCGACGCGTACCGGCCGTCGGACACCACGTGGCAGCCGTCGGGCAACGGTCGCTCAGGCGGGCAACGGATGGCCGAAGAGCAGGTCGTAGCCGTCCGGCAGCTGCTCCAGGACCCGGTCGACCAACTCCCCGGGCACCAGTTCGGCCACGGTGCTGAGCACCGCCCCGATGTCCCACTGCGCGGTCGCCGGCGTCGCCCCGTCGATCCAGCCCACCACGGCCGTCACGAAGCGCTCCGCGGTCAGCGGCTCGGCGGCCGGCCGGGCGTCCCGCAGCAGCGAGGCGTACGTCCCGGGCAGCGCCTCGGCGAGTTCCGTCCGCTCCGCGCCCACCAGGTGCTCGCCCAGCAGGCCGAGCACGACGCGCACGGCGTGGTCGGCCTCCGCCGCACCCCGGTACTCGCCGCGCTCCACGACGCGGGCGAGGAAGTCCTCCCAGGAGATGGTCATCGCGTCCTCCTTCCGGTCGGCGGGATCCGGCCGGGTCCACGGCCGACGATCCGAGCGGACCGAGGGGCCGGGTGGGCCGTCGGTCCGGAGGGCGGGGGTTCGCGGGGCGGGGTCCGTGCGGGCCGCCTCATCGCGGTCCGTGACCGCCGGGGGACGTACCGGTTCCCGTGCTGCTCAGCGTACTGCGGTCCGGGCCGGGCGGTACCCACCGATCCGGGAGAAAGGCCCCGGGCGAAAGGCTCCGGGCGAAAGGCAGAGCGCGGAATGCGGAAGTGACCGGCCGGACGGATCGACGCCGTTGTCGATCACGCCGCCGGCCCGCGCCGTCACCGGCACGGGAATGCGCGGATCAGCCCGCCGAGGTGCGGCACCGTCGGCGCGGGCTGCGCGGCGAGCCCACCCCGCCACCGGCCCGGACCGTCATCCGCTGGACCGCCGCGGACGCCGCAGCCGACGCCTGGGACTGCGCCGAGGCCGCCCGGGCACCGCCACGCGCCGTGTCCGTCGCCGCGCCGCCCACCGGTCCGGTCGTCCGGCCCACCAGGCCCGGTGCGGCCGTCGACACCGACATAAACGCCGACAGAAAGCGCCGCTCGTTCTGGCTGAGTTTGCGCGAACGGCCGGATTCCCGGTCCCGTGCGACCACCACGGTCCGGGCCCGCATAAAGGTGAGCGGTTCCCGGCAGACATTCACCTCGACCTGGGCGGAACTCCGCCCGAGCCGTTCCACCGTCAACCGCACCGACAAAGGCTCGGGGCAGTGGTGCAACTGCTCCAGGTAATCGATCTCGTGCCGGGCGATAATGAATCCGGACGGGAACAACGATTGCCGGACGGCGGTCGCGTGGTGGCACAACAGGTCGTAAATCCCCTCCTGGATGTAGCCGACCAGTCGGGCGTTGTTGATGTGCCCGTTCTCGTCGACGTCGCTCCACCGGGTGGGGCAGGACAGCACGTGCACTCCCGGGTGCAGCGCGCTCACTGCTGCGTCAGCCCGGCGCCGGCCCCGGTGGGCAGCAGCGCCCGCTGCAGCCTGGCGTAGTAGCCGGAGTGCTCGGCCGCCATCCGGGCCGCCGTCCAGCCCTCCTCGGCGGCCTCGGCGGCGGCCTGGACGACCAGGCTGTCCAGCACCAGGTCGACCGACCGGCAGAGTTCGGCGACCGCCGCGAGCCGTTCGGTGACGTCCGCGGTGCCGGCCGCATTCCGGGCCGGAAAGGCCGCCAAGGAGTCGACCGCGAGCTGCAGATCGTCGATGGCGTCCGACCGGCTTTCCTCCGGGGAATTCTGCATTCTTTTCTCCAGGAGCGATGAGGGCCATTACGGCCCGGTAACTGACGTTCGAATACACCTGATCGGTGTCGATCCCCCGACGGCTTCGACGCTATCCCAGTCGGCGCGGGTCCGCAGAAGGTTTTCGGACCGCGACGGGAAACTGACTTCCATTGGAGTAGTTTGCCGGGGTACACAATATGCCCCATCAGCCGAACGCCGTCGGCAGATCGGGTGGTATCGCCGACCCGCCGACCAAGATCGACTACCCTCCGTCACGAATCTGCTAACGGATACCCCGCAGCACGGCTCGGCCGAACGACGCCGGGCCCGTCGCCCCGGGTGGCGACGGGCCCGGCGTCCGCCCGGAGCGTCGAAGCCCCGGGCTGTCAGTGCCCCGGCGTTGCCAGTGCACCAGCAGCGTCAGTGCACCGGCGGCGTCAGTGCCGCCCGGAGACCAGGTCGGCCACCCGGGCGATCGGCGAGGTGGTGGCCCGCCCGGCCGCCTCCTGCCGGTCGGCGGCGTGGTAGGCGGCGTACATCGCCTGCACCCCCAGCCAGCGCAACGGTTCCGGCTCCCAGCGCCGCACCGTGTGGCCCACCCAGGGCAGCCCGGTCAGCTCGGTGTCCCGCCCGAGCACCAGGTCGCACAGGGTGCGGCCGGCCAGGTTCGCGGTGGTCACCCCGCTGCCGACGTACCCGCCGGCCCAGCCGAGCCCGCTGAGCCGGTCCAACTCGACCGTCGCGCACCAGTCCCGGGGCACGCCCAGCACCCCCGCCCAGGCGTGGTCGATCCGGGCCCGGGCGGCGGCCGGGAAGAACCGGTCCAGAATCCGGCGCAGTTGGCGCACGGTCTCCACCTGGGTGCTGCCGTCCGAGTCGGTCCGGGAGCCGAAGCGGTACGGCACGCCGCGGCCGCCGAGGGCGATCCGGTCGTCGGCGGTGCGCTGGGCGTACATGTAGGCGTGCGCGAAGTCCCCCAGCACCTCACGGCCCTGCCAGTTGGCCCCGGCCCAGAACTCGGCGGGCAGCGGCTCGGTGGCGACCATCGCGGAGTTCATCGGCAGCCAGGTGCGCCGTTCCCCGCGCAGCCCGGCGGTGAACCCCTCGGTGGCGCGCAGCACGTGCTCGGCGGTCACGGTGCCGTACGGGGTGACGGCGCGGGGGCGGCGGTGCCGGGTGCCGGGCAGCACGGCGGCCACCGGCGTGCCCTCGTGCACCGCGACGCCCATCCGGCCCACCACCTCGGCCAACCCCCGGACCAGCTTGGCCGGTTGGATCCGCGCCCCGTACGGCGACCAGGCGCCGCCGAGCGTCCCGGCGACGTCGACCCGGGCCGCGGCCTCCTGTGCGGTGAGCTCCTCCACCCGGCCGTCCCCGTAGCCGCGCTCGGCCGCCACGTACGCCTTCAGCCGCTCCAACTGCGGCCTGCTCCGGGCCACTTCGAGCACTCCGCCGCGGACGACGTCGGCATCGATCCGCTCGGCGGCCGCCGTCCCGACGACCTCGCCGACCGCCTCGTCCATCAGCCGCTGCATCGCCGCGGCGCGGCCGTGCCCGTACCGCCTGGCGAAGGCGCCGCGCCCCGCGAAGCCGTTGTACAGCCAGCCGCCGTTGCGCCCGGAGGCGCCGTAGCCGCAGAACCGGCGCTCCAGCAGGGCGATCCGCAGCGAGGGGTCCGCCTTCTTCAGGTAGTAGGCCGTCCACAGGCCGGTGTACCCGCCCCCGACGATGCACACGTCGACATCGGCGTCCCCCGCCAGCGCGGGCCCGGGCCGCGGCACCCCGCCCGCCGCGTACCAGAACGACACCTCGCCGTTGACCGCTGCCACCGGAACCTCCTACACCGTCGCCGACCTGCCCGGACGCTACTCCGGGCGGATCACCGCGGGACACCTCCACACTGCCAGGTTCCCGGTGCGGGACCAGCCACCCTGTCAGCCCTCCGGCACGGGCCGCGGGCCGACGGGCCGGTCCTACCGCAGTTCCGCGGCCGCCGCCCGGAGTTCGTCGAACGCGGCGAGGGTGAGGTCCGCCAGCTCGCCGGGGTCCTCGTCACGGGCCGGGTCCGTCCAGCGGCTGTACCCGATCCTGAAGGCGAGCACGCCGAGTTCGGCCGCCACCCGGGCGGCGGCCTCGGCGACGCCCCGTCGTTCCAGCGCCTCGACCACGACCGCGGCCAGGCCGGCGTTCTTCATCGCCGCGCGGCTGCGCAACTCCTCGTTCGCCTCGATCGCGGCGTGCAGCAGCGGGCCGAGCGAGCGGTTGAAGGCCGTCATCCCGCCCGAGGCGCGGGCCAGGCCGGCCGCGACGGCCGCCATCGGCGTCGCGTCCGCGGGGGCGGCCCCGATGCCCTCGTCCAGCAGCCGGCTCAGGGCCTGCTGGCCGGCGCCGAGGATCTCGCGCTTGTCCGAGAAGTGCCGGAAGAAGGTGCTGCGGGTGAGCTCCGCGCGTTCGGCGATCTGGGCGACGGTCGTCTCGTCGTAGCCCTGCTCGGCGAACAGGCCCAGCGCCGCCACGACCAGGCGCTGTCGGGCATCGGGCTTCCATCTCGGCATGTCGGCATCCTAACGCGATGCGACACATGTCGCATCGTGGCCTACGGTGACGGGACACCAGTCGCATCACGGAGTACAGTGATGGGACACCAGTCGCATCACGTCTTGGAGTTCGTCATGCGCGTCTTCATCACCGGCGGAACGGGCCTGATCGGCTCGACCGTCCTCGCCGAACTGCTCTCCGCCGGCCACACGGTCACCGCCCTCGCCCGCTCCGACGCCTCCGCCGCCCTCGCCGCGGCCGCCGGCGCCGAGGTGCTGCGCGGCGGCCTCGCCGACCTCCCGGTCCTGCGCACCGGCGCCGAACAGGCGGACGGCGTCATCCATCTCGCCTTCAGCAACGACTTCAGCTCGCCCGAGGCCCTGGCCCACGGCATCGCCGAGGAGGGCGCCGCACTCGCGGCCCTGGGCGAGGCCCTGATCGGCACGGACCGACCGCTGGTCACCGCCTCGGGCACCCCGTACGCACCGGGGCGCGCCGCCACCGAGGACGACCCGCTGCCGACCGAGGGCCCGGTCGCCGGCCGCAGCCGCTCCGTGACCCGGGTGCTCGACCTCGCCGCCCAGGGCGTGCGCAGCTCGGCGGTACGGCTGCCGCGCACCGTCCACAACGAGGGCCGGGGCGGGTTCGCCGGGCTGCTCACCGAGCTCGCCCGGCGCACCGGCGTGGCCGGCTACCCCGGGGACGGCACCCAGCGCTGGCCGGCCGTCCACGCGCGGGACGCCGCCGTGCTGTTCCGGCTGGCCCTGGAGCGGGCCCCGGCCGGCACCGCCTGGCACGCGGTGGCGGACGAGGGCGACGCGGTGCGCGACATCGTCACGGTGATCGGCCGCCGACTGGGCCTCCCGGTCGCGTCGGTGCCGCCGGAGGACTTCGGCGCCATCGGCCCGGTCTTCGCGGCCGACCAGCCCGCCTCCAGCGCCCGCACCCGGGCCGAACTCGGCTGGCGGCCGACCCACCCGAGCCTGCTGGCGGACCTGGAGCAGCTGGCACCCACCGAGGCCTGACCGGCCGCAGTGCTCACCGCCCTCACCTCCCCCTCCCCGGGAGACTCAGCCCGGGAGCCGCACCGGAGTGACCACCGAGGGCGGTGAGCACTGCGCGGACGTCCGGCAGACGGTCAGCGGCCGGGGGTTGAGACCGTCGAGGACCTGGACCGACCACAGGACCGGGTAGCTGCCCCCGCAGATGCCGCAGGTCGGGGGCGGCGGCGCGGCGAAGCCCTCGGGCGGCGGACCGAACCCCGGTGCCGCGGCCGGTGCGACTGCCGGTGCGGCGGGCATCGGCGGGAGGGCCGGCCGCGGCGGC
>NZ_JBEOSV010000128.1:0-7988 GCF_040303245.1 Kitasatospora sp. NPDC096077 | reverse complement strand
CCCGACACCCCCGTCGTCACCCTCGACGCCCGCCGCCGCGACAGCGCCAAGAGCGCCCTCATCACCCTCGTCGAACACGCCCTCCTCGCCCGACTGCGGTGACGAACGTGCTCGCGGCCCACGGGAACCGGTGAACTCCCGTGGGCCGCGAGCACGTTGGCGCCGGTCGACTGACCAGTCGGCCGACCGGCTACTCGGCCGGCTGTTCGGTCGGCTCCAGTCCGGCCCGGATCAGGCCGTAGCTGTACGCGTCCTCCAGCGCCAGCCAGGAGGCGGCGACCACGTTGTCGGCCACGCCGACCGTGGACCAGGTCGCGGTGCCGTCGGTGGACTCGATCAGCACCCGGGTCTTGGAGCCGGTGCCGTGCTGGCCCTCCAGGATGCGCACCTTGTAGTCCACCAACTCGAAGGTGGCCAGCGGCGGGTAGGTGCCCTCCAGGGCCGCCCGCAGCGCCTGGTCCAGTGCGTTGACCGGGCCGTTGCCCTCGCCGGTGGCGATCCGGCGCTCGCCCTTGGCCCACAGCTTCACGGTCGCCTCGTTGCCGGAGACCCCGCCCGGGCCCTGCTCGCTGATGGTCCGCCAGGACTCCAGCCGGTAGAAGCGGTCCCGGCTGCCGCGCACCTCGTCGCGCAGCAGCAGCTCGAAGGAGGCGTCCGCGGACTCGTAGGTGTAGCCCAGGTTCTCCTGCTCCTTCACCTTGGCCACCACCCGGCCGGCCAGGTCGCGGTCGGTGGAGAGGTCGTAGCCGAGCTCCTTGCCCTTGAGCTCCACCGAGGCCCGGCCGGCCATGTCGGAGACCAGCATCCGCATGGTGTTGCCGACCAGCTCCGGGTCGGTGTGCTGGTACAGGTCCGGGTCGACCTTGATCGCGGAGGCGTGCAGGCCCGCCTTGTGGGCGAAGGCCGAGAAGCCGACGTACGGCTGGTGGGTGGACGGCGACAGGTTGACCAGCTCGGCGATCGCGTGCGAGATCCGGGTCATCTCGGCCAGCCGGCCCGCGGGCAGCACCCGGCGGTCGTACTTCAGCTCCAGCGCGCCGACCACCGGGAACAGGTTGGCGTTGCCGACCCGCTCGCCGTAGCCGTTCGCGGTGCACTGGACGTGGGTCGCTCCGGCGTCCACCGCGGCCAGGGTGTTGGCCACCGCGCAGCCGGTGTCGTCCTGGGCGTGCATGCCGACCCGGGCGCCGGTCGCCGCGATCACGTCCGCGACGGTGTCCCGGACCCCGGCCGGCAGCATCCCGCCGTTGGTGTCGCACAGCACCACCACGTCCGCCCCGGCCCGGTGCGCGGTGCGCACCACCGCGAGGGCGTACTCGCGGTTGGCCCGGTACCCGTCGAAGAAGTGCTCGCAGTCCAGGAACACCCGCCGGCCCCGGGAGCGCAGGAACTCCACGCTGTCCCGGATCATCTCCAGGTTCTCGTCCAGCGTGGTGCGCAGCGCCAGCTCCACGTGCCGGTCGTGGGCCTTGGCCACCAGGGTGACCACCGGCGCCCCGGAGGAGACCAGCGCGGCCAGCTGCGGGTCCTCGGCGGCCTTGCCGCCGGCCCGGCGGGTGGCGCCGAAGGCGACCAGCTGCGCGCTGCGCAGGTCCAGCTCGGCGGCGGCGCGGGCGAAGAACTCGGTGTCCCGGGGGTTGGCCCCGGGCCAGCCGCCCTCGATGAAGCCGACCCCGAAGTCGTCCAGGTGCCGGGCGATGGCCAGCTTGTCCGCCACCGTCAGGTTGATGCCCTCCCGCTGCGCGCCGTCGCGCAGGGTGGTGTCGAACACGTGGAAGCTGTCGTCGGTACGGGTGACCTCGGTCATGACCCTGGTTCTCCGTTCGGGGAGGTTCGGTACTGCTCGGCCGGATTCTCGTCCCGGCTCCACTGTCCAGGATCCCGCGCGCCGCCCCGGTGTCCCCGGGCCCCTTGTGGGGGCCGTCGGCCGGTCCGAGGTAAACAAAAAGACCCCTCGCGGGTGCGAGAGGTCTGCGCGCGGGTCTGGACGCTCGTGGTCGCTCCGCATCGGGTCCTGCGGAAGCGGTCACTGCGGACCGGCGCGCCTGCTGCTAATAATCAGCGAAAGCGAGGACACGTCGGCAGTCTGGCACACCATCCGGGATCCGGCCCGCCCCGTCTCGCGATGCGAAACGTGGCAGGCCGGAGCGGGCTACGGCGTCCGGGCTGATCAGGCGATCCTGTGCAGCCAGTTGTGGGTGTCCGGGCGCTCGCCGCCCTGGATGGCCAGCAGGGCGCGGCGCAGCTCCATGGTGATCGGGCCGGGCTCGCCGGTGCCCACGGTCCAGTCGGCGGCCGCGGACTTCACCGAGCCGACCGGGGTGATCACGGCGGCGGTGCCGCAGGCGAAGACCTCGGTGAGGGTGCCGTCGGCGTTCGCCTGCTGCCACTCGTCGGTGGAGATCTTGCGCTCCTCGACCGCGTAGCCCAGGTCGGCGGCGAGCTGGAGCAGCGAGTCGCGGGTGATGCCGGGCAGCAGGGCGCCGGACAGCTCCGGGGTGACGATCTTCGCGTCCTTGCCCTCGCCGAAGACGAAGTACAGGTTCATCCCGCCCATCTCCTCGACCCACCGGTGCTCGGCGGCGTCGAGCCAGACCACCTGGTCGCAGCCCTTCTCGGCGGCCTGGGCCTGGGCGACCAGCGAGGCCGCGTAGTTGCCCGCGCACTTGGCGGCGCCGGTACCGCCGGGCGCGGCCCGGACGTACTCCTTGGACAGCCAGACCGAGACCGGCTTGATGCCGCCCTGGAAGTAGGCGCCGGCCGGGGAGGCGATGATCATGAACAGGTAGGAGTTCGCCGGGCGGACGCCCAGGCCGACCTCGGTGGCGAACATGAACGGGCGCAGGTAGAGGCTCTGCTCCGGCTCGCTCGGCACCCACGCCCGCTCCTGCTGGACCAGCAGCTCGACGGCCTCGACGAAGGCCTCCACCGGCAGCTCCGGCATCGCCAGGCGACGGGCCGAGGCCTGGAAGCGCAGGGCGTTGGCCTCGGGGCGGAAGGTCGCGATCGAGCCGTCGGCCTGGCGGTAGGCCTTCAGGCCCTCGAAGATCGCCTGGCCGTAGTGCAGGGTCATGTTCGCCGGGTCCATCTCGACCGGCGCGTACGGGACCAGCTGCGCGTCGTGCCAGCCGCGGCCCTCCGTCCAGCGGATGGTGACCATGTGGTCGGTGAAGACGCGACCGAAGCCGGGGTTGGTCAGCCGGGACTCGCGCTCCGCCGCGGGGAGCGGGTGGGCGGAGGGCTTCAGATCGAACGTGATGGGCGCCTGGGTGGGCGTGCTCATGGCTGTTTCCTTCACCGTGGGGTTCGTTCGGGCCGCCACCGTCGAAGGAACGTCACGGCGATCCAACGCCGGAACGAACGCACAACGGCACGGCCCACTGTCGATACTCGCATCCAGAGGGCCGTGCCGAACAGTTGCCCGCTCCTTGGGGAGCTGCAAGCTGCGGTTATGCGGTCCGGCCCAGCTGGCCGGATCCGTTGTGGATTCCGGCCCGTCAGCCGGCTACTCGCCCGGCGAGCGCGTCGCCGACCTCGGAGGTGGAACGGGTGCCGGCCCGCTCGGCGAGGTCCGCCGCGACGGCGGCCTCCACCGTCGCGGCCTCGGCGGCGAAGCCGAGGTGCTCCAGCAGCATGGCGACCGACAGCACGGTGGCGGTCGGGTCGGCCTTGCCCTGACCGGCGATGTCCGGCGCCGAGCCGTGCACCGGCTCGAACATCGACGGGAACTCGCCGCCCGGGTTGATGTTGCCGCTCGCGGCCAGGCCGATGCCGCCGGTGACGGCTGCGGCCAGGTCGGTCAGGATGTCGCCGAACAGGTTGTCGGTGACGATGACGTCGAAGCGCTCGGGCTGGGTCACGAAGAAGATCGTGGCCGCGTCGACGTGCAGGTAGTCGGTGGTGACCTCCGGGAACTCCCGGCCGACCTCGGCGAAGATCCGCGTCCACAGGTGACCGGCGTGCACCAGCACGTTGTTCTTGTGCACCAGGGTGAGCTTCTTGCGCGGCCGCGCCTGGGCCCGGCGGTAGGCGTCGCGCACCACGCGCTCGATGCCGTACGCGGTGTTCAGGCTGACCTCGGTGGCCACCTCGTGCGGCGTGCCGGTGCGCAGCGAACCGCCGTTGCCGACGTACGGGCCCTCGGTGCCCTCGCGGACGACCACGAAGTCGATCTCCGGCCGGCCGGCCAGCGGGGACGTCACCCCGGGGAACAGCCGACCCGGCCGCAGGTTGATGTGGTGGTCGAAGGCGAACCGCAGCTTCAGCAGCAGCCCCCGCTCCAGCACCCCGGACGGCACGCTCGGGTCCCCGATGGCGCCGAGCAGGATCGCGTCGAAGCCCTTGAGCTCCGCCAGCACGCTGTCCGGCAGGGTCTCCCCGGTCCGGTGGTAGCGCCGGGCCCCGAGGTCGTACTCGGTGGTCTCCAGCTTCACGTCGGCGGGAAGGACGGCCTCCAGGACCTTCAGGCCCTCGGCCACCACTTCCTGGCCGATGCCGTCACCCGGGACAACTGCGAGACGAATCGTGCGAGACATGCTCGGACCTTACTGCGGTGTCCCAGGGGCTGACACCTCGCGTCCAGCATCTGGACCGGTCAGGTCAGGTCGATCTCCACCGGGAACGGCTGATCGACCTTCAACTGCTTGTGGTAGATGCCGGTCGGGAAGTACTTCCGTGCCGCCGGATCCAGTTCGTACGTATAGACGACCGGTCGCCCCTCATCGCACTCGACCCGCCAGAAGTGGCGGATGCCGGCCGCCGCGTACTTGCGGGGCTTGATCTCGCGGTCACGCTCCTGAGATTCCTCCGAAACGACCTCGACCGCGAGCAGGACGTGCTCGGCGGAGAATCCCGTCTGGCGATAGCCCGTGTCCGAGTCCTCGTGAACGACGAGGATGTCGGGCTCCGATCGATTGCGACGGTCAAGCGTGACCGTCATCTCGGGCCACACCTCCCAGCCATCCGGGACCGCCTTCTCCAGTCCGCGCTCCAACACTCGCTTCGCCCTCACGTGGAACTTCGTCTGCGGACTCACGAAGATCAGGCTCCCGTCGATCAGCTCTGTGTGCGGCGGGAGATCGGGCAGGCGGTCGAGATCCTCTGCGGTGTAGCCACCAGCAGGAGGCCGGATCCAGTCGGGGTACGGCGCGAGGCTCATGGTTCCTCCCATACGGGCATCCTGGTGGCCCTCCCAGGCTACTCGGCAAGGAGTTCCCGTACGCCACTCCGACGAGGGAGCGCGTGTGGCGGAGGGTGCGCCGGGGGCGCGCTTAGGGTGGCGGGGTCCGGGATTCCTGGCAGAACGGGGCGCGTGGGTGCGGAGCGAACGGCGGCGGGAGGTGCTGGTCTGCGGGGCCGCGGCCGGGCTGGCGGTGGGCGGGTTCGCGCTGGCGGCGGGGTTGCGCGGGCGGTGGCCGGCCGGGGCGGGCGCGGTGGCGGTGCCGTACCACGCGCACCTGTGGGACCTGCTGCACGGGCAGGCCGCCGGGGACCTGCTGTTCAACTGGAACAGCGGCTACGGCGCGCCGTTCCTGGCGGACTTCTTCGCCTACCTGATGAACCCGTTCTCCTGGCCGACCGCCCTGCTCCCCCGCAGCCAGGGCCAACTCGCCGTCCTCCTGGTCACCCTGGCCTCCATCGGCCTCGGCACCGCCCTGATGGCCCACCTGCTCGGCCGGCTGCACCCCGGCCCACGGTGGCTGCGGGTGTTCGCCGCGGTCGGGTACGGGTTGTGCTCCTGGGTGCTGGACGCCGGCGGGGGCGCGCCGATGTGGCTGTGGGGCCTGGTCTCGCTGCCGCTGCTCGGCCTGGTCGGGGACTGGTGCCTGCACGAGCGCCGCTGGGTGGCCGGCGCGCTGTGCGTCGCGCTCGCCTGGGCGGGCAACCTGTACACCGCCGCGCTGGCCACCGTGATCGCCGGACTCCTGTTCGCGGTACGGCTGTTCGCCACCCCTCGGAGCGTCCGGCACCGGGTCCGGGCCACCGGACGGGCGGTCACCCTGACCCTCACCGGGGTGCTGCTCGCCTCCCCCGTGCTGTTCGTCGCCGTCCGGGCCGCGCGCGGCGCCCAACCGGAGTCCCCGGTGCAGCCGCTCGGCCCGTCCGAGCTCGGCGGGCACCTCGCCCGGCTGCTGCCCACCGCCACCGGCGGGCGGCCGCTGCCGGACGTGGCGATCGGGGTGCTCGGGCTGCTGCTGGTGTGCGGTCTGCCGTTCAACCGGCGGGTGCGGATCCGCGAGCGGGCGGTCTGGTGCGCGGCGCTGCTGCTGGTGGCGCTCACCTTCCTCTGGACCCCGACCGTCCTGGTCTGGCACGGCCTGGCGATCCCGGCCGGCGGGCCGTACCGGGTCGCCTTCGTGCTCAGCGGGCTGCTGGTGCTGGCCGGCTGGGTCTCGCTCGCCCACCGGCCGGACCTGCTCACCCTGCTCGGTGGCGCCGCCCTGGTCGCGGTGGTCGCCGCGCTGGCGGCCACCCGGAGCCCGGTACCCGCCTCCACCTGGGTGCTGCTGGGCGTCGGCGGCGCCGTGCTGGCGGCCGCGCTCCAGGTGCTGGACCGGCGGCACACCGACCGCCGGGCGACCGCCCTGGCCACCTGGGTGGTCGGCGGCGCGGTGCTCGGCAACGCGGTCTGGTCCGGGTACGCGGCGTTCGGCGCGGCCCCCGACGACAGCGTCCCGCCCTCGGCGGTGCGGGCCGGGCACGCCGCCGTCCGGGACGGCACCGACTGGCCGGAGGGGCGCAGCGACCCCGGCCCGCACGCCTACACCCCCAATGACCCGCTGCTGCTGAACGGCCAGGGCGGCGGCTACTTCAGCGGCTACCTGCCGACCGTCACCGCCCTGCTGCTGCACGACCTCGGCGCGGGCTGGACGGCCGGCGGGCGGCAGACCGGGAGCGTCACCGACCCGGTCGGCCAGGCCCTGTTCGGGATCGGCGCCCACCTGGACGACGGGCCGCCGCCGGAGGGCTTCACCCCGGTCCGGGCCCCCGCGCCGCCGCTGGTCACCGTGCTGCCGCCGGGCGCCCGGCCCGGCACCTCCTCGGTCTGGGCCCGCCAGGAGTCGCTGCTCGGCAGCCAGGTGTACGACGTCCCGCTGCCCGTCCCGGCCGGCGGCCCGGCGCCCACCCTGCACGGCACCAGCGGCTGGTCGGTGCCGGGCGGCGGGGACGGCACGGTGTTCACCGCCGCCTGCACCCCGGGCTCGACGGCGTACTTCCACGGGGTCTGGTACTCCGGCACGGTCTCCGGGCTGGGCACCAGCTACCGCAGTGCGGGCGAGCAGCCCACCACGGCGGTGGCCGTGCACCGGCTGGGGACCGTCCCGGCCGACGGGGTGGTCCGGGTGACGCTGCGCTCGGACGTGGTCAGCCAGGTCCCGGCCCGCCCGATCGGCTGTCTGCGGGCCGACGCCCTGGCCGCCGCCGTCGCCCGGCTGAAGGCCACCGGCGCCACCCGGGTCGAGGCCGGCGGGCACACCGTCACCGCCACCCTCCCGCCGGGCTCCACCGGCACCGCGCTGGTCTCCGTCCCCGCCGCCGAGGGCTGGACCTGCACGGTCGACGGCGGCGGCGACACCGCCCCCACCCCGGTCCTCGGCATGATCGGCGTCCCGCTCGGCGGCGGCGCCGACCGGGTGTCCTGCGCCTTCCGCCCGCCCGGCCTCACCGAGGGCCTCACCGTCACCTCCGGCACCGCCGCCGTGCTCCTCCTGGTCGGGCTCTTCGCCCGCCTGTCCCGCCGCCGCCCCGCCCACACGCCCCGCCGTGACCGCCGGGTGGCCGCCGCGACCGGGCGGTGAGGCGCACCCGGGCCCGGTGAACGCGAACGGCCCGGTGGACGTGGACGGCCCGGTGAACGCGAACGGGCGGGCCGCCCGGGGGGGCTGGGGGGCGCCCGGGGCGGGGGGTTGGGTAGGTTGGGCTCACACGGCCCCGGGGGGGCCGGGGTGTTGGGGGGGGTGTGGCAGCACCTGGCTGTGTTTCGGCCG
>NZ_JBEOSV010000127.1:0-8602 GCF_040303245.1 Kitasatospora sp. NPDC096077 | reverse complement strand
ACGGTCTTGATCACCCCGGCGACGCCGGCGGCGGCCTGGGTGTGGCCCAGGTTGGACTTCACCGAGCCGAGCAGCAGCGGGAGTTCACGGTCCTGTCCGTAGGTGGCCAGCAAAGCCTGGGCCTCGATCGGGTCGCCGAGCGGGGTGCCGGTGCCGTGCGCCTCGACCACGTCCACCTCGGCGGGCGACAGCCCGGCGTTGGCGAGGGCGGCGCGGATGACGCGCTGCTGGGACGGCCCGTTGGGGGCGGTGAGCCCGTTGGAGGCGCCGTCCTGGTTGACGGCCGACCCGCGCACGACGGCCAGCACCGGGTGCCCGTTGCGCCGGGCGTCGGAGAGCCGCTCCAGCACCAGCACGCCGACGCCCTCGGCCCAGCCGACCCCGTCGGCCCGGTCGGAGAAGGCCTTGCAGCGCCCGTCCGGGGAGAGGCCGCGCTGCCGGGAGAACTCGATCAGCGAGGTCGGGGTGGACATCACGGTGACGCCGCCGGCCAGCGCCAGGGTGCACTCGCCGGTGCGCAGCGCCTGCATCGCCCAGTGCATGGCGACCAGCGAGGAGGAGCAGGCGGTGTCCACGGTGACCGCCGGGCCCTCCAGCCCCAGGGTGTAGGAGACCCGGCCGGAGGCGATGCTCGGCGAGGTGCCGCTGCCCTGGTGGCCCTCGAAGCGGCCGCCGGCCAGCAGCGCCGAGTAGTCGTTGTACATCACGCCGGCGAACACGCCGGTGCGGCTGCCGCGCAGCGCGACCGGGTCGATCCCGGACCGCTCGACCGCCTCCCAGCAGGCCTCCAGCAGCAACCGCTGCTGGGCGTCGGTGGCCAGCGCCTCGCGCGGGCTCATCCCGAAGAACGCCGGGTCGAAGTCGGCGGCGTCGTGCAGGAAGCCGCCGAACCGGCTGTAGCTGGTGCCCAGGTGGTCCGGGTCCGGGTGGTAGAGCGCGTCGAGGTCCCAACCGCGGTCGGTGGGCAGGCCGGAGACCGCGTCGGTGCCCTCGTGCAGCAGCTGCCAGAGGTCCTCGGGCGAGGCGACGCCGCCGGGGTAGCGGCAGCTCATGCCGACGATGACGATCGGGTCGGTGGGGTCGGCGCCGGCGGTGGCACGCAGCGGCGCCCGGTCGGCGGCGGCCCCGGTCCCGGCCGCCCCGGTCAGGCCCTCCAGGACGTGCCCGGCCAGCGCGGTCACGCTCGGGTGGTCGAAGACGACGGTGGCCCGGATCCGCAGGCCGGTCGCCGCACCGAGCCGGTTGCGCAGCTCGACGGCGGTCAGCGAGTCGAAGCCGAGGTCCTGGAACGGGCGCTGCGGGTCGACCTCGGCCGGGTCGGCGTGCCGGAGCACGGCGGCGACCTCGGCCCGGACCAGCTCCACCACGGCCTCGGTACGGGCCCGGGCGTCCAGTCCGGCGAGCCGGCGGGCGAGCGTCCCGGCCGTCTCGGAGACGGCCGCGGCGGCGCGCCGGACCGGGGTGCGGATCAGGCCGCGCAGCAGTGGCGGCACCTCCCGGGCGGCCCGCAGCACCGGCAGGTCCAGCCGGACGGGCAGCAGCAGGGTCTGCGGGCGGGTGAGGGCGGCGTCGAACAGGGCGAGGCCGTCGGCGGCGGCCAGCGCCGGGGTGCCGGCCGCGGCCAGCCGGTCGAGGTCGGCCCCGGCGAGGCCGCCGGTCATGCCGCCGGTCGGCGCCCACGGCCCCCAGCCGAGCGACCGGGCGGGCAGCCCGGCGGCCCGGCGGTGGTGCACCAGCGCGTCGGCGAAGGCGTTGGCGGCCGCGTAGTTGCCCTGGCCGGGCGCGCCGGCCGTGCCGGAGAAGGAGGAGAACACGGTGAAGGCGGCCAGGTCGAGGCCGCGGGTGGCCCGGTCCAGGTGCCACAGGGCGTCGGCCTTCGGCCGCAGCACGGCGGCCAGCCGCTCGGGGGTCAGCGAGGTGATCACCCCGTCGTCGAGCACCCCGGCGGCGTGTACCACTGCGGTCAGCGGGTGCGCGGCCGGGATGCCGGCCAGCAGCCGGTCCACGGCCGCCCGGTCGGTGAGGTCACAGGCCTCGACGGCGACCTCGGCGCCCGACTCGGCCAGGGCGGCGGCCAGTTCGACGGCGCCCTCGGCCTCGGCCCCGCGCCGGCTGACCAGCAGCAGGTGCCGGACGCCGTGCTCGGCCACCAGGTGCCGGGCCAGCACGGCGCCGAGCCCACCGGTGCCACCGGTGATCAGCACCGTCCCCGCCGGGTCCCATTCCGTACCTGCGACGGTCGACGCGTTCGCCCGGCCCAGTCGGGCCGCGAGCACCTCGCCGCCCCGGACGGCCAGCTGCGGTTCGTCCCCGGCGAGCGCCCGCTCGGGCAGCGGGCCACCGGCCGGGTCGAGGTCGACCAGACCGAACCGGCCCGGGTGCTCGGCCTGCGCGGAGCGCACCAGGCCCCAGACGGCGGCCGCGGCCGGGTCGGTGACCTCGTCGTCCGACCCGGTGCTGACGGCGCCGCGGGTCACGAAGACCAGCCGGGCGCCCTCGGTCGCCTCGTCGGCCAGCCACTCCTGGAGCCGGGTCAGGGCCTCGGCGGCCAACGCGTGGGCCGAGCCGACCGGATCGGCCGGATCGCCCGCGAGCGGCAGCAGCACCACCTCGGGCTCGCCGTCACCCGCCGACGGCAGCACCCCGAGGCCCAGCGGATCCGGCCCGCCGACGGCCACCGCTGCGGCCACTGCCGCAGCCGACCCGCCGCCCCGCGGCCGGGTCCAGCGCAGCTCGAACAGCGCCTCCCCCGCCGGACCGGCACCGACGGCCGCCCCCGCGCCTGCCTGCCCCGGCAGCGCCCGCAACGCCAGCGCACCGACCGAGGCGACCGGCCCGCCCGCGGCGTCCGCCACCGCGACGGCGACGGCGTCCTCCCCCAGCGCCGAGAGCCGCACCCGGACCGTCGACGCCCCGCCCGCGTGCAGGCTGACGTCCTGCCAGCAGAACGGCACCCCGCCCGGCACCAGGAAGGCCGCCGCGTGCAGCGCCGCGTCCAGCAGCGCCGGGTGGATGCCGAACCCGCCGGCCTCGCCGCGCACCGCCTCGGGCAGCGCGACCTCGGCGAACACCTCCTCGCCCCGGCGCCAGGCGGCGGTCAGCCCCTGGAAGGCCGAGCCGTAGCCGAAGCCCGCCCCGGCCAGCCGCGCGTCCAGCCCGTCCGGCCCGGCCAGCTCCAGCGGCTCCGCCCCGGCCGGCGGCCAGGACTCGAACTCCTCGGCCGGGTAAGGGTGTTCACCCACCGCCAGGACGCCGTCGGCGTGCTGGGTCCAGGGCGCATCCTCGTCCCCCTCGGGGCGGGCGTAGATCCCGACGCTGCGCCGCCCGGTGCCGTCCGGCCGACCGACCCACACCTGGACCTGCACGCCGCCCTGCTCGGGCAGCGGCAGCGGCGCGGTGAGGGTGAGCTCCTCGACCCGGTCGCAGCCGGTCTCGTCGCCCGCGCGCACCGCGAGCTCCAGGAACGCGGTGCCGGGCAGCAGGACGGTGCCGGCCACGGCGTGGTCGGCCAGCCACGGGTGGGTGCGCAGCGACAGCCGGCCGGTCAGCAGCAGGCCGTCGGTGTTGGCGAGCGAGACGGCGGCGGCCAGCAGCGGGTGGTTGGCCGAGCCGAGTCCGGCGGCCCGGACGTCACCGGTGCGGGCGAGCGCGCTCTTCGGCCAGTAGCGGCGGTGCTGGAAGGCGTAGGTGGGCAGGTCGGCGTGGTGGGTGCCGGTCCCGGCGAAGTAGGCGTCCCAGCGGACCGGCACGCCGCGGACGTGCAGTCCGGCGAGGGCCTCGGTCAGCGCCTCGGTCTCCTGGCGGCCGGGGCGCAGCGCGGCGAGCGCGGTCACCGGCTCGTCGACGCAGCCCTGGGCGAGCGCGGCGAGGGTGCCGTCCGGGCCGAGTTCGAGGAACAGTCCGGTGCCGTGGGCGCCGAGCCAGTCGACGGCGTCGGCGAAGCGGACGGTCCGCCGGACCTGGTCGACCCAGTAGTCGGCGGAGGTGAGCTGCTCGACGGTGGCGGGCGTGCCGGTGACGGTCGAGACCACCGGGATGACCGGCGCCTGCGGGGAGAGCCCGGCGACGACGGTGCGGAACGCGTCGAGCATCGGGTCCATCAGCGGCGAGTGGAAGGCGTGCGAGACCTTCAACCGGCGGACCTTGCGGCCGAGCGCGGCGAAGTGGGCGGCAACGGCCTCGGTGGGCCCGTCCTCGCCCGCGACCACCACGGCGCTCGGGCCGTTGACGGCCGCGAGCGACACCGACTCGCCCAGCAGCGGCCGGACTTCGGCCTCCGTCGCCTGGAGCGCGATCATCGCGCCGCCCTCCGGCAGCGCCTCCATCAGCCGGGCCCGGGCGGAGACCAGCGCGCAGGCGTCGGCGAGCGGGAAGACCCCGGCGACGTGCGCCGCGGCGATCTCGCCGACCGAGTGGCCGGCCAGGAAGTCCGGGGTGACGCCCCAGGACTCCAGCAGCCGGAACAGCGCGACCTCGATCGCGAACAACGCGGGCTGGGCCTGGCCGGTGCGGTTGAGCAGGTCCTGGTCGGCGCCGAGGATCACCTCGCGCAGCGACGGCCCCGACCGGTCGTCGAGGGCGGCCAGACCGGCCAGCACCTCGTCCAGCGCGGCGGCGAACACCGGGAAGCGGGCGGCCAGTTCGCGGCCCATGCCGAGGCGCTGGGCGCCCTGCCCGGCGAACAGGAAGGCGAGCTTGCCGCGGCCCTGGACGGTGCCCTGGACGAGTCGGCCGTCGCCGGTACCGGCGGCGAGTGCGGTGAGCGCGGCGACCGCCCCGGCCCGGTCGGCCGCGGTGACCACCGCGCGGTGCTCCAGGGCGGCCCGGGTGGTGGCGAGGGCCCGGGCGAGGTCGGCGTCGGTGGCCGCGTCGACGTCGGCTCCGGCCTCACCGGGGGCCAGGAACGCCCGCAGCCGCTCGGCCTGGGCCCGCAGCGCCTCCGGGGTCCGCCCGGAGACCAGCCACGGCAGCGCCCCGGCCGGGTCCGTCACCTGGCCGGAAGCCTCCTCCGAAACCTCAGAGACCTCGGAGACCTCCGGAGCCTCCGCCTCCTCCGGCGCCTCCTCGATGATCACGTGCGCATTGGTGCCGCTGAGCCCGAAGGAGGACACCCCCGCCCGGCGCGGTTCCGCGCCCCTGGGCCAGTCGGTCGCCTCGGTGAGCAGCCGGACCGCCCCGGACTCCCAGTCCACGTGCGAGGACGGCGCGTCCACGTGCAGCGTGCGGGGCAGCAGGTCGTGCCGCATCGCCAGCACCGTCTTGATCACCCCGGCCATGCCGGCCGCCGCCTGGGTGTGGCTGAGGTTCGACTTCACCGAGCCGAGCAGCAGCGGTGTCTCCCGGTTCGCCCCGTACGTGGCGAGCAGGGCCTGGGCCTCCACCGGGTCGCCGAGCACGGTGCCGGTGCCGTGCGCCTCGACCACGTCGACCTGGTCGGCCGAGAGGCGGGCGTTGCGCAGCGCCTGCTCGATCACCCGCTGCTGGGAGGGGCCGTTGGGCGCGGTCAGCCCGTTGGAGGCGCCGTCCTGGTTGACGGCGCTGCCGCGCAGGACGGCCAGCACCCGGTGCCCGTTGCGCCGGGCCGCGGAGAGCCGTTCCAGCACCAGCACGCCGACGCCCTCGGACCAGCCGGTGCCGTCCGCGGAGTCGGCGAAGGAGCGGCAGTGGCCGTCGGCGGCCAGCCCGCCCTGGCGGGCGAACTCGACGAAGGTGGTGGGGGTGGACATCACGGTGACGCCCGCGGCGAGCGCGAGCCCGCACTCCCCCGCCCGCAGCGACTGGGCGGCCAGGTGCAGGGCGACGAGCGAGGAGGAGCAGGCGGTGTCCACGGTGACGGCGGGGCCGACGGCGCCGAAGACGTACGAGAGCCGGCCGGAGATCACACTGGTGGCGTTGCCGGTCAGCACGAAGCCCTGGACGTCGTCGTCGGGGCCGGTGCGGTAGTCCTGCGGCATGGCGCCGACGAACACGCCGGTGCGGGTGCCGCGGATCCCGGTGGGGTCGATGCCGGCCCGCTCGAACGCCTCCCAGGCGGTCTCCAGCAGGACCCGCTGCTGCGGGTCCATGGACAGCGCCTCGCGCGGCGAGATGCCGAAGAAGCCGGGGTCGAAGTCGGCGGCGCCGCGCAGGAATCCGCCCCGGACGTCGGTCGGGCCGTCGGCCGGGTCGAGCTCCCAGCCGCGGTCGGCCGGCAGGCCGGTGATGCCGTCCCAGCCGGCGACCAGCATCGCCCAGAGGTCCTCGGGGCTCGCCACCCCGCCGGGGAAGCGGCAGCTCATGCCGACGATGGCGATCGGCTCCCGGGCGGCGGCCTCCAGTTCGTCCACCCGCTGCCGGGAGCGCTGGAGGTCCGCGCTGGCCCGCTTGAGGTAGTCCCGGAGCTTCTGTTCCTTGTCCATCATCGACGCAACCCATCTGGAGGACCGGCGAACGGCAGGGGTCCGCTGTGGACGGCCCGCGTGCTCCGCACGCGCGGCGCTCGCATTCCCGCACTTCGGCGATCAGTCTCGATCGAGCGGGCACGGGAAATCCCTAGGGTCTGTCTCCTCCCGCGGTCCGGCCGAGGGCGCCCGGGGCGGCGGGGCCGTGGACTCTAGGGAATTGCCGGGCGTTCCGGCTGGATCGTCGGATGCGCGAGCCCTGGGTGCGGTCCGTCGGGCGCGCCGCGGGCCACCGACGTCGACGAGGATGACCGCCATGCCCGAAACCGTCCCGCACGGGGACCAGCCGAGACCGCCGTGGCCCACCGAGGCCGCCGCGGACGACACGGCGGAGGAGTTGAGCGCGCTCGACGAGCAGCTGATCGCCCAGCTGGTCCAGCGGATCCGGCTGGCCCGCGGCCACCAACTGAGCCGCCGTGCGGCCGGGTTGCCGACCACCAGCCTGGCCCAGGAGAACGCGATGCTGCGCCGGTACGCGGCCCGGCTGGGCGACCAGGGCGCCGGGATAGCGCTGGCGATCCTGGAGCTCTCCCGCCCGCAGGCCGTCCCGGGCGCCGAACGGCCGTAGGGCGGTGGGGGGCCGGTACCGCCCGGTCCCCCACCGCCCTGTCGCCCGGGCCCGCCGTCACCAGCGGGCGCCGGTCAGCACCTCGCCGTAGTCGCGGGCCAGCCGGGCCTGTTCGAGGTCGGACTCGACCATCATCCGCATCAGTTCGGGGAAGTCGACCGTCGGTTCCCAGCCCAGGACGCGGTGCGCGTTCCGCGCGTCCGCGCAGAGCGTCTCCACCTCGGCGGGCCGCACCAGCGCGGGATCGACCTCGACGTACTCCTCCCAGTCCAGGCCCACGCATGCGAAGGCGATCCGGGCCGCGTCGCGCACCGAGTGCATCCGGCCGGTCCCGATGATGTAGTCGCCCGGCTCGTCCTGCTGGAGCATCAGGTGCATCGCCCGGACGTAGTCCCCGGCGAAGCCCCAGTCGCGGACGGCGTCGAGGTTGCCGAGCAGCAGCCGGTCCTGGAGGCCGAGCTTGATCTGCGCGACCGCGAGCGAGATCTTCCTGGTCACGAACTCCGCACCGCGGCGCGGCGACTCGTGGTTGAAGAGGATCCCGGAGACGCCGTACATCCCGTAGGACTCGCGGTAGTTGCGGGTGATGTAGTGCCCGTAGGTCTTCACCACCCCGTACGGGCTGCGCGGGTGGAACCGGGTGTGCTCGTGCTGCGGGGTCTCCGCGACCATGCCGAACATCTCGGAGCTGGAGGCCTGGTAGAAGCGGATCTGCCCGTCCCCGCCGCCGGTCGCGGCCGGTTTGTTGATCCCGCTGACCATCCGGATCGCCTCCAGCACCCGCAGCACGCCGGTGCCGTTGACCTCGGTGACGAGTTCCGGCTGACGCCAGGACATCGGCACGAAGGAGATCGCCCCGAGGTTGTACACCTCGTCCGGCTGGATCGTGTCGACCGCGGACACCAGACTGGTCTGGTCCATCAAGTCGCCGTCGACGAACCGCAGTTCCGGGATCAGCCGACTGACCCGGTCCTTCCGGGGGTTGGCCTGCCCCCGACTCAGGCCCCACACCTGGTACCCCAGGGAGATGAGGTGCTCGGCCAGGTAAGACCCGTCCTGGCCGGTCACCCCGGTGATCAGTGCTCGCTTGGACATCCGTTCCCCTTCAGCCACTGCTCGCGGTCCGCTCTCGGCACAGCCAGCGAACCACCGGCGGGGCTAAGGAATTTGCGAGACTTCCCGCGCCGGCCCGGGGGCGCGACGGGAAGCGGCGGAAGGAGCGGGAGCCGAAAAGGTCACCGAAGCCGGTGACGGGGGGCGCGCGGTACGGGAGGCGGTACGGCCGTCGTCCGGTGCGCCGTCTCCGACGCGACCGGCTTCCCCACGACGGCGGCACCGCCCGACGTACCCGTTGGCATCGCCGCGCGCCCCCTCCCCCTGTTTCACAGGCCGCCGAACCGTCCCCGGGGGAACCCGCCCGGGTCGGGACTCGGCGAAGCGGTCCGCCGCCAGGCCCCACGCCCGGGCGACGAACCGCTTCCTCGCAGCTCACGCTAGGGCGTGTCTGACAATTCGCGTCGGATCAGCGCGCGGCGTCGGGGTGCGTGCATCGCAAGGCGGAGGAGGGAGTCCATGCGGTGGGGGCACCTCCCGG
>NZ_JBEOSV010000126.1:0-8714 GCF_040303245.1 Kitasatospora sp. NPDC096077 | reverse complement strand
GGTCCGACAACCGCTCACCCGTAGGCGACTTGACCTGCCCCACCCTCGCCACACCACAACCAACGAGACAAGCACTCCAAAGTCACTGGCATTGGCCCTAGGGCCTGTCCACCGGACAGGCCCTGGCCCCCGGCAGCTCAGCTGGTGCCGTCGGCCCGCTCACCGATCCGGGCGCTGATCTCCAGCGCGACCTCCCGGGCCGCCTCCAGCGCCTCGTCCATCTCGGCGTGCGGCATCTTCTCGCCCCACACGTTCAGGGCGTCGCCGCAGTCGGCGTCGTCCTGCTTGAGCAGGAAGAACGCCGAGTGGGCGGTGAACAGCGCCATGGTGGCCCGCAGCCGGTCGCGGAACTGCGCCTCCGGTCCGTGCACCAGCTGCATCATGGTGATCACGCGGTCCCGGAAGGCCAGCCCGGCCGGGGACTCGCGCAGCGCGGGCTGGTTCTCGTGGAAGAACCGCAGCAGCGGGGCCCGCTCGGCCATCCCGTCCGCGTAGCGGCGGATCAGCTCGTCGCGCATCTCCGGGCTCCAGGCCTGCTCCCGGCCCCACGCGATGATCTCGTCGATCGGCGCGGCCATCCGCTCGACGATGCCCAGGACGATGTCGTCCTTGGTCTTGAAGTGGTAGTAGAGCGCGGCCTTGGTGACGCCCAGGCGGTCGGCGATCTCGCGCAGCGAGGTCTGCTCGTAGCCCTGCTCCGAGAAGAGCTCCAACGACACCTCGATGATGCGAGCCCGGGTGTCGCTGCGGGGGCTGTGCGGAGTGCCCATGGCCTGCCTCATGACTGCGTCGGTGACTACTTGCTGCGGACCCCGGGATGGCGTCCGCCCCGGGTCCATTCTCCCTGCCCAGGCGGCCGGTCTCGAAACTGGCTTGACGACCGGCTAGGAAACAACCTACCGTGCCGACGATCGATAAACTAGCCGGGCGTCAAGTAAGTGAGCCGCCACCCGGCGGGACGCCCCTCCGAAACACCCCTCCGGGAGACCCACCCCATGTCACAGTCCAAGACCGCCGGCCAGGCACCGGAGGAGAAGACGGCCGAGGAGGAACAGCCGCGGTCGCCCCGCGAGATCCGCCTCGTGATGGTCGGCTTGGTCGTCACCATGCTGCTGGCCATGCTCGACAACCTGATCGTCGGCACCGCCATGCCGACCATCGTCGGCGACCTCGGCGGTGCCGAGCACCTGTCCTGGGTGGTCACCGCCTACACCCTGGCCACCGCCGCCTCCACCCCGATCTGGGGCAAGCTCGGCGACCTCTACGGCCGCAAGGGCGTCTTCCTCACCTCGATCGTGATCTTCCTGGTGGGCTCGGCGCTGTCCGGCCTGTCGCAGAACATGAACGAGCTGATCGGCTTCCGCGCCGTGCAGGGCCTCGGCGCCGGCGGTCTGATGGTCGGCGTCATGTCGATCATGGGCGCGCTCGTCGCGCCGCGTGACCGCGGCAAGTACCAGGGCATGTTCGCCGCCGTGATGGCCCTCGCCACCATAGGCGGGCCGCTGGTCGGCGGGTTCATCACCGACCACCTGAGCTGGCACTGGACCTTCTACATCAACCTGCCGCTCGGCGTCATCGCGCTCGCCGTGGTCGTGGTGACCCTGAAGCTGCCGAAGGTCCGCAACACCGCCCGGATCGACTACCCCGGCGCCGTGCTGCTCACCGTCGGCATCACCTCGCTCGTGCTGATCACCACCTGGGGCGGCCAGCAGTACGCCTGGGGCTCCAAGGAGATCCTCGGCCTGGCCGCGCTCGCCGTCGCCTCGCTGATCGCCTTCTGCTACGTCGAGCAGCGGGCCCAGGAGCCGATGCTGCCGCTCGGCCTGTTCCGGAACCTGAACTTCACCCTGGTCTCGATCATCGGCTTCGTGGTCGGCTTCGTGATGTTCGGCTCGACCGTCTTCCTGCCGCTCTACCAGCAGATCGTCCAGGGCGCCTCGGCCACCAACTCCGGCCTGCTGCTGATGCCGATGATGTTCGGCATGCTGGTGGTCTCGCTGGTGGTCGGCCAGGCCGTCACCAAGACCGGCAAGTACCGGATCTTCCCGATCATCGGCACCATCGTGATGACCGGCGGCATGATCCTGCTCTCCACCATGGGCACCGAGACCAGCAGCTTCACCTCGGCCTGCTGGATGGTCGTGCTCGGCGCCGGCATGGGCTTCCTGATGCAGATCACCATGCTGGTCGCGCAGAACAGCGTCGAGCTCAAGGACATGGGCGTGGCCAGCTCCACCGCCACCCTGTTCCGCACCATCGGCGGTTCCTTCGGTGTCGCGCTGTTCGGCGCCCTGTTCAACAACCGGGTGAAGGACACCATGACCGCGCGGCTGGGCGACCACGCCTCGGCCGGCGGCGGGGCGAAGGACCCGGGCCAGATGAGCCCGGTCGAGCTGCGCAAGCTGCCCGAGGTCGTCCAGGACGCCTACCACCACGCGGTCTCCAACGGCCTGCACACCGTCTTCCTGTGGGGCGCCGGGGTGGCCGTGATCGCCATCGCCGCGGCGGTGTTCCTGCGCGAGGTGCCGCTGCGCGGCACCGGCAAGGACGAGAAGCCGGCCGAGGTCTCGCTGGAGGCGGCGGCCGTCTGACGGCCCCCTCGGCCGTCCGACGGCCCCTTCGTACGACGGTGCCCCCGGGAGAGCTGCTCTCCCGGGGGCACCGTCGTTCAGCGGGCGCCGTCGTTCACTGGGGCAGGCGGTAGACGCCCTGCTCGACGGGCTCGACCAGGCCGTCGGCGACCAGGCCGTCCAGCGCCCGGGCGCGCTGCACCGCGTCCGGCCAGACCGCGTCCAGCCGGGCCTGCGGCACCGTGCCGTGCGCCTCGCGCAGGACGGCCAGCAGCTTGCCGCGCACCTGGCGGTCGGTGCCCTCGTAGGACTGGCCGCGCCGGGCCGGGCCCTCGTACGGCGGGCGGCCGGCCCGCTGCCAGGCGCAGACCGTGAACAGCGGGCAGTCCCCGCACTCCGGGCCGCGGGCGGTGCAGACCAGCGCGCCCAGCTCCATCACGCCGACCGCCCAGGTGGCCGCCGTCGCGGCGTCGTCGGGCAGCAGCGTCGTCGCGGTGCGGCGCTCGGCGGCGGTGGTCGCGGTGGCCGGGTACTCGACGCCGGTCACGGCGCGGGCGAAGACCCGGCGGACGTTGGTGTCCAGCACCACGTGTCGCTGGCGGAAGGCGAAGGAGGCGACCGCGGCGGCGGTGTACTCCCCCACTCCGGGCAGCGAGAGCAGCGTGGCGTGGTCGTCCGGGACCTCGCCGCCGTGCTCTTCGGTGATCGCCACGGCGGCCGCGTGCAAACGCAGCGCCCGACGCGGGTAGCCCAGTCGGCCCCACATCCGGACCGCCTCGCCGGGCGCGTCGGCGGCGAGGTCGGCGGGGGTGGGCCAGCGGGTCATCCAGGCCTGCCAGGCGGGCAGCACCCGCTTCACCGGGGTCTGCTGGAGCATGAACTCGCTCACCATGACCGCCCAGGGCGTCGCGTCGGGGGTCCGCCAGGGCAGGTCGCGCTTGCTGGCCTCGTACCAGTCGATGACGGTCGAGTGCAGCAGCGGCAGGGGCAGCGGCGGCGCGGGGGCGGCTTCGGCGGCGGTGATGGCAGTCATGGCCCTTCGATCCTCCCACGGCCGCGGATCCGTCCGAAGTGGAGGGAGGTGCTCCGGATCGACCGGATCAGTCGGCTGCCGGCCGGGAAATCAGCCTTTCGGGGCTCCCTCGAACGGATCAAATGGCGGATCATGTGAAAGAAGGGGCGACTGTGCGGTGTTGGTGAGTCAATCACCACACGGAGTCCCATAGAGTTTGATCGTGCCCTCTCTGCGTCAACCCGTGGGACCGTTGCCGGCCTCGATCTACTGGCGTCGGCGCGTCGTCGTGCTCGTCGCCGTCGCGGCGGTCGTCGCCCTGATCGCCTGGCTGATGTCCGATCAGGGCGGAGGCGGTGACGACGGCTCACAGAGCAAGGCCGCCCAGGCCGTTCCGTCCCAGAGCCAGACACCCGCCCAGGCGATCACGCCGGGCGCCTCGCCGAGCGGCCCCGCGGCGCACCCGGCCGGTGGCGGCTCCAGCGGCGGGCCGGTGGCCAGCGGCGGCGGCAGCGAGGTCGGCCTCAGCGGCGGCGGCACCGGTGGAGCCGGTGGCACGGGCGGCTCCGGCGGCGGCGCGAACGGCGGGTCCGGCGGCACGGCCGGCGGCGCCGGTGGCACCGGAGGCTCGGGCGGTTCCGGCGGCTCCCCGGCGGTGAACACCACCGAGGTGATGGCGCTTCCGGTCTGCTCCTCCTCGCAGGTCGCCCTGGAGCTGGCGGGCACCCAGAACTCGTACCAGCCCAAGGACAAGCCCAAGCTGGCCCTGACGGTCAAGAACTCCTCCGGCGCCAACTGCCGGGTGGACCTGGGCCGTACCGCCTCCGTGATCACGGTCAGCAGCGGCGGCAACAACGACCGGGTCTGGTCCTCCGGCGACTGCCCGCCCGACAAGGGCAACATCTGGGTGCAGATCCCGGCGAACGGCAGCCAGACCGAGACCTTCACCTGGGACCGCAGCCGCAGCAAGCCGCAGTGCGCGACCGCCGACCAGACGGCGCCGGCGAACGGGACGTACGTGGTGCTCGCCGAGCTCACCGGGCTCTCCGGGGACAAGGTGTCGGCCCGGACCTCGATCCGACTGGACGGCTGAGCGACCGTCAGTTCCGTACGGAGCCCCCGACCGCCGCGGCGGTCGGGGGCTCCGGCGTCCTGGGGCCGCGGGCGGCGACGGACATGGGACGGCCCCCGGGGAAGCGTTTCTCCGGGGGCCGTTGCCGCTCTGCGCCGCGTGCGGTCAGACGTAGCGCTCCAGAATGGACGATTCGGCAAGCCGGGACAGGCCCTCGCGGACCGAGCGGGCCCGGGTCTCGCCGACGCCCTCGACCGTCTGGAGGTCGTCGATGCTGGCGGCGAGCAGCTTCTGCAGGCCTCCGAAGTGCTCGACCAGGCGCTCTATCACCGTGTTGGGCAGGCGCGGGATCTTCGCCAGCAGGCGGTAGCCGCGCGGGGACACCGCGGAGTCCAGGGACTCCGGCGAGCCGGAGTAGCCGAGCGCCTTGGCGACCGTCTGGAGGTCCAGCAGCTCGGCGTGGGTGAGCGCCTCCAGGTCGGCCAGCACCTCGGTGACCGTCCGGCCCTTCTTGGCGGCGCGCTCCGGGAAGTAGTCCCGGGCGACCAGTTCGCGCTCCGGCTCCACGCCCGCGATCAGCTCGTCCAGCTGGAGCGAGAGCAGTCGGCCGTCGATGCCGAGCTCCAGCACGTAGCCGGCGATCTCGGTGGCGATCAGCCGGACCATCTCCAGCCGCTGGGCCACGGCCGTGACGTCCCGGACCGTCACCAGGTCCTCGATCTCCAGGGCGGAGAGCGTGCCGGCCACCTCGTCCAGGCGCAGCTTGTAGCGCTCCAGGGTGGCCAGCGCCTGGTTGGCGCGGGAGAGGACGGTGGTGGAGTCCTCCAGCACCCGGCGGGTGCCGTTGACGTACATGGCGATCAGCCGCATCGAGTGCGAGACCGCGACCACCGGGTAGCCCGTCTGCCGGTTGACCCGCTCGGCGGTGCGGTGGCGGGTGCCGGTCTCGTCGGTGGGGATGGTGGAGTCCGGCATCAGGTGGACGCCGGCCCGGACGATCTTGGTGATGTCCTTGTCCAGCACCACCGCGCCGTCGAGCTTGCACAGCTCGCGCAGGCGGGTCGCGCTGAACTCGACGTCCAGCACGAAGCCGCCGGTGCACAGGGACTCGACGGTCTTGTCGAAACCCAGCACGATCAGGCCGCCGGTGTTGGCCCGCAGGACCCGTTCCAGGCCGTCACGAAGCGCGGTACCGGGCGCGATGGCGGTGAGGGAGGCCCGCAGCAGGGCCTCCTCACGGGAGGCCTTGTCCGCCCCCCGGTCGCTGGCTGCCACGTGACTCCTCCGGTCGACCCCGTGCCGCGCGCCTCGCGCCGTGCGCCGGTCCGCGGTCTGTTGCTCTGTCGCTCAGTACCGCTTCGGTACTGCCTTCTGGCCAATGAGACTGGGGAAAGTCTAACTGCGTGCGGCTTCGGCAGGGCTTGGGTCAGCGCAGTTCGTCGGAGTCGAGCGGCTCCCAGCCGTCCATCAGCTCGTCCGGGTACGCCGGGACCCGGGCGGAGCGGGGTGCGGGCGGGGCCGACGGAGCCTCACCACGGGCTCCGGGACGGGCCTCGGCGCGATCGTCGGAGCGCGTCTCGGAGCGTGCCTCGGCACGCGGTTTGGCGGCGGCCCGGCGGCGACCCGGGATGGCCCGCAGCGCCTCGCCGATGTCGGCCACCTCGACCACCTTCATGCCCGGCGGCACCTTGCCCGGGTCCGGCGGGACCAGGGCGTGGGTGAAGCCCAGCCGGTGCGCCTCGGCGAGCCTGCGCTGCACACCCGTCACCCGCCGCACCTCGCCCGCCAGACCGACCTCGCCGATCGCCACCAGGTTGCTGGGCAGCGGGGTGTCGGTGGAGGAGCTGGCCACCGCGAGCGCGACCGCGAGGTCCGCGGAGGGCTCGGTCAGCTTCACCCCGCCGACCGTCGCGGTGTAGATGTCCTGCTTGCCGAGCTTCACCCCGCCGTGCCGCTCGACCACGGCCAGGATCATCGCGATCCGGGGCGACTCCAGGCCCGAGGTGGTGCGCCGCGGGGAGGGGATCTGCGAATCCACCATCAGCGCCTGCACCTCGGCCACCAGGGGGCGCTTGCCCTCCAGGGTGACGGTGAGGCAGGTGCCGGGGACGGGCTTGTCACGCCTGGTCAGGAAGAGGCCGGACGGGTCGGCCAGGCCGACGATGCCCTCGTCGTGCAGCTCGAAGCAGCCCACCTCGTCGGTGGCGCCGTAACGGTTCTTGACCCCGCGGATGAGCCGCAGCCGGGCGTGCCGGTCGCCCTCGAAGCTCAGCACCACGTCCACCAGGTGCTCCAGCAGGCGCGGGCCGGCGATCTGGCCGTCCTTGGTGACATGGCCGACCAGCAGGGTGGCCATGCCGCGCTCCTTGGAGGCCCGGATCAGCGCGCCGGCCACCTCGCGGACCTGGGCCGGGCCGCCGGGGGCGCCGTCCAGCTCGGCGGAGGCGATGGTCTGCACCGAGTCCAGGATCAGCAGGCCGGGGTTGACCGCCTCGATGTGCCCGAGCACCGCGCCGAGGTCCTGCTCGGCGGCGAGGTAGAGGTGCTCGGAGAGGGCGTTGATCCGGTCGGCGCGCAGCCGGACCTGGCCGGCCGACTCCTCGCCGGTGACGTAGAGGGTGCGGTGCCGGTCGGTGGCCGCCTTGGCGGCGACGTCCAGCAGCAGGGTGGACTTGCCGACGCCGGGCTCGCCGGCCAGCAGCACCACCGCACCGGGGACCAGACCGCCGCCGAGCACCCGGTCCAGCTCCGGGACGCCCGTCGAGCGGGCCGTCGCGACCTGGCCGTCCACCTGGGCGATCGGGCGGGCGGGGGCGCTGACCGGGCCGGCGGCCGTGGTGCGGATCGGCACCGCGCCGTACTCCTCGACCGTGCCCCAGGCGTTGCACTCCGGGCAGCGGCCGACCCACTTGGGCAGCTGGTTGCCGCACTCGGTACAGCGGTAGGCCGGGCGCGGCTTGGCGGTGGTCTTGGAACGCGGAGGCATGCGGCCCACGGTAGCGGCTGGGTGTGACAGTCGTGGACCGCGACGGAGTGCCCCGGCGGGGGCGCGCCGGTGCGGGGCGGGCGCCCACACAGATGGGCGATGTTGTTACCCGAAAGAAGTACATACGCGGTGAATGGCGGGGTCGGGCCGCCCGGTGTCCCTACCGTCGGACGGGTGACAACGCGAACTGTTGGGCCCGTCGGGGCGCCGGACGCCGTGCTCGCGGCGTACGACCGGCAGGTGGACGGCCTGTTCACCTACTGCCTCTCGGTGCTCTGCGAGCACGACGCGGCCGCCGACGCCCTGCGCGAGGTCCGCGAACTGGCCGGACGGCACGGCGCCCGGCTGGCCGAGCCCGGACTGGTGCGGGCCTGGCTGTTCTCGCTGGCCCGGTACTGCTGCCTGCGGCGGCTGGCGGACGGCGGCACGGGCGCCGGGACGGGGCCCGGGGCGGGGCCGGAGTCCGGGCCGGGGTCCGGGCCCGCGGCGGGGCTCAAGGCGGAGGTGGACGAGGTCGAGGCGGTCCGGCGGCGGCGTGAGCTGGCCTCGCTCGCCTGGCCGGAGGCGGCCGGGACGGACCCGGAGCAGCGCGAGGCGCTGGAGCTGTCCGTCCGGCACCGGCTGACCCCGCTGGAGGTGGCGGCCGTCCTGGGCCTGCCGTTCGAGCGGACCCGCGGGCTGCTCGCGGCCGCCGAGGCCGAGGTGACCCGGACCAGGGCGGCGCTGCTGGTGCTCGGGGTGGGCAGCTGTTCCGAGCTGGACCGGCTGGGCGGGGCCGGAGCGGAGTCCTGGCGGGACTGGGTGCTCGGCCCGGCGCTGCGGCGGGAGCTGGTGCAGCACGTGGTGGACTGCCCGACCTGTCGGGGGACGGCGGAGCGGGTGGCCGCCGGGGAGGCGGCGGAGGGTGCGGCCGGGCTGTCGGGGCTGCCGCTGCTGGCCGCGCCCCCGGTGGCCGGCGGGGCGGCGACCCCGACCGGGGCGGTGGGGCCGACCCCGGCGGGGGCGGGGGGGCGGATTATTGATGTAGCTTGCAATACTTTTGGGGGTGTGGGTCGTCGGGGAACAGGCGACGGC
>NZ_JBEOSV010000125.1:0-9529 GCF_040303245.1 Kitasatospora sp. NPDC096077 | reverse complement strand
CGCATGGCTCCACACCTACAATCACCACCGCGGACACACCGCACTCGCAGGCAAGCCACCCGCCACCCGCGTCCCCAACCTCACGGGACAGAACAACTAGCGCGGGGCCGTCGGGCCGGGGTGCTTGTCGGGGTTGTCGCCGACGCCGCCTCGGACGTCCCGGTCGGCCTCCTGGTGAGCCCCGTTGGCCGGGTCACCCGTCGCAGGGTGAACAATGGGGGGCGTGACCCGAGCCTCCCTGGACAAGCAGCCGCATGAAGTCGCCGCCATGTTCGACGACGTCGCGGCCAAGTACGACCTCACCAACGACGTGCTCTCCCTCGGCCAGGCCCGCGCCTGGCGCCGGGCGGTGGCCGAGGCGGTGGCCGCCGGACCCGGGGACCTCGTGCTCGACCTCGGGGCCGGCACCGGTACCTCCTCGCTGCCCTTCGCCGAGGCCGGGGCCAAGGTCGTCCCGTGCGACTTCTCGGTCGGCATGCTCACCGAGGGCAAGCGCCGCCACCCCGAACTGCCGCTCACCGCGGGCGACGCCACCCGGCTGCCGTTCGCGGACGACACCTTCGACTCGGTGACGATCTCCTTCGCGCTGCGCAACGTCCAGGAGACCGAGGCGGCCCTGCGCGAGATGCACCGGGTCACCAAGCCCGGCGGCAAGCTGGTCATCTGCGAGTTCTCCACGCCGACCTGGACGCCGTTCCGGACCGTCTACACCGAGTACCTGATGCGCGCGCTGCCGCCGGTCGCCACCGCGGTCAGCAGCAACCCGGACGCGTACGTCTACCTCGCCGAGTCCATCCGGGCCTGGCCGGACCAGGCCGGGCTGGCCTCCCGGATGCAGGAGAACGGCTGGTCGAAGGTCGCCTGGCGGAACCTGACCGGCGGGATCGTCGCGCTGCACCGCGGGTACAAGCAGGCCTGACGGGGCGGTGGCGCCGAGGCGGGACGCGGGCGGGAGCCCGGGCCGGTGGCGTCGAGGCGGGGGACCCTGGGCGGGGGAGCGGGCTCCGGCGGCTCCGGCGGTTCGGGTGGTGTGAGCGGAACTAGACTGCCGGAGACAAAAGCCGCCATCCCCCGCCGCAGCTCCAGGAGTGTGTCCACGTGTCCGAGACCGCAGCCGATCTGACGAAGCCGGACAGCACGGTCGAGAGCACTGCCGACGTCATCGTGGTCGGCGCGGGCCCGGCCGGCGCCACCACCGCGTACTACCTCGCCCAGGCCGGGCTGGACGTGCTGCTGCTGGAGAAGACCGCCTTCCCGCGCGAGAAGGTCTGCGGCGACGGCCTGACCCCGCGCGCCACCAAGCAACTGGTGGACATGGGCATCGACGTCTCCACCGAGAACGGCTGGCTGCACAACAAGGGCCTGCGCATCATCGGCGGAGGCGTCCGGCTGGAACTGGACTGGCCCGAGCTGGCCTCCTTCCCGGACTACGGCCTGGTCCGCAAGCGCGCCGACTTCGACGAACTCCTGGCCCGCCAGGCCGAGAAGGCCGGTGCCCGGCTCTACGAGCGCTGCAACGTCAGCGGCCCGGTCCTGGACGAGCGCACCGGCCGGATCGTCGGCGTCACCGCCAAGCTCGGCGAGGAGAAGCGGCCGGTCACCTTCCGGGCCCCGCTGGTCGTCGCCGCCGACGGCAACTCCACCCGGCTCTCCCTCGCCATGGGCCTGCACCGCCGCGAGGACCGCCCGATGGGCGTCGCCTACCGCACCTACTTCAACTCCCCGCGCCACGACGACGACTACCTGGAGTCCTGGCTGGAGCTGTGGGACACCCGCGGCGGCCAGCGCAAGCTGCTGCCCGGCTACGGCTGGGTCTTCGGCATGGGCGACGGCACCTCCAACGTCGGCCTCGGCATCCTCAACTCCTCGCCCGCGTTCGGTGAACTCGACTGGCGCGAGGTGCTCAAGGCCTGGTGCGCCAGCATGCCGGAGGAGTGGGGCTACACCCCCGACAACATGACCGAGCCGATCCGCGGCGCAGCGCTGCCGATGGCCTTCAACCGGCAGCCGCACTACACCCGCGGCCTGCTGCTCGTCGGCGACGCCGGCGGCATGGTCAACCCGTTCAACGGCGAGGGCATCGCCTACGCGATGGAATCCGGCCAGATCGCCGCCGGGGTCATCGTGCAGGCCCACGCCCGGGTCACCGAGGGCGGCCGCGAACGCGCTCTGCAGGCCTACCCGCGCATCCTCAAGGACGTGTACGGCGGCTACTACACCCTCGGTCGCGCCTTCGTGAAGCTCATCGGCAACCCCAAGGTGATGCAGCTGGCCGCCCAGCACGGCCTGCCTCGGCCGCTGCTGATGCGCTTCACCCTCAAGCTGCTCGCCAACCTCACCGACCCGGCGGGCGGCGACGCGATGGACCGCCTGATCAACGGGCTGGCGAAGGTCGCGCCCAACGCCTGACGGTGGGGCGGGCGGTGGGCGGTGCCCGCTGGTATCCGGTGTCGGGTGGGGCCGCCGGGCGTCGGATGACGGGTCCGGCGCCGCGGTGACTCAGCGCGCCTTCGGTGCCGCCACCGCCTGTTCGGTCCCCTCCGCCTCCGGCGCGTCCTCCGCGTCCTCCGCCGCCGCCCGTCCTGTTGTGTCGCGGGAGGCGGCGGAGCGCTGCTCGACGTAGGCGAGGCGCTCGGCGAACACCCGGGCCGCGTCGGGGGTGAGCGTCCGCAGCGCGACGAGGGCGCTGAAGACGACATCGCAGAGCTCGTGCTGAACGTCCTCCCAGGTGTGGGTGACGCCCTTGCGCGGGTTCTGTCCGGTCGCGCCGATCACGGCCGCGCCGACCTCACCGACCTCCTCGGAGAGCTTGAGGAGCCGCAGCAGCCGTTCCTCCTGCGGCGACTGCGTGCTGTGCTCGTCCAGCCAAGCGACCAGGTGGTCGACGCTCTCCCAGATCCGGCTGTCCATGCGGTGCTGCTCCCCTGCGGTGACGTTGGTGCTGCCACCGTACGGGAGCGGCGGTGGGCGTGAGGCCTGGCCGGTTCGCCCGGTCCTCCCGCCGCTTGGATGGCCGCTTGGTCGGCCGCTTGGTCGCTCGGCCGGCGGGTCAGTGCTTGCTGATCTTCACGTGGCGGATGTTCACGGGGACGTTGGGGTAGCCGTCGCCCGGGCCGTTCTGGTCGTCCTCGCCGGCGGCGGCGATCTTCTGCAGGACGTCCAGGCCCGCCGTGACCCGGCCGAATGGAGTGTAGGCGGGGGGCAGCTTGGTGTCCTTCCAGACGATGAAGAACTGGCTGCCGTTGGTGTTCGGACCGGCGTTGGCCATGGCCACGGTGCCGGCCGGGTAGGTGGCTCCGGTCAGGTTCTCGTCCGGGAAGGAGTAGCCCGGACCGCCGCTGCCCGTCCCGGTCGGGTCCCCGCACTGCAGGACGTAGATCCCCTGGGTGGTGAGGCGGTGGCAGTGGCTGCGGTCGAAGTAGTCGTGCTCGGCGAGGAAACGGAACGAGAAGGTGGTGCAGGGCGCCTTGTCGGTCAGGGCCTCGAAGGTGATCGCCCCTTGGCTGGTGCGCAGGGTGGCGTGATACGGGCGGGCGGCCTTCGCGGTGTCGAAGACCGGGATGCCCTTGAAGTTGTCGGCCGGGACGGCGGGTGTGTAGGTGCAGGCCGCGCTCGGGGCGGGGGTGGTGCCGGAGGGGGCCGCGACGGCGGTGCCGGTGCCGGCCGCGAGCGGGAGGACGGTGGCGGCGGCGACCAGCGCCCAGTGCTTGCGCTTCACGTGACGGGCCTTCCGTGGGGTGGTGGACAGCGTGCTTGTCATGCGGGCATCATCCACGGCCGGGCGGGTCTCCGGTAGGGGGCGGGACGGCTGGGGCTCCTTCGGTCGGTTGGCAGTGATGGACGGTCATGTTGCCTGTGGGATCGACGAGTTCGATCATTTGTCGATCTTCGCGGTGGTGCCCGCCGGGTCCGATGCGAACAGTCCGGCGCGGGCCGCCAGGGCGGCGGCGTCGGCGGCCCGCTCGGCGGTGCGGGCGTCCAGTGGCTCGCCGGTGACGAACAGCCGGTAGTAGAGCGGCGCGGTGGCGGCCCTGGCCACCTCGGTGCCGTCCGTTCCGGCCGGCAACTCACCTCGGGCGACGGCCCGTTCGGCGACCTCGGCGGCCTGACGGTGGCGGGTCGCGAAGAACTCGCGCAGGGCGGTCGCGCCGAGGTCGGAGCGCTGGGCGGCGGAGATCAATGCGGTGGGCGTGGGGCCCTGTTCGGGGTCGGTGAATACGGTGAACACCTCCTGGGTGATGCGGCGGAGGTCCTCCTGGAGGTCTCCGGTGTCGGGCAGGGGCCAGGGCTGGTCGGCCGAGGCGGTCAGTGCGTCCGCGACCAGACCGTCCACCCCGCCCCATCGCCGGTAGAGGGTCGCCTTGTGGACCCCGGAGCGCGCTGCGACCGCCTCGGCGGTGAGCCCGTCGTAGCCCTTCTCCGTGACCTCGGCGAGCGTGGCGGCGACCACGTCCGCACGGACTCGGGCGCTACGGCCGCCCGGGCGCGGGGTCGGCGTGCGGGGGGTCGGCGTGAGGGGGTGCTGATCGAGGTGGGGCGCAGTGCTCAAAGTCGACTCCAGTCGCGTTAGTGCTTGCCGTGGATTGGCGGCCATGCCATGCTCATCGTAATGCGACGCGAGTCGCATTACGAGAGGAGCCTTGTGACCACCCCTGCCATCCCCGACCCGACCGTTCTCCACCCGCTCGCCGGGCACGACCGGGTGGTCCTGCTGCGCCCGCTCGTCACCGACCCGAGGATCGAGGTCGGCGAGTACACCTACTTCGACGACCCCGACGGAGCCACCCGCTTCGAGGAGCGCAGCGTCCTCTACGCGTACGGCCCCGAACGGCTGGTGATCGGCAGGTACTGCGCGATCGCCACCGGCACCCGGTTCCTGATGGCCGGGGCCTCCCACCCGACCATCGGCGTCTCCACCTTCCCCTTCACGATGTTCGGCGGCAGCTGGACCGAGCAGACCCTCGACATCGTCACGGCGCTGCCCAGCCGGGGCGACACTGTGGTCGGCAACGACGTCTGGTTCGGCTTCGGTGCCACCGTCCTGCCGGGTGTCCGGATCGGAGACGGAGCGATCATCGCGGCCGGTGCGGTGGTCACCGCCGACGTCGCGCCCTACACGATCGTCGGCGGCAACCCCGCCCGCCCGATCCGGCGCCGCTTCGACGGCACCGACATCGAACGCCTGCTCCGCGCCGCGTGGTGGGACTGGCCGGTCGAGCTCGTCACCGAGCACGTCCGAACCATCATGTCCGGCACCCCAGCCGACATCGAGGCCATCGCCGAGACGAACGGCGCGCTCGCCTCCTGACCCGCCGGCATCCGGAACGGGCATTGATCACCGGCGGGCCGGTGCGCAAGGATGGCGCCCCCTTGTTCCATCCCTCGCCCCGTCCACCGCTGAGCCACACGCCCAGCTCCCGGGTCCGTCCGACGCCGTACGGTCCTCGCACCCGCCGGTTCCGTTCGTTCGGAGGGATCCTCCTCATGCGTGCCTCCCTGTCCTCGTCCTCATCGGTCCTTCGTGATCTACCGGTCCTGCTCGTGGCGGTGGTGTGGGGTTCGAGCTTCCTCGCCGTCCAACGGGTGGCCGAGCCGGGGACGGTGGTGGCGATGCTCGTGCTGCGCTTCGGGCTGGTCCTGCCGCTGCTCGGACTCGCCGCCCGGCGGGCCCTGCGGAAGCTGAGCCGCACCGAGTGGCTCGGCGGCGCCGCACTGGGCCTGGTCCTCAGCGGGATCTTCCTGCTGGAGACCTACGGCGCCGTGCACACCTCCGCCACCAACGCCGGGCTGATCATCAGCCTCGCCATGGTGCTCACCCCGCTCGGCGAGAGCGCCCTCGGCCGTATCGCACCGCCTCGGGCCTTCCTCGCGGCCGCAGCACTGGCCGTCCTCGGCGTCGCCCTGCTCACCGGCGACGGAGGGCTGCGCCCACCCGCGCTGGGCGACCTGCTGGTCCTGGGCGCCGCCCTGATCCGCTCGGTGTACGTCCTGGCCATGGCCCGCAGCCGGGCCGTCCGCAACACCGACATGCTCGCCGTCACCTGGGTCCAACTGGCCGTCGCGACCGCCGTGTTCTCGGTCGTCGCCCTCGCCGTCGGGCCCATGCCGTGGACCGTCGCGCTCTCGTACGGAGCCGGCCAGTGGGTCTGGTTGCTGCACCTGTCCTTGTTCTGCACCCTGTTCGCCTTCTTCGTCCAGATGTGGGCCGTCCGGGCCACCTCGCCGTCCCGGGTCAGCCTGCTGCTCGGCACCGAACCGCTGTGGGCAGCCGTCTTCGGCATCACCATCGCCGGGAACCGGATGGGCCCGCTCGCCCTGCTCGGGGGTGCCCTGGTGCTGGTCGCGACAGAGTGGGGCCGCAGGACCGCCCCCGCACCTACTCCCGCCCCTGCACCCACTCCTGCCCCCACCCTCGCTCCCGTACCGCACCCCATCGAGGCCGAGGCCGTGGGCAAGGCTGCAGGTGACCTCGTGGGTGGAGTCGACAACGCGGGCCTGAGCCCGCAGCCCGCCCAGGCCTGACCCACCGCCGTGCTCATCGGACCCACAGGGTTCGACGGGCGTAGTCGAGGGCGACCGCGCCGAGCAGCGGCCCCCATATGACCAGGGGCAGATAGGCGAGGGTCATCACCAGGCCGCCGAGGCCGTGCGGCGAATCCGGCTCGGCCAAGTTCCTGGCCCAACCGCCGAACAGGGCGAGCAGCCCCACCCTGGTCAGGACGAGCGAGCCCAGGAGGGCCGGAACGACGGCCGACAGCGGACGCACCCTCCGGCCGCCGATCAGCGGGATCCAGCGCGGCACCACCTGGCCCCAGGGCCGGACCAGGCCGACGGTCAGGAAGGCCAGGCCCTCGGCCAGCGCGCTCAGCAGCACGCAGTAGACCGTGCCCCACCCCGGTTGGTGCGCGGCGAAGGCGGAGTAGGTCGCACCGGTGAAGCCGACCGGGACTCCGAAGCCGAACGCGATCCGCCACAGCCCCGAGGGGACCGTGCTCAACGCGGCAGCCTTGGCCGCCAGTTCGGCCCAGCGCGGTGCCGGTGGGACGACGTGGGCCGTGCCGCCCGGCGCCGTACGGTCGGCCGCCCGGGCCTTGATCATGAGCTTCGACATGGTGGTGAACTCCTCCCCGGCTCGGCCCCGGTGGCCGATCCGATGGCTCAAGACTGGCGCTCCCGGGGCGTCGGCGGCAGATGCCGATCGGCCTGTTCTCCCAGGTCAACAACCCTGGGAAATATGCCGATCGGCACAGGCCTCCCCCCTTCGCCGACCCCTAATGTGGTCGCCGTGGAAGGAAGGTGGTGACGATGAGTCAGATGCTCTCGGTGGTCGTCCCGGTCGTGCTGCTGATCGGGTGGGCGACCCGATCGCGCTACGGGCTGGCGTTGGTCACGGGCGTGTCCGGAGCCGTCTCCGCAGCGGTCACGGTGGGCGTCTGGCTCGCCGGCCGGTGGTCCGACGCGGACCGCTGGCCGGGCGTGGTCGGCCTGTTCGAGCTGGCGGGCCTGCTGCTGCTGGTGGTGCTCACCCTGAGGGCCGAGGACGGGCGTGCGTGCGCGGCAGCGGTCTGGACGGTGGGCGGCGCGGTCTCGCTCTGGGTGTCCCGCTTCGCCTTCGCGAGCGGCCCCGAGTCCGTCCTCACCCTCTTCGGCTTCGGCGCGTCCTTCTCCCTGCCGGCCGTCCTGATCGGGCTCTACCTGCGCGGTCTGGACGAGGGCCGCCGCGGTGCCGTGGCCGAGGCCCGGCGGGCCCAGCGGCTCGAACTGGCCCACGACCTGCACGACTTCGTGGCGCACGACGTCAGCGGGATGGTCGCCCAGGCCCAGGCCGGTGCCTACCTGGCCGCGGTCGACCCGGTCCGGGCCGTGGCCATGTTCGAGCGGATAGAGCAGGCCGGGCAGCGGGCCCTGGCATCGCTGGACCGGACGGTCCAGCTGCTGCGCACGGAGGAGGGGACGGGGCGCAGCCCACAGCCGGGGATCGCGGAACTCAGGGAGGTGACCGAGCGGTTCACCGCCTCGGGCGGCCCGGGGGTACTCCTCGAACTGCCGGACCAGCCGGTGCCGCGGGAGGTGTCGGGGACGGTCCACCGGATCGTCGTCGAGGCACTGACCAACGTCCGGAGGCACGCCCAGGGCGCCCGTCGGATCGAGGTCCGGGCGCGTTGCGGCGGCGACTGGTTGGAGCTGACCGTGATGAACGACGGCTTGGCGCCCGATCCGGTCGGCCAGCCCCGACGAGGTGGCGGCAGCGGACTGCCGGGGCTGGCGGCTCGGGTGGAGGCGTTGGGCGGCACCTTCGAGGCAGGGGCGAACGAGCAGGTGGCCTGGTGCGTGACAGTGAGGCTGCCGTTGGCAGGGCGGGAGCAACCGGAGCGGCCGGTGTCCCCGACGAGGACTGGTACGGGCGTGAGGGAGCGGAGCAGATGAGCAGAAGCACGGGGTCGATCCGGATCCTGGTCGCCGACGACCAGGCCGATGTTCGCAGCGCGTTCCGGATGATCCTGGACGTCCAGCCGGATATGACGGTGGTGGCCGAGGCAGCGGATGGTGCCGCGGCGGTGGCGGAGGCGAAGAGGCTGCGGCCGGACGTGGTGCTGGCGGACATCCGGATGCCGAAGCTCGACGGGTTGGAGGTCACGCGGCAGTTGGCGGGCCAGTGCAAGGTGATCGTGGTGACCACCTTCGATCTGGACGAGTACGTGCACACGGCTCTGCGGTACGGCGCGGCGGGCTTCCTGCTGAAGCGCTCGGGGCCGGTGCTGCTGATCGAGGCGATCCGGGCGGCGATGGCCGGGGACGCGTTGATCAGCCCGCAGATCACCGTTCGGCTGCTGCGGCACATGGCACTGTCGGATGCCGCTCCGGTGTCCGGGGCCGCGGTCGGGGCAGGCGTACCGGGCCCGTTGATAGCCGGCCCGGTGGAAGAACTGACCGAGAGGGAAAGGGAGATCGCTGAGCTGGTGGCCGACGGAGCGACCAATGCCGAGGTCGGCGCCGGGCTCTTCATCTCACCGGGAACGGTGAAGAACCACCTCGCCAACATCCAGCGCAAGCTCGGCGCCCGTAACCGGGTGGGCGTCGCGGCCTGGGTGTGGGAACAGGCAGCTGCCAACCGGTAGGCGGCCCCTGGCCCGTAGGGCGAGAGGTATCGGCGGAGGAGCCCCACACGAGGGCGAGGCCCGAGGACGAGAGTGAAAGGGAGGCAGGGGCGGAGGTGGTGGCGGGCCCGGGATCGTGAGGGCCGCATCGGGAAGTTGGGCCTGCCCACAACGGGAGGCGGCGCCGCGACCGCGGCGGAGGAGGAGGGCAGGCCCCCAGGGGCCCACAGGCCGCCGGGGCTGCGAGCGCGCAGCAGTCCCGCGCTGGGACCGGCCGGCCCAGCGCAGGTGACACCGGCGGCAGGTGGGCAACCCTGGCGCGGGCGGCGGGCGGCGGGCGGCGCATGTGCGGCACCTTCCAGTTGGACAGCTTGCCGAGGTCCTTGCCCAGGACGTGCACCGCACCGGTGCTGGGGCGCTCCTCGCGCAGG
>NZ_JBEOSV010000124.1:0-9666 GCF_040303245.1 Kitasatospora sp. NPDC096077 | reverse complement strand
CCCGTCCGACGTTTCAAACTCTAGCCGATCCCCGCTCCGAAAAGCGAATCCGGCCGCAATCCGATAAAACGCACATGACAAATAAGCCCCAGGCCAGGACGCGTAAAGAACGCGAAACAGGACCCGGCGCGAACCGAGAAGTGGTGTTTTAAAGGATTGGCCGCCCCGGGACCGTCCACACTGATGCGTGTCCGGTGCTCCCTGCCGAGCGACTAGAGAACACTACCCCTATCCGGCGCCGGGGGCAACCCGGTGCCGGAGACGGTCCGGATGCAGAGCGCCCGGCCCGGCTTCACGTACTCGCCGTTGGGGTGGTCGTTGCCGGTGACCCAGTGCAGCGCGGTGGCCTCGTCGCGGCCGCCCTCGCGGTGGCGGCGGAGCAGTCGCTGCTCGCGGACGGTGTCGTCGGTGTCGACGTACCAGAGTTCGCGCAGCAGCCGGCGGGCGTCGGGCCAGGGGGTGTCCGAGGAGGCGAGGTAGTTGCCCTCGGTGATGACCAGGCGGGTGTGCGGTCGGACGACGTGGCGGGCGGCGACCGGTTCGTCCAGGGTGCGGTCGAAGTCGGGGACGTAGATGTCCTGGAAGCGGTCGGCGGCGACCCGGCGCAGCAGGGCGACGTAACCGTGGGCGTCGAAGGTGGCCGGGGCTCCCTTGCGGTGGGTCAGGCCGAGGCGGTCGAGCTGGGCGGCCGAGAGGTGGAAGCCGTCGAGCGGGAGGTAGGCGGCGGTGCCGGGGCCTTCGACGCGCTCGACCTCGGCGACCAGGTGACGGGCGAGGGTGGACTTGCCGGCTCCGGGCGGGCCGACGAGTCCGAGGATCGTACGGGCGTTGCTGCCCGGGCCGCGGAGGAGTCCGAGGGCAAGGGCGGTGAGGCGGTCCTCGTTCATGGCCGCACCCTACTCACCCCTCCCCCTCTCGTCCGGGCCCGGCAGCCGCCGTCAGGGAAGGGCGGGGACGAGGGCGGGGTGGTCCAGGGTGAGGGTGCCGGCGTCCGCGTCGAGCAGGGCCGGGACGCCGAGCGGGACGGTGAGGGTGGACGGGCAGTGGCCGAAGCCCAGGTCCCCGAGCACCGGCACCCCGAGGTCGCCGAGGCGGTCGAGCATCACGTTCCGGACGCGGTCGGGCCGTCCGCAGCCCTCCCAGGAGCCGAGGGCTATGCCGGCCACCCCGTCGAGGGCACCGGAGCGCAGGAACTGGGTGAGCAGACGGTCGAGCTGGTACGGGTGCTCGTTCACGTCTTCGAGGACCAGGATCCCGCCCCGGTAGGAGGGGCGGGCGGCGGGTGTACCCCGCTCGGCGGCGAGGACGTGGAGGCAGCCCCCGGCGGTGACGCCGTGGGCACGGCCGGGGACGAGCGGGGTCGCGGTGGGCGAGCCGAGGACGGTGACGGTGGCGGGCTCGAAGAGGGTCCGGCGCAGGTGTTCGGCGGTGGGGCCGTCGCCCACGAAGGAGGCGCCGGCGGCCAGCGGTCCGTACAGGGTGGCGAGGCCGAGGCGCTGGGCGAAGGCCTCGTGCAGGGAGCTGACGTCGCTGAAGCCGATGAAGGGCTTGGGCCGGGCGGCGCGCATCGCGGTCCAGTCGAGCAGGTCGACGATCCGGTGGACGCCGTAGCCGCCGCGGGCGCAGATGACGGCGTCGACGGTGGGGTCGAGCCAGGCGGCCCGGATGTCGGCGGCGCGGTCGGCGTCGGTGCCGGCCAGGTAGCCGAGGACGGGGTGGGTGTCGAGGACGTGCGGGGCGACGGTCACGCGCAGGCCCCAGGAGCGGAGGATCTCAACGCCGGCGGCGAGTCGCTCGGGGTCGATCGGGCCGCTGGGTGCGACGACGGCGATGTGGTCGCCGGGGCTCAGCTGCCGCGGGCGGGTCAGTCCCTGGCCGGGCGTGGTCGGTTGCTGGTCCATGGACCGGGCCTTTCGGGGAAGGGGCGGGGCCGGGGCGGGCCCGGGGTGTGGTCGGGGCCGCCCGGTGACGATATGCCCGCCCGTCGACCGGCCGATGTCGGCGGGGCGACGGGCGGACAGCGGGCCCGGCCGGGGTGGGGCCCCTTCAGATCGCGCCCATCACCTCCCGCACCTCGGCGAGGGTGGCGTCGGCGATGGCGTTGGCCCGTTCGGCACCGGTGCGCAGGACCTGGCGCAGGTGGCCGCGGTCGGCGGCGAGTTCGGCACGGCGGGCGCGCAGCGGACGGAAGTACTCGTTGACGGACTCGGTGACGGTGCGCTTGAGGGCGGCCGCACCGCCGTCGCCGATCTCCTCGGCGATCGCCTCCGGGGCGCGGTCCTGGCAGAGCGCGGCGAGCAGGACCAGACCGGAGACCTCGGGGCGGCCCGCCGGGTCGTAGGTGATGCGGCGGTCGGCGTCGGTCCTGGCACCGCGGATGATCCGGGCGGTCTCGTCCTCGGAGGCGCCGAGGGCGACGGCGTTGCCGCGGCTCTTGCTCATCTTGCCGCCGTCGGTGCCCAGCAGCATCGGGGCCTCGGAGAGCAGTGCCCGGGGGCGGGGGAAGACGGCGCTGCCGTCGGCGTGCGGGTAGCGCTCGTTGAAGCGGCGGGCGACGGTGCGGGCGACTTCGAGGTGGGGCAACTGGTCCTGGCCGACCGGGACGAGGTCGGCCTTGCAGAACAGGATGTCGGCGGCCTGGTGGACGGGGTAGGTGAACATCAGCCCGTTGACGGCGGCCTGGCTGGAGTGGGCGATCTCGTCCTTGACCGTGGGGTTGCGGCTGAGTTCGGCGACGCTCACCAGGCTGAGGAAGGGCAGCAGCAGTTGGTTGAGGGCCGGGACGGCGCTGTGCGCGAAGACCGTGGCGCGGTCGGGGTCGAGGCCGGCCGCGAGGTAGTCGAGGACGAGGTTCTCGGTGTGCTCGGCGAGCCGGTCGGCGATGTCGCGGTCGGTGATGACCTGGTAGTCGGCGACCAGCACGAACATCTCGACGCCCCGGTCCTGGAGCCGGACCCGGTTCCGCAGGGTGCCGAAGTAGTGGCCGAGGTGGAGCGGGCCGGTGGGGCGGTCGCCGGTGAGGACGCGGTGGGCGCCCGGGTCGTCGATCGGGTCCGCGCCGGTCAGATCGGCGGTCGGGTCGACGGTCGCGGTGGCGGTCGGATCGGCGGTCCCGGCGCCGGAGACGGTGGCGGCAGCAGTGGTGGTGGCGGTGGCGGTCATGGGGTTCTCCCTCGGTACGGCGGTGGTGGCGGCCGTCCGGGGCGCGGGCCCGTCCCGTGGGGAAAACGCGACAGGGCCGTCCATCCCGGACGGCCCTGGTCAGGCGAGTGTGGTGGCCGTCCTAGGACGGCCACCAGCACAGGCCCACGAAGCGCTTCATGCCCCCAACGATAGCGTCCGGTCCTCCGTTAGTCCTCCGTCAGTCCTCCACGACCAGGGCCTGGGTGTCCTGGCGCAGCGTCTCACCGCGGAAGAACTCGGGCCGGATCAGGCCGTACCAGGTCATCAGCCCGGCGCCGAGCAGCAGGATGCCGACGCCGATCACGAACACCGAGCCGATGCCGAACACCGAGCCGCTGCCGTAGTCGGGGGACCAGGCGTCGGTGAGGGTCTGCAGGAAGACGGCGCTCAGCAGGAGCCCGCCGAGCAGCGGGGCGACGCCCTTGAGCAGCAGGTCGCGCAGGCTGCCGCGGAGCGAGCGGCGGAAGTACCAGACGCAGGAGAAGGCGGTCAGCGCGTAGTAGAAGCAGATCATCAGTCCGAGCGCCAGGATGGTGTCCTGGACGACGTTCTCGCTGATCAGGCTCATGCCGACGTAGAAGACCGCGGTCGCCAGGCCGGCCGCGACGGTGGCGTAGCCGGGGGTGCGGAAGCGCGGGTGGACGGTGCCGAAGCGGGGCGGCACCGCGCGGTAGGCGCTCATCGCGAGCAGGGTGCGGGCCACCGGGATGAAGGTGGTCTGCAGGCTGGCGGCGGCGCTGGCGACGACGGCCAGGAAGAGCAGGATGCTCCACGGCGAGCCGAGTACCGGGCGGGCCAGCGCGGCGAAGACGTTGTCGGCCGTCGCCGGGTTGCCGAGGCCGTTGCCGGTGCTGCCGACGCCCGCGAACATCTGGGCGGCGATCGCGACCAGCAGGTACGAGCCGACCAGGGTGACCATGGTGATCATGGCGGCCCGGCCCGGGGTCTTGGCGCTGCCCAGGGTCTCCTCGTTCATGGTGAGGCAGGTGTCCCAGCCCCAGTACATGAAGATCGACAGCGACAGCCCGGCGGTGAACGCGCTGAACGAGCCGACCTGGAGCGGGTTGAGCCAGGAGAACGAGAAGCCGATCGAGTCGGGCAGGTCGCCGGCGGCGGCCTTGCCGATCGCGATGGCCGAGAAGAGCAGCAGCACGGCCAGTTGGAGGCCGACCAGGCCGTACTGGAACCACTTGGTGGCCGTCATCCCCCGGTAGCTCATCGCGGTGGCGCCGGCGATGAGCAGGACCACGGTGAGCAGGTGGACGGCCTTGTTCTGGTCCAGCCCGGCCACCCAACCGCTGCCGGTCATCTCACCGAGCATCAGGTAGAGGAAGTCCGTCGCGACCCCGGCCAGGTTGGAGAGCACGATGATCGTCGCGACGGTCAGGCCCCAGCCGGCCATCCAGCCGATCCGGGGGCCGAAGGCCTTGACCGTCCAGGTGAAGGACGTTCCGCAGTCCGGGAAGTCCTTGTTCAGCTCCTTGTACGCGAACGCGACGAGCAGCATCGGCAGGAAGCCGGCCAGGAACACCGCCGGCATCTGCACGCCGACCGCGGTGACCGTCGGCCCCAGCGTCGCGGTCAGGCAGTAGACCGGGGCGACCGTCGAGACGCCCAGCACCACGCTGCCCAGCAGGCCGACCGAGTTGCCCCGCAGGCCCTTGTCCCCCGCTCCCCCAGCTGTTCCCGGTTCGGGAACGCCACCACTGGTGCCACTGACCGGGGCACCCTGCGGAGCGCCGGGCGCCATTGCCCGGCCGCTGCTCGTGCGCTCTGAGAGCTGCTGATCAAACACGAGCGCACTCTAAGTCGGATGAGGAAGGTTGAATAGACCAACTCTTGGTGATTTTATGCACTTACGATGACTTTTGACGGCTCCGCGGACACCCCCGTCCGACGGGCACGGCGGGCAGCGGGATAGGTTTGCCTCACCTAACCCCGATATCTGACCCGATGACCCCGACTGCCCGGTCCCGACCCGTGAAGGAGCGTCGCGTGACCCCCCACACCGACGGCCCGACCCCCGCCCTCCGAGCCACCGCCCTCCGCACCCCCGGCCGACGCCGCTTCCTCACCGCCGGACTGACCGGCGCCGCCGTGCTCGGCCTCGGCGGGCTGCTCAGCGCCTGCGGCAGCTCCGGCGGCTCGGGCGGCGGCGAGAGCGGCGGAGGCGGCGGGAGCAGCGCCAAGCCGGGTAGCGGCGGCTCCCCCGACCAGAAGTCCGTCAAGCAGGGCGGCGACGACTACGCCACCGTGATCGAGAAGATGAAGGGCTTCGGCACCGACGCCGCCGCCGGCGTCTACCCGCGCACCGTCAAGCACGCCATGGGCGAGACCGTCATCCCGGCCCGGCCCACCCGGGTCGTGGTGCTGGACACCGGCGAACTCGACAACGTCGTCTCGCTCGGCATCCAGCCGGTCGGCGTCGTCCACACCGACGGTTCCAAGTCGCTGCCGTCCTACCTGAAGGACAAGGCGGGCAGCCCCGCCGCCGTCGGCACCATCAACAGCCTCAACCTGGAGGCGATCGCCGCACTCAAGCCCGACCTGATCCTCGGCAGCCAGCTGCGCGCCCAGGACCAGTACGCCCAGCTGTCGAAGATCGCGCCGACCGTCTTCTCGCTGCGCCCCGGCTACCCCTGGAAGCAGAACTTCCTGCTCAACGCCAGCCCCTTCGGCCTCCAGGCCGAGGCGCAGGCCCAGCTCGACGCGTACCAGGCGGCCGCCACCGCGATCGGGGCCGGGCTCGGCGACAAGCGGCCCACCATCACGCCGCTGCGCTTCATGCCGGGCCGGACCAGGCTCTACGCCGAACTCTCCTTCATCGGCACCATCCTCACCGACGTGCCGCTGCCGCAGCCGAAGATCGAGCAGGTCAAGGAACTCGCGGTGGAGGTCAGCCCGGAACAGATCGACCGGGCCGACGCCGACTGGATCTTCTACGGCGTCTACGGCAGCCCCAGTTCGACCAACCAGGACGCGGTGCTCGGGGGCGCGCTCTGGAAGACGCTCGGCGCGGTCAAGTCCGGTCAGGCCCGGCCGGTTTCGGACGAGACCTGGTTCCTCGGGCTCGGCGTCGCGGCGGCCAACGCGGTGCTCGCCGACCTCAAGGGATTTGTCGCACACGGGAGTTGAGCCGATCCACCGGGCGGGCGGCGGCGCCGATCCCCCGGTCGCGCCGCCGGACTCCCGGGCACACGCCCGGGAATGACGCTTGGAGCTGGTCGCGCGGTGCGGGAGGATCGTCGGGACCGTCCGCCGAAGGGCCCGCCGATGACCTCGCTCCACCCCAGTTCCACCGACTCCGCCCTAACCGGCCCGACCGCGGACGGCGCCGGATGCCCGACCCCGGGCGGCCCACCACCCGTGGCCGGCGCCGCTGCTCCCGGTGCTGCCGGCGCTGCCGCTGCCGACGCGCCCGTTGCCGGCCTGACTGCTCCGGGGGCGCCTGGCCCGGGGGTGTCACTGTGCGCGGTCGCGACGGCGGCCGACGGCGGTACGGTCTGCACCCCGGTCGCAGCGGGCGCTCCGGCCCGTCACGACTCGGTGCCGCAGCCGCGCACCCCGGAGGACGTCGAGGCGCAGCTCCGACGCGCCACGGCCGACGGCGATGCGACCACCGACCGGCTCCGGACGGCGTTCACCGACCGGCTGCGGGCCGCACGCGCCGAGGGGCGCTCGCTCGCCGAACTGGCGGCCGCGTGCCGCCGGTCCGTGGCGGAGGTGCGGGCACTGCTCGGGGAGGCGGCGGACGCCCCCTCCGCCGGGGCCGAGGAGGCCCGGGCTGCGGAGGGGGCCGGGGCTGCCGAGCAGACCGGGGCTGCCGAGGAGGCCGGGAGCGGCACCTTCGGCGGGGCCGGGGCGGGGTTCGTCCGGCTCCAGCAGCCGGCAGCGCCGCCGGAGGGCAACCAGCCCGCGCCGGTGACCCGTTCGACGCACGCGGAGGTCCGCGGCCTCGGCTCGCGACGGCCGTCACCCTCCCGCCGACTGCGCCGGATGCATCCGCAGGCCGACCGGACCGGGCAGGAGGCGACCGCACGGGAGACGGCCGCGGCCGACCCGACCGGAGCGGAACCGCGGGGTGCGGGGTGGGCGGGTGAACCGACCGGTGCAACGGGGGTGGTGGCCGACCGCGCGCCCCTGGCGGGCGGCCGGGCCCAGCCGTTCACGACCTCGGAGTTCGCCGCCCAGGAGTTCGCGGGTCCGACGGTCTCCGGTTCGACGTTCGCCGGTCCGGCCTCCGCGGGACCGGCATTCGCCGGACCGGAGTTCGCGGCCTCGGCTCCCCGGGCCGAACCGCCGCTCGGCATCCTGATCGGCGGCAGCCCGGTCCAGCCGGAGACGGTCGGCCGCCCGGAGGAGCGGACACCGGTCCGGGTGGCGGCCGAGCCGATCCGGGTCGGCCGCGGGACCAGCCTGGTCGTCCTGCCCTCCTGGCGTCCCGCGATCGCCGTCTCGGTGTCGACCGAGCAGCTGATCGCCGACACCGGGCTCACCGTCGAGCAGCTGGCCGCCACCCGGCTGACCGTACGGATGAACCCCTGGGCGCTGCACGACCGGGAGTTGGACCTGCACGGCTGGGAGATCGGCCCGGCCGGACCGACCGGACCGACCGGGCGGGCCCGGCGCGGCGGGAACGGCGGCGGGAACGGCGGGAACCGCAGCGGGAGCAGCGGGCGCGGCTAGCGGGCGTTCGGGACGTACCCGAGGTCGACGGGCACCGGAGGGCGCCCGTCGACCGCCCAGCCCGCGCGGACGGGTTCCAGCAGTTCCGGGAGCGTGGGCGGCCAGAGCGCGTCGGCGTTCTCGTCGACGAGGTCGGCCGGGGTCCACCAGCGCCAGTCGAGGATCCGGTCCTGGGCGTGCACCGCGCTGACGTCGCCGACCGGGCCGCGATGCGGTCCGCCGGTCAGGTAGATGTGTTCGTGCTGGCGGACCGGGGTGCCGTGCCAGGTGAAGTCGTGTTCCCAGGTGCAGAGCAGCGGGCCCGGTTCGAGGTCGGTCCAGCCGGTCTCCTCCCCCAGTTCGCGCCGGGCGCCGTCCCGCGGGCTCTCGCCCCGTTCCAGTCCGCCGCCCGGCATGGTCCAGTGGACGCCGACCTCGTCGTTGTCCGAACGGAGCAGGAACACCGAGCCGTTCGCATCCAGGACCACGGTGCGGGCGGCCCGGCGGGGAACGCGTTTGCGCGGTCGCAGCAGTCTTCGCATCGGGACACTCTGACAGCACCCGGACCGTGCGTCGATCGAATTCGCCTTCTCGCCCGCCCACTTGAGCCGATCCGGGGCAGCGAACCGCCGTCGAGCCGGGGCCGTCGGCGGCCCGCTGGCCGTACCCTGACCGCCATGCCCGTACCCTCGATGCTCTTTCCCGCCGATCCGCTCAACCCGCGTCGGCCCGATCCGCACTTCGCCTGGGAGGCCCGGCTGCTCCGGGAGTTGGGCGGCGAGCACCATCTGGTCGACCACGACGCGCTGCTCGGCGGGCGCGCCGAGGAGGCGGTCCAGCGGGTGCCCCAGGGCGGCGGACCGCTCTGGTACCGGGGCTGGATGCTCCCCTCCACCCGGTACGCCGAGTTCGCCGCCGCGCTCACCGCCCGCGGCGGCAACCTGCTGACCAGCCCGCCCGGTTACGCGGCGGCACACGAACTGCCCGGCTGGTACGGGGTGTTCGAGGGCGCGACCCCGCCCAGCGTGTGGATTCCGGCCAAGGGAACGGCGGCCCCCACGCCGGAGGAGCTGGCGGACGCGGCGACCCGGCTCGGCGGGAGCGGGCCGGCGATCGTCAAGGACTATGTGAAGTCGCGCAAGCACGAGTGGCACGAGGCCTGCTACGTACCGGAGTTGGCGGACCTGGCGGCCGTCGGCCGGGTGGTCGGACGGTTCGTCGAGCTGCAGGGCGAGTTCCTGGACGGCGGGGTGGTGCTGCGACGGTACGAGGAGTTCGAACGCACCTGCGGACCGCTTCGGGACACCGCGCGCCCTGCGGACGGCTCGGACGGCTCGGACGGCGCAGATGGCCCGGACGGCGCAGATGGCCCGGACGGCGCAGATGGCCCGGACGGCACGGATGGCCCGGACGGCACGGATGGGGCGGACTGCGGGGGGCGGGCGGTGGAGGCCCGGGTGTGGTGGCTGGACGGCCGGCCGATCCTGGTCGGGCCGCACCCGGACGCCCCGCACCAGCGGGTCGACCCCGACCTCAGCGAAGTGCCCGCGCTGGTGCGAAGACTCGGCTGCCGCTTCGTCACCACCGACCTCGCCAGCCGGGCCGACGGTTCCGGCTGGCGGGTGGTGGAGGTCGGGGACGGGCAGGTGAGCGACCTGCCGCGCGGGGTCGACGCCTCGGGACTGCTGGCCTCGTTGATCGCCGCCTGACGCTTCTGGGGCCGGCCTGTTCCACGGTCCGGGCCCCGGCCGGGGCGGGGGCGGGCGCGGCGGCGGCCCGGGCCTGGACCACCGCCAGGACGGTGGCGAGCTCCTCGGG
>NZ_JBEOSV010000123.1:0-9714 GCF_040303245.1 Kitasatospora sp. NPDC096077 | reverse complement strand
GTTCACCGGCACCGAGGACGCCTCGCTGCAGACCAGCTTCGTGATCGACGACACCTCCATCCAGACCGGCTGACACCCGGTCGGTAGGCAGGGCCGGTAGACAGGACTGGTAGACGGGACCGGCAAGCAGGCCCGGCGGCTTCGGCCGCCGGGCCTGTGGCGTGTCCGGCGCCGGTCCGCACCGCCTCCTTTGCCGCCTCTCGCACCGCTTCCCGTACCGATGAGGAAACGTTTCACCGCCTGTCTTGACGGTGTCATTCCATGGCTCTAGGTTCTCTGCAAGTTTCCGGCAAGTTTCAGAAACCTCATGCAGGATCCCTCGGCTGCCCCGCACCAGCCACCCCCATGGAGACGACGTGGTCACCACCCCCACCCGCCGGTCCGCCCGCACGGCCGGCGCGCTCGCCGCCTCGGCGGCGCTCGCGCTCTCGCTCGGCACCGCCCTGGGCACCCCCACCGCCCAGGCCGTACCGCCCGCCAACAACGGCAAGGACGTCACCGCCACCCTCTTCGAGTGGCGCTTCGACTCGGTCGCCCAGGCCTGCACCACCACCCTCGGCCCCAAGGGCTACGGCTTCGTCGAGGTCTCGCCGCCCCAGGAGCACATCCAGGGCCCGCAGTGGTGGACCTCGTACCAGCCGGTCAGCTACCGGATCGCCGGCCGGCTCGGCGACCGGACCTCCTTCAAGAACATGGTCGACACCTGCCACGCGGCCGGCGTCAAGGTGATCGCCGACACCGTGATCAACCACATGACGGCGGGCTCCGGCACCGGCACCGGCGGCACGGTGTACACCAAGTACAACTACCCCGGCACGTACCAGGACCAGGACTTCCACACCTGCCGCCAGCCGATCACCAACTACCAGGACCGCACCAACGTGCAGGACTGCGAGCTGGTCAACCTCGCCGACCTGGACACCGGCAGCAGCTACGTCCAGACCACCATCGCCCACTACCTGGACGACCTGGGCTCACTGGGCGTGGACGGCTACCGGATCGACGCCGCCAAGCACATCGCCGCCACCGAACTCGCCGCCATCAAGGCCAGGATGGCCAACCCCAACGCCTACTGGGTGCAGGAGGTCATCTACGGCGCCGGCGAACCGATCCAGCCGAGCGAGTACACCGGCAACGGCGACGTCGACGAGTTCCGGGTCGGCACCGACCTCAAGCGCGTCTTCACCAGCGACAAGCTCGCCAACCTCAGCGGCTGGGGCGCCTCCTGGGGCTATCTGCCGAGCAGCCAGGCGCGCAGCTTCGTCGACAACTGGGACACCGAGCGCAACGGCTCCACCCTCAACTACACCTACGGCAACACCTACACGCTGGCCAACGTCTTCCTGCTGGCCTCGACCTACGGCTCGCCCAACGTCTACTCCGGCTACGCCTTCACCAACAACGACGACGGCCCGCCCAACGGCGGCACCGTCAACGCCTGCTACCAGGACGGCTGGAACTGCACCCACGCCTGGCGGCAGATCGCCAACATGGTCGGCTTCCGCAACGCGGTCGCGGGCACCGGGGTGACCGACTGGTGGTCCAACGGCAACAACGCGATCGCCTTCGGCCGCGGCAACCGGGGCTACGTCGCGATCAACCACGAGAGCGGCGCGATCACCCGGACCTTCCAGACCGGGCTGCCCGCCGGGACGTACTGCGACGTCCAGCACGGTGACCCCCAGCCCGGCGGCGGCTGCACCGGCCCGACCTACCAGGTCGGCGCCAACGGGCAGTTCACCGCGACGGTCGGCGCGGGCGACGCGGTCGCGCTGTACGTCCAGCCCGGGACGACCGTCTCCGGCGCCTCCTTCAACGTCAACGCGACCACCGTGCCCGGGCAGAACATCTACCTGGTGGGCGACGCCCCGGCACTCGGCGGCTGGGACCCGGCCAAGGCGCTGCCGCTGTCCTCGGCCGGCTACCCGGTCTGGTCGCTCGCGCTCTCGCTGCCGGCCGGCACCCCGTTCCAGTACAAGTACCTGCGCAAGGACGCGAGCGGGGCGGTGACCTGGGAGTCCGGCGCCAACCGGACGGCGACCGTGCCGGCCTCGGGGAACGTCATCCTGAACGACACCTGGCGGCCCTGAGGCCCGTCGCCGCCCGTCGCGGACCCCCGTCAGCCGTGGACTGACGGGGGTCCCCCGTCCTCAGCCCAGCCCTCAGCCCTGTCTTCAGCCCCGCCCGATGTACGGCATGGCCGTCGCCATCACCGTGGCGAACTGCACATTGGCCTCCAGCGGCAGCGCCGCCATGTGCCGGACGGTGCGCGCCACGTCCGCCACGTCCATGGTCGGCTCGGGCGCGACCCGGCCGTCCGCCTGCCGCACCCCCGCGCCCATCGCGGCCGTCATGTCGGTCGCCGCGTTGCCGATGTCGATCTGCCCGCAGGCGATCCGGTACGGCCGGCCGTCCAGCGACAGCGACTTGGTCAGGCCGGTGACGGCGTGCTTGGTCGCTGTGTAGGCGATCGAGTGCGGGCGCGGGACGTGCGCGGAGATCGAGCCGTTGTTGATGATCCGGCCGCCCTGCGGGTCCTGGGCCCGCATCTGCCGGAAGGCGGCCCGGGCGCACAGGAAGGCGCCGGTCAGGTTGAGGTCGACCACCGCGCGCCAGTCCTCGACGGACAGCTCCTCCACCGGGACGGCCGGGCCGAAGGTCCCGGCGTTGTTGAACAACAGATCAACGCGGCCGCACCGCTCGACGGCCGTCGCGAACAGCGCGTCCACCGCGGCCGGGTCGGTGACGTCGGTCGGCACCACCTCGGCGGGGGCGGAACCCGGGACGGCGCAGAGCGCGGCCGTCTCTTCCAGCTGTCCGGCCCGGCGCCCGGCCAGCACCGTCCGCCAGCCGGCCGCGGCCAGCTCGACCGCGACGGCCCGGCCGACGCCGCTCCCGGCTCCGGTGACGACGGCGATCTGCTCGGGCATGGCGCTCTCCTCGTGGGGTCGGTACCGGTACGGTCACGTTCCGCCCGGACGGTGCCGGGGGCGTGCTGAGGCGATCGTTCCGGATGTGCGGCCCGCCGTCACTGGTCAAAGTGCCCAAAATCCGGTCGGCCGGGCCGGTCGGCCGCGGTGGCCCCCGCCGTCCGGCCCCCGCCGTCCGACGGTGGTGGTGCGGGCCTTTACCTGATCGCGAACAAACATTGGATTTCCGGTGGCCACCTCGCAACCGGTCGACCCCGGGCCACGTCATAAGATCGCAGGAAGGTGCGCTTCCGCGAGGGGCGGTGCACCAGCCGCTCCGGGGACGCACAGCGCCGCGCCCCGAGCCTGTCCGGCCCCACCGGGGGGCCGCCGCCCGGTCCCACCGCCGGGCGCGACATCGGTCGGAGAGTCCTCACCGTGCTTAGGCAGTCGTCCCGTTCCCGTGCCGTCCTGACCGGCGCCGCCGTGCTCACCCTGGCCGCCTCGCTCGCGGCCTGCGGAGGCTCCGACGGCGGGAAGGGGAACGGCTCCTCGGCCGACGGGAGCCCGGTGGCGACCACCGGCAGCCCGACCGCGGGCGGCAGCGGCGCCGCCGGGACGCCCTCCGCCGAGCAGCCGCCCACCCCGGCCAACGGCAAGGTGATGATGCCGACCGGCCCGGCCGCCGACCTGAAGAAGGTCCGGGACACCGGCGCCGGTCCGATCATGATGACCAAGGTGGCCGGCGCGAAGTCCGGCGTCACCGGTCAGGTCTGGGTCTGGCTGCCGCCCGAGTACAACGACCCCAAGTTCGCCAAGACCGGCTTCCCGGTGCTGACCCTCTACGCGGGCGGCCAGAGCAACGGCTACAACACCTGGACCGACAACCAGCTGCCGATCCAGGAGGTGGACGAGCAGCTGGCCAAGCAGGGCAAGGCCCACCCGTTCATCATGATCATGCCGGTGCAGAACTTCAACAGCGACGAGAAGAACGCGCTGGACTGCTCCGACATCCCGGGCCAGCCCAAGATGGGCACCTGGATGGCCGAGGACATCCCGGCCTGGGTGCGCGCCAACTTCCGCACCCTGAAGGGCCGGGACAGCTGGGGTGTGATGGGCGCCTCCACCGGCGGCTTCTGCAGCGCCAAGATGGCCCTGCAGTACCCGGACGTCTACAAGGCCGCGGTGCCGATCGACGGGTACTTCATCCCGGACTCCGGGCTGTGGAAGGGCCACGACGCCGAGAAGGCGGCCAACAACCCCAACCTGCTGATCACCCAGGGCAAGGCCGACGTCAAGATGTACGTCACCGCGGGCGGGGCCAACGGCTACGAGAAGGAATTGGTCAAGAGCTGGGTCGCCAAGGCCGTCGCTCCGGTGACCATCCAGTACTACGAGCAGCCCGGTGGCAAGCACCTCACCTCGGACTTCAAGAAGATGATCCCGGACACCCTGCAGTGGCTCTCCGCCAACCTGGAGGGCCCGGCCTCGGACTGACCCGAGCAGGACCTTGAGCAGGACCCCGAGCGGCAGCCCTAGCGGCACCCGGAAGCCCTCCCGCCCACGTGGCGGGAGGGCTTCCGTCGTACCCGGCGGCGGGCATCGGGGGCGGTTGTCGGGCAGGCGCCGCGGCGGGCGCCGGGGGCGGTCGCCGAGGAGGACGTCGCAGCTGCGCGCAGGCCCGTGACCTGCGCGTCAATCGGACATTGATTCGCTTCTGATCGACTGCGGGCACCTTGGATGGGGCGGTCCTCACCGGCCGCCCCGTCCTCCTCGCCCCGTCGTGAAAAGAGTGTCATGCCGATCCACCTGCTGCCCCCGCCCGCCGTCTCCGTCCCCGCCCAGGCGGCGCCCGGAGCCGACCCCCGGGACACGTACGGGCCGGCCATGGACGAGGAGCCGGTCACCGCCCGGTTCGCCGGACTGCGGCTGGTGCACGCCGCCATGCGCCGGGACCTCGCCCGGCTCCCCAACGCGCTGCGACTGCTCCAGCCCGACGAGGAGGACAAGGGCGAGGCACTGCTGCGGCACTGGACCTTCATGACCGCGATGCTGACCTGCCACCACGAGCAGCAGGACACCCGGATCTGGCCGATCGTGCGGCGCTTCGCCCCCGAGCTGCGGCTGCTGCTCAACTGGCTGGAGGCCGACCACCACAACCTGGACCACTCCTTCACCCGGGTCACCACGCTGGTCCGGATCGCCAGCCGGGACACCGGCAGCGCCTGGCCGGTCGCGTACGCGATGGAGGACCTGGCGGCCCGGCTGGAGACCCACCTGCGGATCGAGGAGCGGCAGTTGCTGCCCCGGATGGACCGGGTGGTCCCCGACACCTCCCGGCTCGGCGGGCTCGCCGAACTGCTCGACCTGCTGCGCTCGGCGGACGGCCCGGGCACGGCCGACGCGCTGGCCTGGCTGCTGGACGGGGTCGCCCCGGAGCTGGTCGAGCGGCTGCTGGCCGAGTGCGACGACGACGTGGCCCGCAACTGGCCGCACTGGCAGGCGACCTACCAGCGCTGCACCGCGCCGCTGTGGGGACCGACGGACGGCACGGCGGACAGCGGCCTGGGAAGCCTGGCCGAGTGACCACCGGGCGCTTTTCGCGGTCGTCGATCTACGCGCGTGGCATGTGCGGCTGACATATGCCCGGGCGCGTTCGGGCGTCACGTCGGTGCCGCACCAGGCTTCGGCACGGCATCAGGCTTGAGCAGGGCATCAGACTTCGGCAGGGCGGCAGGCCTCGGTACGGCGGCAGGGCGGAGCCGGGGCGAAACGCCCTACTCCGGCAGCCGGTTGAGCCACTCCAGCGGAGCGACCCGGATCGCGGTGTGCGGCGACCCGTCCCACTCCACCGGCAGTCCGACCGTCTCCACCGCGGCCACCACGGCCCGCCCGATCTCCACCGTCCGCCGCTCCGACACCTCTTCCGACTCCTCCCCGGTGCGGAAACCGCCGTAGCGCAGCATCAGTCCGCGTCCGGCCACGGCGGCCTCGGTGTCCTGCTGGTGGAAGAAGACGAAGCCCCGCGAGTCCTCCTCGGCCTCGCCGCCGATCTCCGCGTACCCGCACCCGGCGCAGCAGGTGAAGTCCATCGCCGCGACGATGCCCTGATCCTCCAACAGGTCGAAGGCCTCCTCCAGCCTGTCCACGTCCGTGAACTCCGGCCAGTCGGCCTGCTCGGCCAACCGCTCGGTCCACAGCGGAGCGACGATCCGCTCCGCCTCCTCCTGCGTCAGCCCCTGGTCGTCGAGGACCTCGACCAGGGACTCGGCTATCTCGTCCGGCTCCTGGAAGCCGCACCGGATCAGCTCGCGAGCCCGCTCCTGGGCTTCGAGCAGCACGTCGGGGGTGAGCGCCGTCTCCTGGGTCATGTCCGCATCCTCGCACCCACCACTGACAATTCCGGCGCGCGCTCCGCGCCGGTGCGCTACCGTCCGCCGGTGATCTCTCTGCTGCAACCCCCGCTGCTCACCCGGCTGCTGGCCGCCGAGCGCATCCTGGTCGCCGGAGCCGGCGGCGGCTTCGACGTGTACGCCGGGCTGCCGATCGCCCTCGCCCTGCGCGCCGCCGGCAAGGAGGTGCATCTGGCCAACCTCTCCTTCACCCACCTCTACGGCCTGCCCGGCGAGGTCTGGCAGGAGCCGGACGTGGCCAGGATCGGGCCGGACACCGACGCCCCCGAGGGCTACTTCCCGGAGCGCACGCTGGCCCGCTGGCTGCGGCTGCACGGCATGCCCGACACCGTGTGGGCCTTCCCCACGGTGGGCGTCCGCCCGCTGCGCGACGCCTACCGCAGGCTCGTCGCCCACCTGGGCGTGGACGCGATCCTGCTGGTGGACGGCGGCACCGACATCCTGATGCGCGGCGACGAGGCCGGACTCGGCACCCCCGAGGAGGACATGGCCAGCCTGGCCGCGGTGGCGGGGCTCACCGAGGTGCCCGAACGGCTGGTCGCCTGCCTGGGGTTCGGCATCGACGCCCACCACGGCGTCAGCCACGGCCTGGTGCTGGAGAACCTCGCCGCGATCGACCGGGCCGGCGGCTACCTCGGCGCCTTCTCCATCCCGCGCGGCAGCCGCGAGGGCGCGCTCTACCTGGACGCCGTCGAGCACGCTCGGGCGGCCTTCCCCACGCACCCCAGCATCGTCAACGGCTCGGTCGCGGCGGCGCTGCGCGGCGAGTTCGGCGACGTGCGGTTCACCGAGCGGACCAAGGACAACGAGCTCTTCGTCAATCCGCTGATGACGCTCTACTTCGGCGTCACGGTCGAGGCGCTGGCCGCCGAGAACCGCTACCTGGAACGGCTGGAGCACACCGTGCAGACCCGGCAGATCGCCACCGTGATCGAGGAGTTCCGGGACGAACTGCCCCGTCGGCGCCCACCCCGGCCGTTCCCGCACTGACCCTCCGCGCACGGGACCGCGGGCGGGGCGCCGTCGCGGTCAGTGCGGGGAGAGCCGGAACTCCAGGTTCCCGAACCGCACCTGGTCGCCCGGCCGCACCGGGATCCCGCCCGCGATCCGCCGCCCGTTCACATGGGTGCCGTTGGTCGACCCGAGGTCGTACAGCACCCAGCCGCCGTTCTCGTGCCGCAGCTCGGCGTGGTGCCGGGAGACCGAGGCGTCGTGCAGCCGCAGCCCCGAGCCGGGGATCCGTCCGATCGTCAACAGCCGTGCCCCGGCCTGCGGCAGGCTCAGCCCGGGCAGCCGCTCGGCCCGCCAGGCCCGGCTCAGCCGGGCGCCGAAGCCCGACACCCGGCCGACCGTCCGCAGCACGAAGCGCTCGACCGGCCCGCCGGTGGGCAGCCCGGCCACCGCCGCGTCCAACTCGGCGTGGCTGGTGGCCTGGAGGACGACGTCCATCCGGCCGAGGAAGGTGTCGTGCGACAGCCGGCCGCTGCCCGCGCCGTCCCGGAGCAGTCCGAGGGCCTGGTCCCGTTCGGCGTCGGAGGGCCGGACGTGGCCGGTGGGGAACTCAGGCTGCGTCATGGCCCGATTGTCGGATCGCCCGGCTCCGACTGTCCAGATCGCCCGGTGTCCTGGCGCTTGGTTCGTACCTCACTGAGCGACAGACGCCCGCCCCACCCGCGCGGTTCCAGCCGGCGGACGGGTGTTCGGCCGGGCGTTCGGTCGGGTGCCCGGTCGGGCGTTCAGCCCTTCCGGGCGGCCGCCAGGATCTTCACCGTGGTGTGCAGGAACCGGGAGGTCACCGCCCCGCGGTACTGCTTGCCGAACATCTCCTTGGTGACCCACTTGCCGTCCTGGAGGTGCACCACGATGTAGGCGGCCCCCGGATCGGCGCCGAGCACCTCGACGTCGCCCTTCGCCGAGCGGTGCGGCACGGCCAGCTCGGCCGGCAGCGGCTCGGAGAGGAAGGCGATCACCAGCCGGACGTCCGGCGTCACCTCGACGCCCCGGAACGGTTCGGCGGCGAGCAGCCCGGCCACCTCGTCGACCGTCCGCAGCAGCACCGGCACCGGATAGCCGAGCTCCTGCTCCAGGTGCGCCTCGATCCGTGCGGTCAGCGCGGCCCGGTCCGGTTCGTCCGTGCTGAAGAAGACGTTCCCGCTCTGGATGTACGAGCGGACGTTCCCCAGGCCCAGTTCGGCGAAGAGCGCCCGCAGCCGCTCCATCTTCACCGTCCGGCCACCGACGTTGATGGCCCGCAGGAAGGCGATGTACGTGGTCGTGGAGGTCGTCGTGGTCACCCGGCCAGTGTGGCACCGGCCACTGACACCGCCCCTCCCGAGGGCCGCCGCCCGCCCGGAGCGGTCGCCGACCCGGGGCCGCCGCCCGCCCGGCGGTTGTCCGTGCCCGGTGCCACACTGGCGCCATGGCAACCTGGCAGGACTTCGAGCAGGAGGCACCCGAACTCGCCGCCCTGGTACGGGCCCGGTTCGAGGCGAACAAGCACCACGTCCTGGCGACGCTGCGCAAGGACGGCTCGCCCCGGGTGAGCGGCACCGAGGTCGACTTCGTCGGCGCCGACGCCTGGATCGGGTCGATGTACGGCGCGGTCAAGGCCCGCGACCTCCAGCGGGACGCCCGCTTCGCGCTGCACGCCCATCCGGGGGACGAGACCATGGCCGGCGGGGACTCCAAGCTGGCCGGTCGCGCCGTGGAGGTCACCGACGAGAGCGAGCTCGCCGCCTTCGCCGCCGACCTTCCCGAGCCGCCGCCCACCCCGTTCCACCTCTTCCGGCTCGACCTCCGGCAGGTGGTGCACACCGCGCTGGAGGAGGAGGCCCTGTGGGTCCTCAACTGGCACCCGGGTCGGCCGGTGGAGCAGATCCGGCTCCACTGACCGGCCCGGTCCGGCCGACCGCGCGCCTCGTGGGCCCTACGGCAGAACGGACTTGAGCGCCTCGGGGGTCCGGGCCACGATCGCGTGCCCGTCGTCCGCGGTGATGATCGGGCGCTGGATCAGCACCGGGTGCTCGGCCATCGCCGCGATCCAGCGCTCCCGGTCGCCCGCCTCCCGCGGCCACGCCCGCATCCCCAGGTCCTTGGCGATCTGCTCGTCGATGCGGGTGATGTCCCACGGCTCCAGGCCCAGGCGCTCCAGCACCTGCTCCAGCTCGGCCACGCTCGGCGGGTCCTCCAGGTAGCGCCGCACGGTGTACTGCATCCCGGCGGCGTTCAGCCCGGTGAGGGCCGCGCGGCACTTGCCGCAACGCGGGTTGATCCAGATCTCCATGCCGACCAGCCTAAGGCGTGTCTGACAATTCCCGCCGGGCGCGCGACGCCGGGGCACGCACCTCGCCGCGTTGTCGTCGGTCGCCGATGCTCCGCATGGACTCCCTCCT
>NZ_JBEOSV010000122.1:0-11348 GCF_040303245.1 Kitasatospora sp. NPDC096077 | reverse complement strand
CGAGCCGGCGGCTCATGACCATGCTCATCGACCACTTGATCATCGCCTCGGAGGTGTCGGTGCGGGACTCGTAGTCGCGGGCGAGGCGGCGTGAGCGCATCAGCCACGCGAACGTCCGTTCCACCAGCCATCTTTTCGGCAGCACCACGAAGCCGGTGGTGTCGTCGGTGCGTTTGACCACGGTCAGTGCGATCCGCCAGGCGTCGCGGGCGAGGTCGACCAGGTGCCCGGTGTAGCCGCCGTCGGCCCAGACCAGCGTGATGCGCCAGTGCCGCATCCGCAGTCGTGCCAGCAGTGTCCGGCCGGCCTCGCGGTCGGTGGCGCAGGCCGCGGTGACCGTCACGACGAGCAGCAGCCCGAGGGTGTCCACCACGATGTGTCTCTTGCGGCCGTTCACCTTCTTCGCGCCGTCGAAGCCCCGGGTCGCGGCCGGCACTGACGCGGCCCCCTTCACCGATTGGGAGTCGATGATCCCGGCGGTCGGCTCTGGGTCGCGGCCCGCTGCCTGGCGGACCCGATCGCGCAGCCGGTCGTGGAACTCGGTGACCAGGCCGTTGTCACGCCAGCGGCGGAAGAAGGCGTAGACGCGGTCCCACGCGGGGAAATCCGCGGGCACCGCCCTCCAGGCGATGCCGCCGGCGACCAGGTAGCGCACAGCGTCGACCATCTGCCGGTGGCAGTAGCCCTCCGGCTGCCCGCCTCTTCCTTCCAGCCATGCCGGGACGGGCATCGCGTCACGTACGACGGCCCACTCCGTGTCACTCATGTCCGACGGATACCTCGGATGTCTGTACGGGCGATCCCCGGCGTTCCCGAACCGGTGAGCGAGGCAATCACACCCCAGGGCAACGGAGTTGGACGACATCGGCACGGGCACGGAAGACTGCAGCACCAGGGGCCTCCTGTTGCTCGGTTGGATTCGACACCCACGAGCTGTACGGGAGGCCCCACTTCCATGCTCGGCCGGCCAGAGGATCACCCAACCGAGTCGACAGCGTCGAACTCACGCCCACCCAGATCGATACAGCAACAGCGACTGAGAGCCGCGTGAGCTGATGGCCTGCCATGTTGTTTGTGTCCTGTCGCATTGCAGTTGGCGGATTCTCACTCGATCTCATCCGCCTTGTCGGATTCTCACCGTTTCGCGAGCCGGGCGGGATCTGTAACCCGGCTCCGGCTGGGCGGAGGCAGTCGGTGGCAGTTCGTAGGGTGCCCGCGTGAACAGTGATGATCTTTCTTGGCAGGCGCGCAGCCATGGTGGCGTCTACCCGCGGATGGTGCGGACCCTCCTTGACCTGGGGCAGGTGGAACTGCTGATCCAGGCGGCACGGGAGCGTGGGGACTGGAACTGTGCGGAGGCGGCGGCCCGGGAGTTGTGTGCGGCCGGGGAGTTCGATCGGGCGCTGGCCGTGGTGGACCCGTTCACGGATATCGGCTGGCGGGCCGCCGAGTTGGTCGCGGCCGAGATCATGATCCGCCGGGGCGAGGGCGACGAGGCACTCGCGATGGTGCGTCCGGATCCGGCCGAGCTGGGCGACGGTCACGTGTGTGCCAGCTACGCCGAACTGCTGGCGAAGGCCGGACGGGTGGAGGAGGCCGTCGATGTGCTCACGCCCCATCTCGGGCAGTACTGGCTCCGGTCCCACCTCGTCGAGATCACCGAAGGTCAGGGGCGTGACGACCTGGTCCTGGACGTGCTCACGCGGGAGGCCGAGCGACTGGAGCCCATCGAGAGCGCGGCGTGCCGACGATGCGGCGGGGACTGCGGGACGGGCCGAACCGGACTCTGGCACGTACTGCTCCTGATCTCCCGGGTGCTGGAGCGGGCCGGGCGCACGGACGAGGCCGTCGCGGTCCTGCGCGCCGAGAGGGCCTCGGGCCGACGACACCCCGGCAACTTCCCGGAGTACTACGCGGAGCTCCTCGCCCGGCAGGGCCTGATTGACGAGCTGGGTGCCCTCGCCGCCGAAGACCACCGCTCAGCCCTCGACGTGTACGCGAAGGCGTTGGAGGACGCGGGGCGGGCGGACGAGGCGGAGACCGTGCTGCGCGACGGGATCGAGGCCCACGACCATCCGAAGGACCGGGCGGCGCTGATGCGTCTGCTCGTCCGTCAGGGGAGGATCGACGAGGCCGTCGAGACCGGCCGGCCCACCTACGAGTACTACGACTGCTGGAACTTCCTCCAGTGGGCGCTGGAACTGCTCGTCGAGGACGGCCGACCCGGCCGAGCACTCGAACTCCTGGACGCCCGCACCGATGAATACGTCAAGGAGCACCCGGACCAGGTCCGCTCCCTGAGGCTCTGGCTACTGGGAGAGGCTGGCCGCTGCAAGGAGGGCATCGCGGAGGCCACCGCCCTCAACGAGCAGGAGCCGGGCAGGTGGGACACCGCGCTCGCACGGCTGCTGGAGTTGGACGGCCGGCTGGAGGAAGCCCTCGCACTGCTCCGCTCCTCCACCCACGACCTGGTCCGCCACGACTTGCCCGACATGCTCATCAGGCACGGCCGCCCGGCCGAGGCCCTCGACTCCATCCCCACGATCGCCGAGAGCCGCGCCGCTGCCGAACGGCGGGAGCGGGAGGCGGCGGAGCGGCGAGAGCAGGACGATCCCTGGTCCGCTACGGGCTGGTTCAGTGTGGAGCCCCCGTTCTAGTGAGCTGGTTCGGAGATGCGTGAGCAGTAGCGGCAGATTCGGTCGATGATCTGGTCGGCGGTCTTGGTCCACTTGAACGGTTTGGCGTTCTCGTTCCAGATCTTGATCCAGCCTTCGAGGTCGGCTTTGAGAGCGTCCAGCGAGCAGTGGACTCCTCGTTCGAGGCATCGCCGTTCCAGTTCGGCGAACCAGCGCTCGACCTGGTTGATCCACGACGAGTAGGTCGGGGTGAAGTGCAGTTGGAAGCGCGGGTGTGCCAGCAGCCAGCGGTGCACCACGGGCGCCTTGTGGGCGGAGAGGTTGTCGCAGATCACGTGGACCGCCAGACCGGGCTCGGTCTGGCGGTCGATCTCGTCGAGGAAGTCGCGGAAGTCCACCGCGCGGTGCTGGGCCGATATCTTCCCGATGACCTTGCCGGTCGCGACGTCCAGGGCCGCGAACAGGTCGACGGTGCCGTGGCGGACGTAGTCGAAACTGCGGCGTTCGGGCACCCCGGGCAGCATCGGCAGCACCGGTGCGGTCCGTTCCAGTGCCTGGATCTGCGGCTTCTCGTCGACGGCGAACACCGCCGCGTTCGCCGGCGGTGCCAGGTAGAGGCCCACGACGTCCCGGATCTTGTCGATCAGCATCGGGTCCGGGGAGACCTTGAACACCTCCGTGCGCCAGGGCTGCAGCCCGAACGCGTGCCAGATCCTCAGCACGCTGGACGGCGAGATGCCGACCTTGCGGGCCAGCTCGCGCTTGGACCAGTGCGTGCCGCCCTGCGGCACCTCCTCCAGCGTCCGCACCACCACCTCCTCCACCTGGGCATCGGTGATGGTGCGCCGCACTCCCGGACGCGGCTCGTCGGCCAGGCCGTCGAGCCGCTCGCGCAGGAAGCGGGCCCGCCACTTCGTCACGGTCCCGCGGTTCACACCCAGCCGGGCGGCCACCGCGACGATGCTGCCGCCCTCCGCACACGCCAGGACGATCCATGCCCGCAAGGCCAGCCCCTGTGCGGTCGTCCGGCGCTTCACCCACCCCTGCAACACCTGCCGCTCCGCCTCGGAGAGCAGCAACGGCGCGAGCCTGCTGTCACCCACCCACCCGACTCCGAACCAGCTCACTAGGAGTGAACCCCCAGGAGGGCGATGACCGTGGCGAGTCGCCCGGCTCGGAAGGGAATGCGCATATCACGCAGTTCATATGGTTACTTTGCCTTCTCTTTGGCGACACGAGGAAATGGTTCGGCGGATCACCTTCCCGGCCTACAGGCCCAGACCCCCTCCCGTAGGGGGGCGGGCCCAGCGTTGCCGGGATCGCGCCCGGCCAGGCGGCCGCTCACTCGTACTGCGGCTCCACCCGGCTGCTTCGCCGCAGAACGGACGGTGTACGTCCCTTTCGCGTCCTCCGGTGAAGGGTGGCATACGGCGGCTGGCGTGTCCTGGCGGCGTCGCGGCCGGGTCCGGGGGTGCTGCCGTCAATGATGAGTGCCGCACCTGCCGTAGCGTACGAGGACCCGTTCAGCTCGGCACCGCCCAGGAGGGGCGCAACGGTTACCGGACGATGCCGTTCGCGTCGGGGATGGAGATGACCACCTCGGTCGGCGACAACAACGAGATGCTGGGCGGTCTGACACTCAGTCATGCGGCTGAGGCCGACCGGCTCGGACGAGCCCGTCACCCTGGGCCAGTCCAACCCCGGGGGCGACCCTCACAGTCGACGGCCAGACCATCCGGCCCCGCAGCCAGACCGCGCGGGACAACTGCCAGGACGCGAACGTGGCCCTGCGGGCCGGTTGTGGCAGCGTCACCGTCCAGGGCGTCGTGCAGCAGAAAATAGCCACCTTCACCGACACCCGCAGCAGCACCTGCAACAACGCCGGCCGGGCCGGCGCGGACGTCACCGAACCGGCGAAGACCTGGGCCAGCGCCAAGGCCACGACCGGCTCGCGATCTTCCTCGGCCGCCGCGTGGGAGTGCTCGGCCGAATCAGCCAGCTGATCGCTTTGACGTGATCCTGATATTTCATGTACTTAATTTGCTTGCACTTTGCCAAGCCTTTAATGTCTTGGCGTTACTGATCGCGGGTCACGCCCAGCAGGCGAGGGGCCGACCCTGAACGCAAGGACAGACATGTCGTCAATCCGACGTAGCCGTCGCCGAGCCGTCGCCGCGGGCGGTGTCTCGGCGCTGGCCGCCCTGGCCCTGCTCGGTTCGGCCGTTCCGGCTCTGGCCGCCGAGCCGGACACGGCCGCCGGGCGCGAGGCCGTGCTGGAGGCCACCCGCGCCAAGGCCCCGCTGGGCGAGCCCGTCACCGAGGCCGCCACCGCCGAGTCCGCGCTGCTCGCCGCGCAGGTGTTCAACCGCAGGGTGGAGGTCCTCGACCGCAGGACCGAGACGTCCACCACCTGGGCCGACGCCACTGGAACTCTGACCACCGAGGTCAGCGCCGGGCCCGTGAGGATGCTCAGGGACGGCAAGTGGGTCGCCGTAGACGCCACCCTGAAGCGGCAGCCGGACGGCGCGATCGTGCCCGAGGCGCACCCGGGCGGGCTGCGGCTGGCCGGCCCCGGCGGGACCAGGGCCCGTTCGGTGAGCGCGGCCGCCCAGGCCCCGTCCTCCGCCGCCCGCGACCTGATCACCCTGGGCACCGGTGACCGGAAGATCGGCGTGCAGTGGAAGGGCGGCCTGCCGGCCCCCGTCCTGGACGGCACCCGCGCGACCTACCCGGACGCGATGCCCGGGGCCGACCTGGTGGTGGAGGCCACCCGTACCGGCTTCGAGCAGTACCTCACCCTCAAGCAGCGCCCCGCCGGTGACGCCGCGCCGATGACACTGCCGCTGAAGCTCCCGGGCCTGAACGCCGTTCAGCAGGAAGACGGATCGGTCCTGTTCAACGACCGCAAGAGCGGTGAGAACGTAGCCACCATGCCCGCACCGGTCATGTGGGACGCGCAGGTCGACGAGCGCTCCGGCGAGCGCAAACGCACCGCCCGGGTGCCGATGACGGTCGCCCAGGACGGCGACACCGTCGAGCTGCGCCTCACTCCCGACCCGGCGTTCCTGGCGGACCCCGCGACCCAGTACCCGGTGACGATCGACCCGGCCACCGACACCCTCGCCGTCATGTTCGACACCTTCGTCCAGGGCGGCGACACCACCGACCAGTCGGCGTCCACCGACCTCAAGCTGGGCTGGCCCGGCGACTACGCCGGCACCACCAAGCGCACCGCCCGCTCCTTCCTCACCTGGGAGACCGGGCAGTTCGCCGACGCGCTGGTCACCGACGCCAGGCTGGAGCTGTACAACTACCACTCCTGGTCGTGCGAGAAGCGCGGCTGGGAGGTCTGGGCCGCCGACCCCGCCGACACCTCCAGCCGCTGGACCAAGCAGCCCGCCCTGAAGCAGAAGGTGGCCACCTCCACCGACACCCGCAGCAGTACCTGCAACAACGCCGGCTGGGCCGGCGCGGACGTCACCGAACTGGCGAAGACCTGGGCCAGCGCCAAGGCCACGACCGGCTCGGTGGCGCTGAAGGCCGTGGACGAGAACGACACCTACGCCTGGAAGCGCTTCCACTCCTCGGAGAGCACCGAGGACAAGACCCCGAAGCTGACCGTCACCTTCAACTACCGCCCCAGGACCGGCAGCAACCTCCAGGCCGGAGCGCCGTTCCACAGCGAGGGCGGCGTCTACAAGGTCAACAGCCTCACGCCCACGCTGCGTTTCACCACCGAGGACACCAACGAGGACGACAAGGTGCAGGGCACCTTCGAGGTCAAGGACAAGAGCACCGGCGAGGTCGTCGCGCTGTTCAACTCCGGCTTCGTGCGCTCCGGCCAGACCGCCTCCGCCACCGTCCCGGCGGGCAAGCTCGCCAGCGGCCGCGCCTACACCTTCCGCACCACCACCTATGACGGACAGCACTACGCCAACGGCTGGTCGGAGCCGGTGACCTTCACGGTCGACACCGGATGGAAGCCGGGCGCCGCCATGGACGCCCTCGGCGCCGCGAACGCCGTGCTGGACGCCGCCGACATCACCCCCGCGAGCACCAGCGACAGCCGGTACGCGGCCATCGCCGAGACCGCGACCGGCACCGTCACCGTGCCCTGGGACCCGAAGCAGGCCACCGAGGTCAAGCCCGACGACATCCCCGCCGTCGGCATCAGCACCGCCGCCCGGAACACGCAGGGCGTGAACATCGGCGGCAGCGTGGTCTACGCCGACGCCGCCTCCCCGGTCGACACCGTCGTCCAGCCCACCCTCGCCGGAGGCAGCCGCACCCTCCAGGTCATCAAGAACGCCGGCGCGCCCCGCGAGTACCGGGTACCGGTCAGCCTGCCCGGCGGCACGAGCCTGCGCCAGGAACCCGACGGCTCCATCGTCATCGTCCCCGCCAACCCCGACGAGCCCGTCGCGGCCATCACGGCCCCCTGGGCCAATGACGCCCGCGGCAACGACGTCCCCACCTCCTACCGGCTCGACGGCGCCACCCTGATCCAGACCGTCGACTTCACCACCGCCACCGCCTTCCCGGTCGTCGCGGACCCCTGGTGGAACCCGTGGAGCTGGAACTGGAACAAGACCGGCAAGGTCGCCAAGAACGCCGCAAAGAAGTGCGGCATGGGCGTACTCACCACCTACGTCCCCGTCCAGGCCCACCACGTGAGCATCAACATCCAGCGCGCCCGCAACGGTCTGCGCCTGGTGAAGTTCGGCGGCGGCCCCTGGGGCGCGGTCACGGTCGCCGGAGCCGGCTGCCTGATCGGCCAGCTCTCATGAGCCCCGGCAGGCACCGCCGGGTCACCGACCTCCTCGGCCTCACCGGCGAACCGAAACCCGGCGGCCCATGGGCGGCCGTCATCGACATGACCGTCATCCTGATCACCCTGACGGCCATCACCTTCCTGTGCCGCGCCCTCGGGTGCCCTGCCGTTGCCGCCCTCTTCCTCGGCGGCTGCGCCGGAGCGGCGACCACGCGCCTGAACCTCGGCTCGCGCATCCTGCGCGGCCGACGGGACTAACCCACGGGGGTGGTGCCGGGTGCCGACCCGGCACCACCCCCTCCCTGCAGACCGCGCCGGCCCGGCCCCCAAGCCCGTAAATGGTCGGCCCGGCACGGCGCTTCGCCCACTTCGGTGATGACCGAACGTGTCGTTGACCGCCGACCACACGGGGCGCACCATCGTGTGCGCCATGCGGATCACGATCACCGTCGAGGGCCCGACCCCTGAGGTCCTGGACCAGCTGTTCGTCGTAGCCAGGCGCCCGGAGGCCACGGTGACCGACGTCTCCGCCGAGTGCTGGACGACCGAACGAGCGCGTGCCTACTGCAGCCGCCTGCCGCGCCGGGCACAGGAGATCCTGCGAGCCGTCGTCGAGGGCGGCGGCCGGGTGGGGCATCACCGCCGCCGCCCGCGGCAACACCGTCGACCTCCAGATCATCGGCAGCCGCGGCGACCTCTTCACCACCTACGGCCACTACGACCTCGGCCACTGGGACCCGCAGTGGCAGAAGGTCAGCGACAACCGCCTGACGGCGATCAGCAGCAGCGCCGAGGGCAACGTCGTCCACGTCGTCGCCGTCAACGAGGACAACAAGGTCTACAGCCGCGACGCCGACTACGACGCCGGCACGTGGACACCGTGGATCGAAATCCCCGGCGGCGCCACCGGTGTCACGGCCATCACCGCCACCACCACCGGCTGAGCCGCCGTGAAGGGCTCCAGCACCCACCGCACACGCTCCGACTCCGGCCGGACACGCCACCATCCCGCAAACATGATCAACACCCTGCCCGCCACCACTGACACACACCAGGACGAACGGCGAGGCGGCGGGCCGGCCCCGACGACAGCCAACGGGCGGGCACAGCGGGCGGGCCCCGGGCAGGGCGGCTGCGGAGACAACGGCACACCGGACCCGGCGTACCGAGGCAACCGCCGAGGTCGCGCCACCGCCTCCGGCGTCGCCGAAGGCGCCGAGGCAGCAGCTGGGGCCGGAACGGTCAGCCGACAAACGTCCGTCGCGCGTGATCGAGACACGCGCGCCGGTCCTCGATCCAGCCGGCCGCCGGTGAGAGAGGCAGGCTGACCGTCACCTGCGAGGACGGAGCGTCCTGAAGCGACACCCCGACCGCTCCGGACGCCGACGGCTTGATCCCGAGCCGTACCGTCCGACCGGACTTCAGCCACGAGACGAACCGGTCGCCGGCCAGCTCCTCCAAGGCCTTCTCCCACTGGTCCAGGTCATAGTGCGTGATGCCGACGGGAAAAACTGCCATTGACGGTCCCGGTCGACACCACGAACTCGCAGTCGAGGAACTCACTGCCCGGGGCGGGCCACTCCAGCACACGGAGTGCCACAACATGACCGCTCGTCCCCGGCGGATCAGAGCGTCCGCCAGTAGGTCATCGGATGCGAGGGCTGATAGGTCGGGTGTCCCAGCGGTAGGTGAACCAAGCTCGTCGGATCAGACTGCGGATGGTGACGATGGCGGTGGCCAGGGCGATGAAGAACCCGACGCAGCGCCGGCGGCGCTCGGTGTAAGTTCTGCCAGATGGAGATCGGGGAGTTGATCGGGGTGGGGCGGACGGCGGATGTGTTCGCCCTCGACGAGGACCGGGTGGTGCGGCGATACCGCGACGGGGAGGACGCCACCGGTGAGGCGCTGATGATGGCGTACCTGGCCGGGCACGGGTATCCGGTGCCGGCGGTGTGGCCGGGCGCGGCAGCCGGGGAGTTGGTGATGCAGCGGCTGTCGGGGCCGACGATGCGTGAGGCGCTGGTCGCGGGCACGCTCAGCGGCGAGCAGGCGGGTGAGTTGCTGGCCGCTCTACTGCTGCGACTGCACGCCATCCCGCCCCGGGCCGGGGCCGACCCCGCCCACCGCATCGTCCACCTCGACCTGCACCCGGAGAACGTCTTCCTCACCCCCGACGGCCCTGTGGTGATCGACTGGGCCACCGCTCAGGAAGGCCCTCCCGGCCTGGACACCGCGATGGCCGCGTTGATCCTCGCGCAGGCGGCGCTCACCATGCCGGCCGCCGCCGAGGTCGCCCGGACCGTCCTCCCCGCTCTGGTGCGTCAACTCGGCGGTACCGAAGGCATGCTGCTGCCTGAGGCCCGGGCCCGGCGGGCCGCCAATCCGACCCTCACCCAGGAGGAGATCGCCGCCCTCGACGAGGCGGTCGCCCTGATCCTGGTGGCAGGAGCTGACGCCCATGAGAGCGTCCTCCAGCAGGGGTGAGCTGGGGTTACCAGATGCGGGGGCTGGCGGGCCGGGTGTCCCAGCGGTGAATGTACCAGGCCTGACGGATTTGGCGGTCTTTACGTTGAAAGGAGACGCCCTCCTCGCGGAGCAGGACCCGAAGGCCCTCGTGGCTGAAGTCGTCGACCACCCCCTCGGCGACCAGGAAGTCGGCCGGCTTGGCCAGGCTCCAGGTTGAGAACGGCAGGCCGTGCTCGGCTGGCCTGGACTTGGCGATCTTCTTGATCTCGCGGCGTTCGGGCAGTGTGAACGTCCTGGGGCGGCCGCCCTCGTACTTCGGGCAGAGGGAGTCGAAGCCGTCGGCGTTGAAGTTGTGGACCACGCCCCGGACCCGGTCCGCGCTGGTGAACGCCACCTCGGCGATCCTCGCCACCGGCATGCCCTGCGCGGACAACAGGACCATCTGGGCCCGCCGCCAGGTCACCACCGACCCGGAGCCGCGGCGGATGATCCTCAGCAGCAGCCGGCCCTCGTCGTCATCGATCCCGCGTAGGCGCACTCGTTCTGCCACATGCAGACGTCAGCGGCCGTGCGGGTCCGCAAGCCTTCATGCCGGGCGGGCGTCCTGCTCTCCCAGGGCCACCTCCAGCCGGGTGATGTCCTCGGCGTCCTTCCTCCGGCGGGGCCGGCCCGGGACCCAGACCGGCATCATCTGCTTGATCTCGATCTGAGCGCGGGGACTGATGATCCGACACTGCAGTGCACCGATACGGCCAACAGAAGCATCGAGCATGCCCTCTGGCCATCTCTCCCCGGCCCAGGGGCCGCCGGCGACCGCAACGCGCCCAGATCGGTCCTTTCCCAGGAGAGCGAAGCTGCTCTCCACGCCCTGCTTGCAGAAATCGAGCTGCTGGTCGGAAGGAGACCCGGACAGAGTCAGAGGTTCATAACCGGCACGCAGAAGCCCGCCAGCCAGGGCAGGAGCATCCTCCACCCAGGCGAACCAGTCGCAGTGCGACCGCGTCGGCGACGGCCGCGCCGACTACAGCGGCAAGCACCGCCGCCACGGCATGAACCTGCAAGTCATCACCGATCCCGAAGGAAGGCTCCTCCGGATCTCACGCGCGCTTCCGGGCCGTACCCACGACCCGACCGCCGCCCGCACCCACCGCATCGTGACAACCTGCGTCCGACTTCGTGTCCCGGTCCTGGCAGACCTGGCCTACACCGGTGCCAGGGGACGTTCGCCGTCGCACTCAGACGCAAGCCCGGCAAAGAGCTCACCGCCGGCCAGAGATCGCTCAACCGGGCCCACGCCCGGTTCCGGTACCCGGTCGAACGGGGCGTGGCGACACTCAAGGGTTGTCGGATCTTCCGTCACGCCCGTTGCAGCCCGAACTGGCTTAGGGCGTCCGCCAGTAGGTGGTTGCAGCAAGGCAGGCACGGCTCACCCGATCATGGAGTTCTCTACGCTTCATGATCACCGGGGGATCCGT
>NZ_JBEOSV010000121.1:9122-11855 GCF_040303245.1 Kitasatospora sp. NPDC096077 | reverse complement strand
TCGACGCGGGTGCGTCGCCACTCCACCAGCATGGGCTCGATGAGCTCCCACTGATCGTCCTTCAGGTCCGAGGGATACCTGCGTCGTTCCGTCACACTTGATCAATATCGCGGACACAGACCCGGCCGCCACGAGACCCTGGAACCGAGTCCGTGCCGCAGCAATCAAAGCCGGACAGTTGGGGGGAATCCCCTACCGAACACCCTCTTAGACACGCAGTTCATGAAGACCTTTGGACGGACACCGAGACGGCTGCCCTGGGCCCCACGATCCCGGCGCACCGTCATCGTCACCGTCAGCCGGTGACGATGACGGTGCGCCCGTGAAGCACTCACACACGTGCGGGCTGCGCCTCCGGAAGTCGGGAACGAGGTGCGACGGCCGTCCCGGCCTGGTGGGCCGGGACGGCAGGGTCTTGCGGGGCGGATCAGCCGGTGACGGTCTCGGCGTGCCGGTCCAGGGCGTCCAGGAGCGCGGCCTGGTGATCGATCAGCTTGCCGTCGGTGCGGGCCATAGCCTGCTTACGCAGCCACGTGCCGGGGCGGAAGGCCGGGTCCTGGTCCGGCAGCGGGCCCGACTGGTGAAGGCACTCGCCCACCTGGAGCGGGCACGCAGCCCCGAGCCGATGCCCTCCCCGACCGCCGTCGCCAGCCTGAGCGATCCGGACTCACGGCTGCAACTGGGCAAACACGGCGGCACCCGCAGGGATACAACCTGCAGATCGTCTGCGCGCGCCGCCAGATCCTGCTGGCCATCGACCTGCACGACAACCCGTCGGACCGCACGGCACTGATCCCGATGGTCAGGAAGACCCAGGAGAACCAGCACGCGGCAGGTCTGCCGGGCGACATCCTGCTCTGGCTCGCGAACAGCGGATACGCCAGCGCCGCCTCCTTCGAGTACCTCGCCGACCTGCCACTACTGGTCTCCGTCACCAGCGAGGCCGACCAAGCGGGCTTCCCCGCGAAGCGCCAAAGCGCCCCAACCGGCTAACCGGCCATGGCCGACCGCCTAGCGACCCCGGCCGGTCAGGCCCAGTACCGCCAGCGCAGCGCTCTCGTCGAGCCGGGCATCGCGAACGCGGGATCTCTCACGTAGGACGGGAGCTCCACCGGGTCCATCTCCGCGGGCGGGGAGGGCGAGCGCGACGAGCCCACCCGGCACGGGCTGCTGCAGCAACCCGCCCTCGCCGGTCAGCTGCAGCCCGCTCGCACGGGCCCGGTCGACCAACTGCCCGATCAACTGGTCATCCAGCAGATCCGCCGACAGCTCGACCGGTCGGACCTCTTCAACCGCCTCAACCGCCTCAACCGCCTCAACCGAGGCGATCACGTCGCTCATCAGGTGTTCTTCCTTGATCGGGAGTTACACCGATGACACCGTACAGACCCGCGGGTGGAATTCGCGAACGGTGAATTGGCGCGCCACCGGGTGGAGATGCTCGACTCGCTGGGCATGATCTGGTCTGTCTCGGATGCGCGGTTCGAGGCCGGGCTGGACTGGGCGCGGGTCTGGGCGAAGGAGCACGGCGGGAGCTTGGGGGCGCCGGTGCGGGCCGCGGTCAGCGGGTACGCCATCGGCACCTGGCTGATGGAGCTGCGGGCCGCCGCGGCGGTGCTGGCCGACCAGCCGGGTGCGCTGGCGGCCGAATGGCGGGCTGCGTTGGAGGAGATCGACCCGTGGTGGTGCCCGGCGTGGCCGGTCACCTGGCAGCGCGCCTACGCGACCGCCCGGATGTGGTGGTTGGACACCGACGGCCTGGTCGACTGGACCCGGCTGCCCCTGGACACGGTGTTCGAGGGTGAACAGCTCGGCCGCTGGGTGCGGGCGCAGCGGGCCGGCTTCGCCGCGCTCGACCAGGAGCAGCGGGACCTGCTGGCAGCGATCGGCATCGAGGCCGACCCCGAGCTGGTGGCCGCGAAGGCCGCCGCCGAGGCGAAGCCGAAGGTCTCCCGCACCGACCGGTTCGCCCAGGGCCTGGCCGCGCTCGCCCAGTTCGTCGAGCGGGAGCAGCACCCGCGGGTGCCCCGACCGCACAAGGAGCCGGCGGAGGCCGTTGAGGCCGGCCCCGGCGGTGAGGAACAGGTCGTGGTCTCGCACTTCGCGCTGGGCGCCTGGCTCAACAACCGGAAGGCCCACCGGGCGAAACTCACCCCCGGGCAGCTCGCGCAGCTCGCCGAGCACGGCGTCGAGTGGGCGTGACGGCCGTGACCCAGACGCTGTCGTCAGGACGCATAAGGCCCGGCCCGGGGAATGAATCCCTGGGCCGGGCCGGTGGCCTGCTGGCTCCGGACTTTCGGGGAGCCGTTCCGGGGGCGGATGCCCCAGCAGGATCAGGCGCCCGAGGTGGCGGAGATCTGCTGGATGCCGCTGTTGCCGGGGACCGGGACCGGCTGGAAGGCGCTCCAGGAGCCGGCGCTGTAGTCGGCGTTGGCGTTGTAGACGGTGTTGTCGGAGCCGACCGCGTACAGATGGACGGTGTTGCCCACGGCGTTGGCGGTGATCTGCTTGATGCCGGAGTTGCCCGGCACCGGCTGGAAGGCACTCCAGGAGCCGGCGCTGTAGTCGGCGTTGGCGTTGTAGACGGTGTTGTCGGAGCCGATGGCGAACAGGCGCACCGTGGTGCCGGTGGAGACGGCGGTGATCTGCTTGATGCCGCTGTTGCCGGGCACCGGCTGGAAGGCACTCCAGGTACCGGTGGCGTAGTTGCCGTCAGCGGTGTAGACGGTGTTC
>NZ_JBEOSV010000121.1:0-9028 GCF_040303245.1 Kitasatospora sp. NPDC096077 | reverse complement strand
GCGTTGGCGGTGATCTGCTTGATGCCGCTGTTGCCGGGCACCGGCTGGAAGGCACTCCAGGTACCGGTGGCGTAGTTGCCGTCAGCGGTGTAGACGGTGTTGTCGGAGCCGATGGCGTACAGGTGGACGGTGCTGCCGACCGCGGTGGCGGTGATCTGCTTGATGCCGCTGTTGCCGGGCACCGGCTGGAAGGCACTCCAGGTACCGGTGGCGTAGTTGCCGTCAGCGGTGTAGACGGTGCCGTCGGAGGCGATGACGAACAGGTGCACGATGTTTCCGACTGCCACGGCGGAGACCTGCTTGATGCCGCTGTTGCCGGGCACCGGCTGGAAGGCACTCCAGGCTCCGGCCGCGAAGTCGGCGTTGGCGTTGAAGACGGTGCCGCCCGTGCTGAGCGCGAAGAGGTTGGTAACGTCCTTGGCTGCGGGGGCCGGGGCGGGGGCGGGCGCTGGGGCGTTGTCGGTCCCGCCGATGGGGGAGACGTAGCCGCTGATCGACTGGCCCATGTAGGAGCTGTAGCCGAGCGCCGAGCTGTACGGCCCGTCGACCCGGACGTGTGAGGTCGCGGCCCAGTTGCCGCGCTGGCCGCCCTCGTTGCCGCCGATGGACTTGATGGTACCGTTGCCGACCTCCGTGACGATGGCGACGTGGTCGGCGTAGCTGGCGCCGTCGTAGTTGAACACGACCGCGTCGCCGACGTGCGGCGTGCTGTGGAGGCCGCCGTTGTACTGTCCGAAGCTGCCGGCCCTCGGGTCGAGGCCCGAGACGTTGACCCCTGCCTGTGCCCAGACCCACTTGGCGAAGTCCGCGCACCAGTTCTCAGGGCCGCCGGTGCAGCTGGAGTTGAAGCCGGTGGTGCCGGCGCTGTTGGTGGAGCAGGCCATCTTGTAGTTGTTGGCCTGGGCGATGCTCACGATGTTCGAGCCGACGCTGGCGTGGGCGGACGAGGCACCGAAGGCCAGGCTGACCGGCACGATCGCGGTGGCGAGGGCGAGGGCGGCGCTGCGGCGGGAGGTGAACTTGGGCATGGTGACAACTCCTGTCAGAGGTTTGGATGGTGTGGCAGGGCACGATGTGCGTGGTGCTGGGTGGTGCGGGAGGGCAGCGAAGGCCCGGAGCGGCAGGGAAACCGGCGGATCGGGTGCGGTCCGGGCCCGTGACTCAGGGCCTTGAGCCGGGCCGGGCGGGCTTCGCGCTCAGCTGATGGTGGTTCCCTCGTCGGCTGGGAGCGGCTCGGGAGGCAGGTAGCGGCCGCGGAGCAGGGGCGAGGTGCGGTGGCTGCGGGCGATCAGGTCGTGGGCGCGGCCGGCGGCGTCGGGCCCGTCGGACGGGTCCCGGCTGAGCAGGTAGACCAGGAGGTCGATCCGGTCGTCGGCGGGCAGGGTGCTGGCGTGCTGGAGTCCGTCAGCGGGCAGGGCGTGCGCCCACAGGGCGTCCACGACCTCGGCCGCCTCGTTCGCTCCCGCCGTCCCGCCGGGCCGGCGTCGCAGGCTGGCGTAGACGATCTCCATCGGGGGCTCAGCCGCCCCAGCCGATGCTGTCGGTGGACGTGGAGGTCGCGATAGCGGCGGGAGCGCCACCCCAGCCGATGCTGTCGGTGGAAGCGGGCGTGGCGGCGGGGGTGCCGCCCCAGCCGATGCTGTCGGTGGAGGCGGGCGTGGTCGTGGTCGTGGTGGCCGGGTCGGCGGCGGCGAAGGCGGCCGGGGCGGCCAGGAGGGCGGTGAGCGAGAGGGCGGCGACCGCGGCGGCCTGGGCGATACGGGTGCGGATCATGACGGGGCCCTTCTGGGATGGACGGGAGGGGTGTGCTGGTCCGGCCGGGGCGTCCCGCGGTTGACGCTGCGTCCGGTTGCCGCCCCGGGCCGTTCCTGTCGGGCCTGTCCGGCGGCGATCACTACTCTCGTCGCTCTGCGGTGCCGCCGGAAGGGCTTCCCGCTGGCGCCCGGTCGCCTGGCGAACTCCCGACATCATGACGAGTACACATCAAGTTTCTCCGCTTTGCGTGCGGCGTGCGGTCGCTCTGCGTCGGGCCTTTTCCTCCCAGGCACCGCCATGTCTCGCCAAAAGCCCCGATTCGGATCTTGAGCGGGCCGTCGCACCTGTGTTTGGATGCGCCCGGCCGCCCGACCGGGGGACGGCCGACGAGTGCTGGGGGGCGCGACATGCTGGAAGTACTGGGCCTGACCACCGGGGCCACCGCCGTGTACCACGTGATGCTCGACCACCCCGCCCACGGCGTGGACGAGATCGCCGCGAGCTGCGGGCTGAGCCCCGCCCAGGTGCACGAGCACCTCGACGAGCTGAGCCGCCTCACCCTCGTACGGGCCTCCGCCGAGCGCCCCGGCGAGCTGCGCGCGGTCAGCCCCGACATCGGCCTGGCCGACATGCTCGCCGCCCAGGAGGCCGAACTCGCCGCCCGGCAGGCGCAGTTGGCCGCGTCACGGGCGGCCGTCACCCGCATGGTCGCCGACCGCGCCGAGCACCGCGCGACCCACGGCGAGCGTCTGATGGGCATGGACGCCATCCACGCCCGGCTCGAACGGATGGGCCGCGGCGCCACCACCGAGGCACTCGGCAGCCAGCCCGGCAACCAGCGGCCCGAGGACCTCACCGCCAGCCGCGTCACCGACGCCGAGGCTCTCTCCCGCGACATCGCCATCCGCACCCTCTACCAGGACTCCACCCGCAACCAGGCGCACGTCACCGCCTACGCCCACTGGCTGCTCAGCCACGGCGGCGAGGTCCGCACCGCGGCCACCATCCCCCCGCGCATGGTCATCATCGACCGCCGGGAGGCACTCGTCCCGATCGACCCCGCGGACAATCGCAAGGGCGCCCTGTACGTGACCGAACCCGGCATCCTCGCCGCACTGCTCGACCTGTTCGAACAGGCGTGGACCACCGCCGTCCCCCTCGGCGCCGCCCACCCCGAGGACCCCCGGACCGGACTCACCGCCACCGAACGCGAGCTGCTGCGCCTGCTCGGCTCCGGGCTGACCGACGACGCCGCCGGACAGCGCCTGGGCATCTCCTCCCGCACCGTCAGCCGCCACATGTCCTCGATCATGGAACGCCTCGGCGCCAGCAGCCGCTTCGAAGCCGGCATCAAAGCCGCCCAACGCGGATGGCTCTGACCCCCTCGAAAGCAACCGGCGATCGGAAAGCCCCGACCCGGGGGACCGATCGCCGTCCGCACGGAACTCAACCACCTCCCGGCCCGTGGCCCAAGAGGGGGGACGACGGCAACGACGGGCCAGGCGGGAAACTGCCCGCCGCGCCGCCGGCTATGCGCTCTCCGTCACTCCTGCGACAGACCCGCTCCGCACCGCGCGGCGGTGTTCACTCGGGGTGAGACCGTAGGCCGCCTTGAAAGCGCGTCCGAAGTCCGAGGCGCGCAGCAGGCCGCAGCGGGCGGCGATGACGTGGATCGGCAGGGCGCGCAGCGCGGGGTCGGCGAGGTCGCGGTGGGCCCTGTGCAGGCGCTGTCGGCGGATCGAGGCGGCGAGGGTCTCGCCGCCGCTGTGCCGGGTGAACAGGCTGTGCAGGTGGCCGACGGAGATGTGGTGGGCGGCGGCGACTGCGGCCGGGGTCAGCGCGGGGTCGTGGAGGTTGTGCCGGATGAACCTGCGAACGTTCTCCATCAGGGCCCGCGAGCGGACCTCCCGGGGAAGCGCGGGGACGGCGTCGAGTTCCCGGGCCACCCAGGCCGCCATCAGGTCGACGACGACCGTCCCGAGCCGGCAGGCCTCCGCCGGCCGCAGCACCTGGGCCTGACCGTCCAGCCCGCGCAGGAAGTCCGTGAGCAGCGCGCCCGAGCCCGAGTCCGCGGCCAGTGACCGGCCGAGGAGGCGGCGCACCAGGCGGTGCGGCACCGGCAGCAGGCACTGGGGAATGTCGATACCCAGTCCCTGCACACGGGCGTCCTCGGCGCCGGCGCCGAACAGCCGGACGTCGTAGGGGGTGGTGCTGTCCATCAGCCACAGTTCCCCGGGACCGGGTCTCTCCCGCTGATCCCGCCCACGCTTCGACGCCGCCGCGCCGCACGTCACCACGGTCAGGTGGTAGAGCTCCGGGCCGTGCGAACGCCGCACCATCCGTTCGCTGCGCACGAAACGGGCCGAACGGAACGACGTCCAGAACATCGTCGCCGCCCCCAGCTCCGACCACCGCAGCTCCGCCTCGAAGCTGTTCGCGTGAGCGCTGGTCGCATCACACTCCCGGGTCCGTCCCATCAGGTCCCGCCAGCACTCGAAACGCTCCTCCGAAGGCACGCCCTCGTCCCACGGAACACCCGGGGCGGCATCCGCCACCGCCACCCCCACCCCCGGCAAGCACTCCCCCGCCGAGCCGGCGCGGTCCCCGGCACCATCACCCAATTCCAGCGGCAGCCATGACAAGCAGAGCTTCGAGCGGTCCACAGCCGGCCAGGGACCCACCGAGGGCCTGACCGACCCGTGGAACGGCACCGGCTCCACCGACACCCCCCGCCAAGCCCGCACCACACACTTCAACGCCCGACGGCGCAAGGCCGACCTCGCACCCGGCGACACCAACGCCCCCCCCGGCTCCTGACAGCACGCCCACACGGCTGCCCGGCGGTGACGGCCCGACACCGACCTCCCGCTCGACCGGACCCGGCTGCCCCCGGGCACGGTGTTCGAGGACGAGCAGCCCGGCCGCCGGGTGCAGCCGCAGCGGGCCGGCCGGCCGGACCTGGAGAAGGACCAACGGGACCTGCCGACGGCGAGCAGCACCGAAGCCGACCACGAACCGGCGGCCGCGAAGGCCACGCCGAGGAGAAACCGAAGGCGTCCCGCGGCGACAGGTCCGCCCAGGACGTCACTGCACTCACCCAGTTCGTCGAGCGGCAGCGTCAACCCCGGATACCCCACCCACGCACGGAGCAGGCCGAGACCGTGGAGGCCGGTCCCGGTGGCGAGGAGCAGGCGGTGGCGCCGCACCTCGCCCCGGGCACCCGGCTCGACAACCGGAAGGCCCGCCGGGACAAGCTCACCGCGGGCCGGCCCGCACAGCTCGCCGAGCACGGCATGGAGCGGGCACAGCACCTGGTGGTGGGATTCCCGGGACACCCACGTGATTCCGATGCACTGGCGAAGTCAGCACGTCAGAGGCGGTCGGGTCTCGATCGTGGGTGGAGACCCGGCCGGGGTGCGCCGACTCGACACCTCGGCGCGTGAACCGGATGAATTCCCATCGGACACACGAGACGCACCGGCCAGACGCCACACGAGCCTCGGCGCAGCAGCGGGAACTCCCTGTGCGTCCGGTACGGGTGGGGAGCCGGGGCGGCCGGGCCCGGATCCGTGGTGGGTCCGGGCCCGGCCGGTGTGCCGGGGTGCGGCAGGCGAGCCGGGGGCTTACGGTGGCTCGACGCTCTCGCCGGCGATGGTCAGCGGCTGCCGAGCAGGGCGATGAAAGGGGCGATCTGCGGGAGCCGGGTGTTCATGGTCCCGATGGCGACCTGTGTCGCGTTCGTGTAGGTGCGTCCGACAGACGGAACAAGGGTGAGCGCTCCCGCCCGCGCGCCGGTCCCGTCCGCGAGGATCATGTCCTCCGGGTCCAAACTGCCGTAGGGCGACCGCTCGTGCTTCGGCGGCCGCCCTCGTCACAATGCTTCGGCGGTGACCTCCGAACCGGATTCGATCTTGTAGTAGCCCAGAGTCCTGGCGTCCTGCAGTTCTTGAAGTCGGTGGATCAGGACGACGTCCTGCGGGTTGGCCTGAAGCTTCCCGGCGACGGCTTGCCGCAGGTCCGAGACAAGCGTGTCCGCTGTCAGCCCGTCGATCGTGAACGAGCGCAGCCCTCCCAGCACGTCGACCGATTCCACCGTGATCGAGAAGGTCTGCGCGGACTCGGAGCGCTGTGCCACGGTGAGGGTGTGGACTCCGGCAGGCACGGCCAGGGCCTGGCCGGCGCCGAGGGAGAACAGGCCTCCCAGCGCCAGTGCCGCCGTGGCGACGACGGAAGCGGACCGACGGAAAACAGGGCTGGGCGACACGATGCTCCCTGGACTTGTTCTTGTACCCCAGGATCGAACGAAGTGGCGGACCGAGTCGCTTCCCCGGGGATCCACCGGATGTGGGAGCGGTGTCCTCCCGACCCTGAACCCCGTTCAGGGTGCGCGTGACGCATCGTAGTGGCCGTCGAAGGCACGCTTGCCGCCCCGCGCTCCCGGCGGCCCGTGCGTCGGAGCGGATTCGTCCGAATGCTCCGTCGCCCAGAGCCGACCAGGACCCGGCCGTGCCGGAACACCCTGAAACGGCGGATCCGATGGCAGAGGAGTCGTCCACAGCAGCCCCCACGGGCACGGCGGCGGCCGGCCCCGGCCGGCGGACAGGACGCTCTGCCCGCCGCAGGCACCCCGGCCTCACCGCCCACAACCCACAACCCACAACCCACAACCCACAACCCACTACCCACTACCCACTGGGGAAGGACCCGGGAGAGGGACTCCGGAATTCCAGCGGGCACTGTTGCCGAGTCCGCGTGACCTGTCGTACGAATCCGTCCGCGATCGTGTGTCGGACCTTCCGTGCGGTTCACCGTGCGAGAACTGAGTGGCAGGAAAACCGGCGATTGTGTTGAATCCTGGCGTGAGTCACGTTGCGAACGTCATGGTCTCTGTGGATTCGGATGATCGGTCAGGTGTCGAGGAGCTGAGCCGGTGGTTGCAGACGGCTGCCCCGCGGCGCGGTTTCGGCCCCGGCGCTGTCGGATGGGTCGGCTCGCTCGAGGAGACCACCGGCGGCAACACACACTGGGGTGGCGGCAAGTACCCGGAGTGTGACGTCTATGCCGGAGCACTCAACCATGCCGACCTGGCCGGGCTCGTGGCACAAGTCGAGCGCATCTCCTGGGAGCACCCGGAGTCCGTGCAGCTATTCGTGATGGACCAGAATCAGGCCTACTTCCGGGTGTGGATGTTCCACGGCGCAGAGCTGCGGCAGATCGTGCCCGAAGGCCGGGAGGAAGGGTAGACCGGCAAGTGACGACATGCCGACGGCCGGACTCCTCACCTGAGGAACCCGGCCGTCTCCGCTCCGGGCGCGGGACTACCGGAGCAGCCTCGCCGCGTCGAGGTCGAGGTCGAGGGGCAACGGGTCGGTGAGCGCGGTGGTCTCGCCAACCTGGACGAGGCCATCGACGTAGAGGCCGCTCTCGAGGCGGCCGAGGCAGAGCCGTGGGGCGGGTGCGGAGTCGAGTTCGACGCGCCAGGAGTGCTCGATACCGGCGGCGGCGGCGGTGTGCCCTGCCGCCCGTCCCGGGTGGGGCGGGCGGCAGGGCACACGGGGCACCGACGGCGGGGGGGAGATTGAGGGGTCCGCGTCAGGAGTCAGCCGGTCGGGCCAGAACTCGATGTGCACGGTGGCGTACAGGTCTCCAGAGTCGCCGTCATTGGTCAAGCGAGGGCGTAGCACTCCCCGTCTGTTCCCCTGCCCGGTGTGCCTGCCTCCAGGCAGAAGACTCTCGTGCTCGGACTGGTCACCCGGCCTCGGGAGTCTTGATCGCGTCTGCGGCGCCTACAGCAACAACCACGTATCGTCCGGATTTCCAGTACCTGAGCGAGTCGCCGGTCGTCTTCCGTGGCTGCGCCGAGTCGTCGACTCCTTCGACCCTGACTGCCATGGCCCTCTCGCTGCACCCGAGTTCCGCGAATGCGAAGGGGTTCGCCTGTATGGACGCCACGGTGTACTCGCCCATGAGTACAGTCCCTGGGAACTGCCGCACCTGACTACTGGACCGACCGGCCGGTGCTGTCGGACGGTTGGTGCCTACGGACGTGGCCCCGGAGGCACCCGGTGCAGAGGGGTCGGCCGGCATGAACGCGGCCTGGCACATGCCGTCCCTCAGGGACAGGACCACCTCGGTGTCCGAGATTCGAACAGCACCGAGGACTCTGGCCGGGCCCCTGCCCGGCGCTCCGTTGACGGCCTGCTGGACGGCGGGGTCCACCGGGGCGGCCGCCAGTTCCCCCAGTGGCCACGGAGGAACTGTCCGTGCTTCGTCGGGGGTCCCGCCACCGGTGCATCCCACTGCCCCGATGGTGAGAACTCCGACCAGTCTCACGATCCTTCCAGGCTGCCCCATGTTCCGGCTCCTCTAGTCCGTCCAATGGTTGTAGCAGAAGCCCGCCGGATGGGATATCTGCCCGCTGCCGACGTAGGCGCCGCCGCCCACGCGCCTGTCGTACACGTCGAAGGTGTACTGGTCGAACAGTGGATGCGCTTCCAGGTGGCCGAACTTGCCATCCGGTACCGGGTAGCTGCCTCCCTCGGTATTGGTAACCGTCTCTGTCACATTGAATCCGACACCGGCGGACACAGTGCCAGCGGTGATACCGGCGGTCGCCGACCACTGAGTCGCCACGGACCGGGTCTGGGTCAGCGTGAGCGTCATGGGGCCTTGGCCGGTGACCGTATCGACCGAATCGGCACCGCAGAGAGCCTTCTCGCGCTTCACCACATTCCTGACCTCCTGATACACGTCCATCCTCGTGCCGGCCGGCCCCTCGGAGGGCGTGGCGCCGGTGGTCGGGCCGGGTGCGGGAAGCACGGAGACTGCGACCCGACGGTCGATCGTCCAGTTCTCCGGCGTGGCACCCGCCGGCAGCTGAACACCGTCGGAACCAGGAGCCGAAGAGAAACCCGTCGCTGACGCAGCCTTCGCCTGAGGTGATATCACCCCGACGATGGCCATGACCACTGCGGGAACTACTGCAACCTTCGAGAGATCCGAATAGAAGCGCACCTGAGATCCCCTGTCGTGAATGACGTGCGGAGCGCCGCACCAAAGGCGCGGCGTCATTTTCGCGACGATCCTCACACCAAGATCTTCGGGCAAATCGGGATTTAACTGGCACGCGGAATCGAAACGGTCCGAAGGTCCCTTCGTGTGGGGTCGAAGGTCCCGGCCTTAGGGCGTCCGCCAGTAGGTGGTTGCAGCAAGGCAGGCACGGCTCACCCGATCATGGAGTTCTCTACGCTTCATGATCACCGGGGGATCCGTG
>NZ_JBEOSV010000120.1:0-14133 GCF_040303245.1 Kitasatospora sp. NPDC096077 | reverse complement strand
CTCAGCGACCGCCTCGGTGGAGGTCCGGCGGTCCTCCCTCCGTTCACCCTGATCTGGCACTGCGCGGACGTCGCCCGCGAAGCCTTCGCCGACCGTGCCCGTCCTACTTCGACACGGTCCTGGAAGTCCTCGGGGAGGGCGGCGTCGAGGTCATCCTGAACTGAGCCCGACGCTGTCGGGGATCCTGGTGGCCGCAGCATCAGCGGGCGGCCCGCCGAAACCGCCGTCAACCTCCGCCGGAAGCCCCGACATCCTCCTCCCGAGCTCTTACCGGGCCGGCCGGCGGCGCCTGCGACAGCGACCACGTCTGCGTGACGGCCCGTCAAGGCGGCGGTGCTCGACCGGCTCGCCAGGGTGCTGCCCGGCGAGCCGGTCGTGCCCACCACCCGCTCCGCCGACGCCGGCTCGATGCGGCTCGCGGTGAAGCCGGCTTCGCAGGGGTGGAGCGGGTCGAGGCCCGGGATGCCGGGCAGCGGCTCGGCGTGCGGTCGTTCAGCCCCGGTACACCAGGTAGATGAGGCCGAAGCAGGGCGCGGTGTCGAGCCCCGGATACGCCTGACCGGTGGGGATGGACTGCTCCGTGCTCCAGGGGTTCTCGTAGTCGCTGTTGTACTTGAGCCAGTGGAGTGTGCCGGGTCCGGCGTCCGGGCCCTTGTAGTAGGCGCAGTAGAGGGCGTCGTTGGCCCGGGAGACCGCGAGCGCCCGGGCGCCCTCTCGCTGGACCTCAAGGGCTTCCAGGTCGCCTCCGTCACCGTGAACGGCACCCCGGCGAGGTCGTTCTCCCGTTCCGGCGCTCACAAGCTGGACATCGAACCGGCCCGCCGGGTGGCCGGCGGCGCCACGTTCGCGGTGCGGGTGGTGTACGCGGGGAAGCCCGACCCCGAAGGCTGGCACCAGTTGGTGTCCGGCGGCGTCAACGCGATGGGCGAGCCGCACGCCGCGACCTCCTGGTTCCCGTCCAACGACCACCCGTCGGACAAGGCCACCTTCTCGCTCGCCGCGACGGTCCCCGACGGCTGGACGGCCATCGGCAACGGCCGGCCCGGTCCGACCACCAGCGCGGGTGGTTCGACGACCTTCCGCTGGCGGGAGGACAAACCGATGGCGACTTACCTCAGCACGGTCGCCATCGACAAGTTCACCGTCCACCGCTCGGAGCTGCCCGACGGGACGCCGGTCATCACGGCCTACGGTCCGGACGTGCCGATCGACGAGACGGCCAAGGCCGCCGAGGCCCAGCAGCCGGAGATCCTCGCCTTCCTGGCCTCGAAGTTCGGCCCGTACCCGTTCTCCTCCGCCGGCGCCATCGTCCGCAGTTGGCCCAAGGAGTCGGGTACGGGCGCGCCGGACCTGGAGACCCAGAGCCGACCCACCTACACCAACTACCTCTGGGACGCCGCCATGGTCCACGAGAACGCCCACCAGTGGTTCGGCGACAGCGTCTCGTTCACCGATTGGCGCGACGGCTGCATCGCCGAATGCGTCGCCCAGTACGCCAACCAGCTGTGGGAGGAGCACAAGGGATCGAACCTCGACACCACCTTCTACGCCACCAACATCGAAGAGCACAGGAACGACCCGGCGTACTGGTCCACCAAGCTGTACGACCCCGGCCAGGGCAAGGAGCTCGCTCCGGCCCTCTACTTCAAGGGCTCCCTGATGATGCACGCCCTGCGGCGCACCGTCGGCGACGAGGCGTTCTTCGGCACGCTCAAGCGCTGGACCGCCGACCACGCGTACGGCAACGCGTCCTTCCCGCAGTTCGAGGCCCTGGCCGCGAAGGTGTCCGGCAAGGACCTCAAGGGCTTCTTCGACGCCTGGGCCCACGGCACGACGATCCCCCCGAAGGAGTACCTCTACCCCGGCACCCTGGCCGACAGCCCGGCGAGCCCGTCCTCGGGGTGATCGTCCAAGGCGACCCTCCCGAGCAGCACGCGTGAGACCCTGACGACAGCCGGGCAACGACAGGACCAGCACAACCGGCACGAGCGGGTACGCCGTGCGGGCGTCGCCGGCCCCGTTCCCCGCCGTCCTCGCCGACGGCGACGCCGCAACGGTCATGTTCCTGTTCGTCGTCCCCCTGACATTCCAGGGGCCGTGGGATCTGTCGGTCGCCGCGGCGGGGATCGCCTTCCTCACCCCGGCCGTGGCCATGGCGCTCGGCGGACCACCATCATGGCCGGGGGTTCTACGAGCATCTCGCCCTGGGACAGGCGTACTTCTGTCCGGACGGCGGAAACGATGTCCGACCAGTTCGCGCGACGTCGCCGAAGCCCAGCACACCCATCGCGACGAGCAGTTCGTCCAGGTTCGACCGGGCCGCGGCGAAGAGGAGGATCCCGCCGCCGACGATGACGGCGCCGCCCGGTCAGGAGGTGGGCTGTGCCGGGTGGTAGCGCTGGAGGTCGCCGCGGACCCGATCCAGGTAGGGCTGGATGGCCGCAAGCCTGGCCTGGTCCCGTTCCTGCACCACCCAGGTGGCGGTGCGGTAGGCGGCCGCGAGGTTGAGTAGCGGGTCGCCCGGGACGCCCTGGAGGTCAGCGGTGACGGCACAGAGCATGCGGCCCAGGGCGGGGATCGACTCCTCGGGGGTGAACGGCGGCACGGGTACGGTGTTCTGGCGGTCGGCCGGCAGGTAGTAGCGGAGCACCCGGGGTGTCCAGCGGGCGATGCCGTACTCGTCCTTGGCCGGGTCGCTCAGGTTCGGGTCGAAGCCGCTCTCGGCTTCGAGAATGGCTGCGATCAGGGGCGGGGTGACCTCCGGCTCCGGGCACGTGCGGCCGGCCTCGATGATCAGGTCCTGATACTGCGGAGGAATGCCGGCGTCGGGGCGCAGCCATCGTGCGGTGTCCTGGCGCGGGGACGGAGCAGCGGGGGCGGCCAGCGTGCTGGACGCGCGGGGTGCGGCGGAGTCACCGGGGACGCAGGCGCTGAAGACGATGGCGAGCACCACCGCGATCAGGGGGGCGAGGACGCGGTGTGGTGAGGCCGACCTGCCGGGGCGGCTCGGCTGGGCCGGGCTGCCGACGGGTGGTACGCGCAATGGTGCCGAAGCTACGTCGGGTGCGGGTGCGGGTGCGGGTGCGGGTGCGGGTGCCGGTGCGGGTACAGGTGCGGGTGCCGGGGCGTCTCGTGCCACGACTGCGACGCCTGCGACGTGCTCGGTGGCCGTGACGGTCTCGGCGACCGCGGCCGTGTCCGTCTCTGCGGCCACTCCGACCATCTGTCCCGCGCCCTGCGGGGAGGTGATCTCCCGGTGCGTGTCCACGCGTCGTCGCTCCCACTCCACCGGGTCACCGCCGCACGCGGCCACGAAGGCGGCCAGCACCGCCTGGCTCGGTAGTCGGTGGCCGGCGGCGGCCTCGGCGAGCGTGGAGGCGGAGTAGTTGATGCGGGTGGCGAGTCGCCGGTAGGGCGGACTGCCGGCCTGGCGTCGCAACTCACGCAGGTCCAGGGCGAAGAGGGCCAGGGGGCCCTCGCAGGCATCGAGCGGCTGTTCCTGCCGTCCCACCTATTGATCCTCTCTGTCGGTTGAACGCTGTCCGCCACGGTGGTCCGTCCGGTCGTTCGGGGACCGCTTCGTCCGGGCCTGTTCGGCCTTTGTCCGGCCTTTGTCCGATCAGGCCATCAGGCCGTGACGGCGCCCTCCGGACCGGATTTGATGAGGCGGAGCACCCTGTTTCATCCGGGCCATGACAACACTCAACCGCTTCGTGGGCGTCGCGACTCGACTTTCCACCGGATCCACCGTGTGCCATCACTCACACACGGTCAGACGGGGTGCGATCGCCGTGCGCCCACCCCCTGGAGGACCACCCGATGCCCTGCCCGAACCGCCCGGCCCGCCCGAACCGCCCGTTAGACCTGCCCCACGGCGACGGTTCGCCGGCGTCCGGGGCGACGCACGCCGGCGACTCCTGATGGACGCACTCTCGGCGGCGGTTGAGCCGGAGGCGAAGCCGAGACTCCTCACCACGTCGTGGTGGTGGCGGTGGGCGCTCGGCACCTGTTTCGCGCGCATCACCGAACCGATGGCGACGCTGGCGCTGATCAGCCTGGGGACGTACGTCAGCGGGTACTCCTATGGGGCGTTCCTGGTGAGCGTGTACACGTTGACCGGAGCCCTGGCGGCCACCGCCTCCGGGCGACTGCTCGATCGCGCCGGACGTCCACGGCGGGTCATCATGATCATGACGATGTCGTCGTTCCTCCTGCACGTCGCCCTGGCGCTCCTCGGCACGTTCCGGCTCTCCTCGGCCATGGTGACCGTCACCACGGCGCTGTGTGCCGCGCTACCGGCCGGTCTGCCCGGTCTGTCGCGTTCCGTGCTCGTGGAGTACGTCGATGTGCGTCTGACGGAACTGGCGTTCTCCTGGGACTCGATCATGACGGAGGTGGGCTGGATCCTCGGGCCGGTGATCATCGCGGGTCTGAGCACGTTCCATCTCCCGTGGGTCGAGGTGGCCGCCATGGCCGTCACCTTCCTGGGGGTCTACCTCTTCCTCGGCCCACTGGTCGGAGCGCGGCCGGTCGCGGCCCGGCCGCCCGGTGAGAGGCCCGGATCCGCGCCTCTCTGGTCCCACCGTCCGGCGTGGCCCAGCCTGGCCGACTCGATCGCGGTCGGCATGGCGGTGACCGGGATCGTGTCGGCGTTGCCCGTTCTGCTGGCGAGGACCGGGGCCTCGGCCTCGTGGTCCGGAATCCTGGTCAGCCTGCTGGCCGGCACCGGAATCGCCGGAACGCTGTGCTACGGAAAGGCGGCGGTCAGGATCGCGCTGCACATCACCGTTCAGTCGTTCATCACGCTTGTCGCCGTCATGGCGTCCGTGGCCGGTCTGGTGCTGTGCGGGAGCGTGACATCGGTGGCTGTGTGGGTCGGCGTGTCGGGGTTCTTCATCACGCCGTTCAACACGCAGCGATCGATCAGCCTCGAAGCGAGCATCCCGCCCGAACTGCGCACGCAGGGGTTCTCGGCACAATTCGCACTGTTCGGGCTGGGATCGGCGATCAGCGCCGGAGTACTCGCGCTGATCAGCGACATCTCATCGGCACTGCTCCTTGTCGCGGTGATCGGCCTGTCGATCTCGGCAGCCGCCAACACCGTGGTGTGGAAGCAGATCGCCGCGGCCGGGAACCACTGAACCCGAGGCCCGGACCCGGGCCTCCAGCACCCAATCACGCGACAACGATGCGGGGGAATCATGCTCAGATACGGCACGCAGGACGTGAACGACAGCGGGCACCTGGAAATCGGCGGATGTGACGCGCTGGACCTGGCGCAACGGTACGGGACTCCGGTCTACGTGATCGACGAATCAGCCGTCCGCGACCGCTGCCGCGGCTATCTCGAAGCGTTCCGTTCGCACTGGCCGTCCATCGACGTCGCCTACGCGTCGAAGGCCTTCCTGGTGGGCGAAATGGTCCGGCTCGCCATGGCGGAGGGACTCAGCCTCGACGTCGTGTCGGCGGGCGAGCTGCGCCTCGCGCTCTGGGCCGGCGCGGAGGCTTCGAGGATCACCTTCCACGGCAACTACAAGACGCGGGAGGACATCGAGCTGGCGGTGCGCAGTCGGGTGCGCTCCCTGGTGGTCGACTGCATGGACGAGATCGACACCATCGACCGGCAGGCCCGGCACAACGGCCACGTCCAGGCCGTGGACATCCGCCTCAACCTGGGGATCGACATCCACACCGATCCCAAGTACACGACCGGCAGCCCGGAGTCGAAGTTCGGGCTGTCGGTGCGGACCGGCGACGCGGCCGCCGCCGTGGCCAGGATCCTGCGGTGCGACGGCCTCCGGCTGCGAGGCCTGCACTTCCACCTCGGCGCGCAGGTGGTGGACACCAAGTACCACCGGCAGGCGCTGCACGACCTGGGGGCCTTCATCCGGGCGGTCACCGTCGACCTCTCCTGGAAGCCGGAAGCCGTCACGGTGGGGGGTGGAATGGGAGTGAACTACGACGGTGTCTCGACGCCGCCCACTCCCGCGGAATGGGCCCGGGACCTCGTCCCGGTGTTCGCCCGGGAGGTGGCCCCCCACTGCGCCCCGGACGTGGTGTTCGGCATCGAGCCGGGCAGATCGGTGATCGCCGAGGGCGGGACGACGCTGTACACGGTCGGCCCGACGAAGACGAGCGGTGCGCGCCGACTGGTGGCCGTCGACGGCGGGCTGTCGGACAATCCGCGGCCGATCATGTACCAGTCGGTACACCGCGTCGTCCTCGCGTCGAATCCCGAACTGCTGGGCGTGCGACTCCACGAGTCGACGGTCTTCGGGCGGCACTGCGAGACGGACAAACTGATCGACGACGTGCTGCTGCCCGAACTGCCTCCCGGTGAGGTGCTGGCCGTCCAGTGCACCGGAGCGTACACGCACTCGATGTTCAACCAGCACAACAGGTTCGACAAGCCGCCCGTCGTCTTCGTCAGGGACGGACGGTCCAGGCTCGTCGTGCGCCGCGAACGGTTCGCGGACACGATCCTGACGGAGATCCGGGACACGGAAGTCAACTCGTCCGATCGGCATGGGGGGAAGTAGTGCTTCTCGTCGTCGCAGTACCGGTTTCACCTGCCGCGGCCGAGTCGTTGGCCGACGGCACCGTCGTCTGCCGTGCGGATCTGCGCACGGCGGACGACGGCACGCTCGCGGCCGCCGTCAGCGAACTCCGCCCGAACGTGCTCATCGTCGACCGCCCGGTCAGCTGGGACGTCCTGCGTTCCTGGCGCGAGGCGATGCCGGACGAACCGATCGCCGTCGTCCGGGTCTCTGCATCCGGCGGCACGCTGGAGCGCCTTCCGACGATGCGTCAACGATCGGTCTCGGAGGTCCTCCCCTTCGACATTCCGATGTACACGGTTCCGCTCCGGGCGGGCGGCGAGGACGGCGTCGACGAGGACGGCGTCGACGAGGACGCGAGCGCGTACGAGGCACTCGCCGTCGCCGAACGGTTCGCACAGGACCGGGAGCTGTCCGTGGAGTTGCCGAGGTTGCCGCTGCGGTCGTCCTCGGTTCCGGTGCCCGCTCGCGGACGCGGATCGGTCCTGATGATCGGTGCCGGCGTCGTTAACCTGGTGACCGCACACGCGCTGCACACCGACGGTTACCAGGTCGCGATCGTCGACGCGGCTCCGGACCCGCGCGTCGGCCGACCCTGGCAGGAGTACGGCACGTCGCGCGGCGGCGGCAACGCCCGCATGTTCACGTACACCGAGATGGACGACTACCACGCGAAATCCGCCGACGAGCTCGACCGCATGACGGTGTTCGACCGTCCGCCGGCCCGGTGCGGCTGGGACGTCCGCCGGTACGACGTCGAGGAGGACCGGCAGTGGGTGCAGGACTTCCAGCGCGTCCGGCCCTGGCTGGCACGTGCCTACAACGGCGACATCCTCGGGCTGAACCGACGGAGCGGGGAGCTGTGGTCGAGCTGGTTGCGGACCCGACCCCAGTTGTTCGACGACGTGGAACTGCGGAACGACGTTCTGCGCCTGTACGAGGATCCCTCGCACCTGGCGGCCGCTCGGCAGCGGCAGGACGCGGTCGGGGCCACCATCGCCGACTACTCCGGCCACGAGGTCCGGGAGAGGTTCCCGGCCCTGGCCCACGCCGCTCCGAAGGCCTTCGCCGGCGGCATTCTCGTCGGGGGCTTCACCGTCAACGTCCACGACTTCATGGCCCGGCTGCTCGACGACCTGGAGGCCGGCGGGGTGCGCATGCACTTCGGCCTTCGGGTCGAGGAGATCATGCGGGACGTGGACTCCGCGGTCACCGGAGTGCTGACCACCGACGGCCCGCTGCTCTACGACCACTACGTGGTGTCGCCCGGTGTCGAGAACGACTCGTTGCGCCGTCAGATCCCCTCCCTGCGGCAGGTGCACGGGGTGCTCGGCTGCTGGGCCACGATCCCGAACGTCGGACCCGTGCTCGAGCACTCGCTGAAGGTCGCGCGGCGCGGCCATGTCGCGGAGGACGCGAACGTCACCGTCGGCCGGGACGAGTCCGGCGAACGTGTCCTCATGGTGGGCTCCGGCTACGGCTGGACGGGCGGTGACCCGCGCAACATCGACGATCGGCGCCTGGAGGACATCCACGCCGCCGTCGCGGACACGGTGCGGACGCTCTTCCCCGACGCCTACGAGAGGGCCGGCGGTCGCGACGGGCTGCGTGGGACGCAGAAGCATTGCGTACGGCCGTGGACCGCTTCGAACCTCGGAATCTTCGAGACGAGCCCCGCGCGGAGCGGCCTGTTCGTCGTCACGGCCGGACATAACACCGGTGGGTTCGCCCAGGCACCCGTGGTCGCCGAAGCGGTCACGCACGCGCTCAAGGGGATCCGGCACCCCATGCACACGCTCTACCACCCGCTCCGGACACAGCACACGGTCCATCTGTCAGAGCTCGGCCGCGACCGCTGAAGGTCCTCGAACTGGACGATGTGCAGCGGGTGTTCGCGGCGACGGTGATCTGGCCGCTGGGGCCGGCCAAGTACGTCCTGGCGGTGACCGACGAGCAGTGGCAGACGGCGTTCGACCTCACCTTCCACGCGGTCGTCCGGATGACCCGGGCCGTGCTGCCCACCCTGCCGGAGCACGGCGGCCTCGCTGGTCCACGTGACCGGCGAGGCCGCCCGGATGCCCGACGTGCCCCTGGTGGACCGCGCCGCCGCCAGGGCGGCCGTGCTGTCGCCGAACAGGACTCTCGCGGTCGAGTTCGGTCCGCGCGGGGTGTGCTCCGCCGTGGTCACCCCCGGCCCGACTCGCACCAGGCTATGGGCCGGGTCACCGGCGCCGAATGGGTCGGCGACGGCGGCCACCACCGGGTCTCGCACGCTTGGCCGCAGCGCCTGGTCGACCGCTTGCCCGACCTGGTCCAGCCCGAGGCGATCACCGTCGACCACTCGAGTTCGCGAGAACTGACGGCACTCACATCCATGGCGGCAGTTGCCGGTCCGCTGCTCATGTCTGTCAGTGAGCCTTTTTCAGGGCGACCCCCGATCGGGTGACCGTCCTGAACCGCCGGATCACCCCCTCGAACTGCTGGCGCAGCCGCTCGGGGTACGGGCCGTACCTGCCGATCGGCAGGTACGGCCCGATGAACTCCCATTCCGCGTCCGAAAGTTGCGCTCGCGTCACACCGCAAGGTCTACCGGATCAGGCCCTGCAGGGCGGGCGATTCCATCAGATTGATCGCAACCCAATACGCACCCTAGTTGGTTCCGGCTGTGAGTTCATTGAACAGCTTGTTCGCCGACTCCGAGGCGAACTGGCGCTGGAGTTCGGCGCGGGCGATCTGCTTCTTGAACTCGCCCTCGTAGCCGGTGAATCCGGCGTTGTGCATGATGTCGGTGATCCACGTGGCGAACGCCTGGTAGTTCCAGATGTGCGACAGGCAGGTCTGCGAGTAGCTGTCGAGGAGGCTGGAGTCGCCCTCGGTGGCATGGCGGATCACCGCACGGGCGAAGACCTCGGTGTCGTGCAGAGCGAGGTGGATGCCCTTGGCGCTCATCGGCGGCACGATGTGCGCGGCGTCGCCCAGGAGGTACAGGCTGCCGTAGCTCATCGGGTCGAACACCACGCTGCGCAGCGGAACGATCTGCTTGGACAGGATCTGCCCGCGCGTGGGCGGCGTGCCGAAGCGGACCTCCAGTTCGCTCCAGATGCGCTCGTCCGGCCACCGTTCGGGGGTGTCGTCGACCGCGCACTGGAGGTAGATGCGGCTTGCTTCGGGGCCGCGGGGGATCATCCCGGCCAGGCCCAGTTCGTGGATCGCCATGCCCGAGGGCCGGGTTTCGGTGGCGGCCAGGACGCTGAGCCAGGAGTAGCCGTACTCGTGGGAGTACTCGGTCAGCGCGGCGGCGGGGATGGACCGGCGGGAGACGCCGTGAAAGCCGTCGCAGCCGGCGACGAAGTCGCACTCGATGGCCCGCGCCGCGCCCTTGGCGTCCCGGTAGCGCACCACCGGGCGGCCCTCGGCGAGGTTCTCGGGAGCGACGTCCGCAGCCTCGTAGCGCAGGTCACCGCCTTCGCGGAGGAAGACGTCGGTGAGGTTGCGCACCAGGACCTGCTGCGGGCAGTACAGGCTCTCGTTGTCGTCCTCGTCCACGTCGATGGGCATCGCGTGGCCGTCGATGTAGAAGCCGCCCTCGCTGTGCGGGATCGGGTTGCCCGCCAGGACTTCCTCCAGGCCCCATGCGCGGAACAGGCGCACCCCGAAGGTGTCGATCGTTCCCGCGCGCTGGCGCTTCTCGACGTAGGCGCGGGGGTGCTTCTCCAGCACGACGCAGTCGACGCCGTTGCGCAGCAGGAAGTTGCCGAGGGTCAGACCGGCGACGCCGGCCCCGATGATGACGACGGCCGTGTCGTCGCGTGTCTCAGTCATGCGTGCGGGCCTTTCGTGATCCGTGCAGTGGTCGGTACGCCGAGGCGTACATCGCGGCGTCGGCCATCACGGCTGACACGCGCTCACTGCCCACTGTGGAAGGCCCGGCAGGTCGCGGACCACTGGTAAGTGGACGCTTGATGCCGGAAAGCCGCCAAGAAGGCGGGAAGTGCGATGACCATGCGCACGACCAGGGCAACAGGGCGAACAGCCCGGGTGGGGGCTAGCGCGCGTGGATGCGCAGGCCGGCCTGGTAGCGGCCGGGGGTCTGGCCGACGACCTCGGTGAAGGCGTCGATGAAGCTGGACGGATTGGACCAGCCGCACGCGACTGCGGTCTCCGTCACCGTCATCCCGTCGGTCAGGTGCGCCAGAGCGTGGTGGATGCGCAGGGTGGTCCGCCAGCGGTGGAAGCTCATGCTCAGCTCGGCGTGGAACAGACGGCTGAGCGTGCGCTCGCTGGCCCCCACCGCCCGGCCCAGCTCGGCCAGGGTGGAAGGCCGGGTGGGGTCCGCGCGCAGCAGGTCGGTGGCGGCGCGCAGCCGGTCGTCGCTCGCCTCGGGAAGGTGCAGGGAGGTCTCGGCGGCGTCGGCCAACTCGTCCACGATCACGGCGAGCAGGCGCCGGTGGGCGCCAGGCCGCCGTTCCGGCTCGTCGGTGAGCGCCAGAAGGGCCTCGCGCAGCAACGGACTTACCGCGAAGACGCTGGGGTGATCGATGAGCCCGGCGCACAGGTCGAGCGGCACGGACACCAGCCGTACGTCGGTCTGCCCGTAGAAGCGGTGCGAGTGGGCAAAGCGCGGAGGCGTCCAGGTGATCCGGTCCGCCGGGGCGACCCACGTGCCGCGCTCCGTCGTCGTGACCAAGGCGCCGGCGGCGGCGTAGACCAGCTGACCGTGGACGTGGCTGTGAGGGTCGAGCTGAAAGCCGTGCGGCAGCCAGGCACCGCCCAGCAGGATCTCATCGTCTGTCTCGGCGGGTGTCGATGAAGGTTGGCGAGTTTTCAGCATCAGGCGTCAGTTTACCGGTGGTGTCACACGAAGCGCCCCGCCGACAGTGGTCGCATGACCACGATGAACCTCAAGTCCCGTCCCCGAGGGAGGTAGCGGTGGCCTCCCGGATCCAGCGCCCGCGCAGGCGACGGATGCTGTCGCTGACCGTGCAGGGAAGCGAGCAGCCCAGTCCGCACTTCATGACCGTCACGCTGGGCGGCGAGGACGTCCAGCACCTTCAGCGGTCAGGCTTCGACCAGTCGGGACGTCTGTTCTTCGCCGACCCCGACGCCGCCGCCGAGGTGTTCCTGCCCAGCAGTGAGCGGTGGATTCTCCAGCTCACGCTCCAGGGCGGCAAGCAGCGTCCGCGGGTGAGGACCTACTCGATCCGGCGCTTCCGGCCCGAGGCGTCGGAGTTCGACATCGAGATCTCGCTCCGCGCTGTCGACAGCCCCGGCGCGGCCGGCCCGGGTACCCGATGGGCGCGGGCCGCCGAGCCCGGCACCACGGTCGCGTTCCTCGACGAGGGACACAGCTACGCGCCCGCCCCCGGGGCCGCCTGGCAGCTCCTGGTCGGTGACGAGAGCGCCCTTCCGGCGATCCTCGCCATCCTGGAGCAGTCCGCGGCGAACCTGCCTGCCGAGGTCTTCCTGGAAGTCCCGTCATCCGAGGACATCCGCAGCGACGTCACGGCACCGCCGGGCAGCACCGTCCACTGGCTGCCCCGCACCGATGCGGGCGCGAAACCCGGTGCCCTCGCCCTGGAGGCGGTGAAGCAGGCGCGGCTTCCCGGCGGCGCCTTCTACGCCTGGACAGCTGGCGAGTCCTCGATGGCCACCGGCATCCGCCGCCACCTCGTCAGCGAGCGTCACGTACCGAAGTCCGATATCTCTTTCCGAGGCTACTTCAGTTACGGGCGCGCCAGCCTCTAACACCCCGCCACGCAACCGGGGACATTCGGCGGAGGCGGACACGCACACCTCACGTGACAGTCATCGACGGTATGTGCAACTACCGGCAGCAGCCACAGTCACGCGGCCGACAACCGAGCGATCGAAATCTGGCACTAGCGAGTGAATATCCGCACTCACAGGTGTTCATTCCCGCGCAAGATCAAACCGAGCCGGTCTTCCGGCGGCAGGCTGGCCGCTGCCCGGGGCTTTCCGGGCGCTCCCCAGCTCCGAGGAAGAGGAACATGTCCATTCCCGTCGGTCGCGCGCGTGCCGCGACGGCCCTGATCTGCTCCGCGATCGTCGGTGTCGGCCTCACCGCCGTACCGGCGCAAGCGAGCACGGCCAACGTCCTGACCATGAACGGCTCCAGCGTCTCCGGTCAGGCCTACAAGGGCACCCAGCCGCAGAGCCTCGCGCTCGTCGGGCAGGCCGACGGCTCCTGGGGCATCCGCAGCTTCTACCAGGGCAACAGCTCCGTCCTGACCATGAACGGCTCCGGCGTCTCCGGTCAGGCGTACAAGGGCACCCAGCCGCAGAGCTTCCGGATCGTCAAGCAGGCCGACGGCTCCTTCGGCATCCGCAGCCTCTACCAGGGCGACAAGCTGGCCCTCACCATGAACGGCTCGACCGTCTCCGGTCAGGCCTACAACGGCACCCAGCCGCAGAGCTTCGAACTGGTCCGGCAGGGCGACGGCTCGTGGGGCATCCGCGCGTTCTACCCCGACCACACCTTCCCGCAGGAACCGCAGGCCCGGGACTCGGCCGCAGCCACGAGCCGGGGCCGGGCCGTCGACGTCGACGTCCTCGCGAACGCCTCGGGCACCGGCACCACCCAGCCCCTCGACCTGACGGTCACCGGTACCTCCAAGCCCGCCAACGGCACCGCCGCGCTCGTCGGCGGCAAGGTGCGCTACACCCCGGCCGCGGGCTTCACCGGCTGCGACACCTTCACCTACACCATCCGGGACATCTTCGGCCAGCAGTCCACCGCGACCGCGCGGGTGGCCGTCGCCGACGTCGGCAACGTCGCGGCGCGACCGGTCAGCGGCACCGCCCTGACGGTGTCCGGGGTCCTCGTCACCGGCTCGGCGTTCCAGGACGGTAGCGCGGCCCAGAAGTTCACCCTGGCACCCGGGGGCGACGGCTCCACCGAGATCCGCAACCCCGCGACCGGGCTGGTGATGACCACCACCGTCGACGGCCTCACCGTCGGCGCCACCCCCTCGCTCGGCCTGGCCACGCAGCGGTTCTCCCTCACCCCGCAGAACGACGGCTCCACCGGCATCCGCAACACCACCACCGGCGCCGCGATCACCGTGGACCGCTCCTCCGGCGCCGTCACCACCGGCCCCTACGACGGCACCCAGCCCCAGAGCCTCGAACTGGTCGACCTGGGCGACGGCACCTACGCCCTCCTCACCTACTACGGCAGCACCCAGGTCCCGCAGACCCCGGTCGCCCGCACCGCCGCCGGGGCCACCGTCCAGGGCGGCACGACCACCATCGACGTCCTCGCCGCCGCCAGCGCCACCGGCCGCACCGATAGCCGGGGCCTGGCCCTCGCCGGCGTCTCCGCCCCCGGCAACGGCACCGCCGCGATCGTCGACGGCAAGGTCCGCTACACCGCCGCCGCGGGCTTCACCGGCTGCGACACCTTCACCTACACCGTCCGCGACGGCCTGGGCCGCAGCGCGACCGGCACCGCCAACGTCGCCGTCGCCGCCCGCGCCACCTCGGGCTGACCCCACCCGGCACCCAGAGGCCCCGAAGTCCCCGCGCGGGAAGTCGGCCCGTCCGACGAGCCCCGCGG
>NZ_JBEOSV010000119.1:0-15064 GCF_040303245.1 Kitasatospora sp. NPDC096077 | reverse complement strand
GAACCGCGCGGCACCATCGAGACCGAAGCAGCACGCCGCCTCGCCGACGACCTCAACAACCAGTAGTCACCAGCTAACCCAACACTTTCTGAGGCCTGCTCCACCCGGCGGAAGACCGCCCCGGACCGCCCCGGACCAGCGCCGTCCCACGTCCCAGTGGCGTTCCCGCGGTGCGGTCGGGCGTCCCGGCGGTGCGGGCGCGCGTCCCGGGGACGACCGGGGACGCCCAGCCGGTGACGGGGGCGGACTCCGGGCGCAACACTCTGCGTCGCGGCAATCCCCGCAAGACGCACACCCCGTACGACGCTTCCCCGAAGGAGTCCTTCCATGCGCGTGACGACCCGCCGTATCGCGAGCGCCGGTGCCACCATGGCCATCGCCGTCACCGGTCTGCTGCTCGGCGCCGGTGCCACGCCCGCGTTCGCCGCGACGAGCTGCTACGCCAGCAGCTGCAGCGGGCTCAACCCCGCCAACACCACCTGTGCCAGCGACGCCCGGACCATCGACACCTCGGTCCTCGGCGTCGAGCTGCGCTACAGCCCCTCCTGCCGGGCCGCCTGGGCCCGCCGCAGCGCCGGCATGAACGGGATTGGCGACACCATCTCGATCCACAGCACCGGCAGGGAGGTCCGCAGCGTGTACGTCCCCTCCAACGCCTCCGGGCCGTTCTACACCGCGATGGTGAACGACGCCAACGTCCAGTCCTATGCCTGCGACGAGGAGGACAACAACGGCGGCCGCGCCTGCTCGACCCAGTACTGATCACCAGCCGCCCCCGGAGGGTCACATGCGCATCTCCACCACTCTCAAGCGGGCGGCCGCGGTCGGCGCGGTCACCGTCGCCCTGGCCGCAGGCGTCGGCGGGACCGCGAACGCCGCCGGCCGCGACGGGCAGGACCCGATCTCGTCCGGCTGCGCCGCCGACGCGATCACCGCGCGGTCCGTCCCCCTGAACGCCGACGGCATCGGCCAGGTCGGCACCCTCGAACTGCGGTACAGCCCGTCGTGCCGCACCGTCTGGGCCCGGGTCTACTCCCGGGGCGGCAATCTCTGGGCGAACGTGGTCCGCCAGAGGGACAACCAGCGGGAAGGCTGCGACCGTTCGTCCTGGGACTCGGGCGCCGGGCAGTACTACTGCTACACCGCCATGGTCGACGACGCCAACTACCAGTCCTACGCCGTCGGCAACGCCACCGACTCCTCGGGGCAGATCGGCAGTCACGCGGGCTACACCGACTTGTACTGACGCCGCTGCGGCCAGGCGCCCCGGCGCCCCGGCGTCCGAGGGGCCCGGCCGCAGCGCTACCAGGCGCCTCACGTCGAAACGATCACATGGGGTAAGTCACCTCCTTGGCAGTCGAGTTGACGAAGCGTCTGCGCCGCTGGCCGGTCGCGGCGGGGATGGAGCCCGGCAGCCCGCCGGGCGGGGTGCCGGCTGCGTCGGCGGCGCCGCCGCGAGCAGGAGGTGCAGGCGCTGCTCGACGCGCAGAAGCTGACCGTTCCGGTGCTCGGCCTCGGCGGGGAGTGCAGCATGCGCGACTCGATCGGCGAGGACCTGAAGAACGTGGCCGTGCCCGCGAACGTGACCACCGCGGTGGCCCCGAACGCCAACCACTGGGTGATGGAGGAGAACCCGCAGTTCGTCATCGACCAGCTGCGGCAGCTCCTGGCCCGCCGAGTCGAGCGGGCCGGGGCCGGCGTCCGGGCACTCCCGGACACCGGCCCCACAACTGAGGTGATGTCAGGAACGGCCCCGCCACCTGCGCTTCTGGACGAACGCGCCTGGAATCGCCCTCCCACTGGACAATTGTCATGTCTGGACGGACCGTTGACCGGGCATACGAAACTCGACCGGCGACGGGCCCGACCGCGACTCCCCCACGAGTGCGACCGGGCCCAGGCCGGCGACCGGGCCTGGGCGTGACTCCCCCCACGGAGCAGCGGCCAGGCCCGCATACTGTTCAACCAGCGACACGCAGCGTACATGCCATCTCTACCCAACGCTACCTCGCGGCCGACAGCGGTGATACGTCACACTGTTCGACGCCGGTCGGCGCTGCTCAGCGCCCTCCGGCGGCGCGAGCGGCTCGGGTACGGGAGGAACAGCGGTGGGCACGGACGTCGTCGAGGAGCTGGGGGCGGCCCTCGGCTGCGACGACCCGGCGGTGCTGCGGGTCGGTCCCGGACACCGCCGGCTGGTCGTCCCGGACCGGCACGGGGACGCCTTCACGGTCGACGTCCTGGAAGATACCCGCGGCGCGGAGCGCCCGGTCCACCGGGTGGTGCACCTGCTCCCGGGCGGCGGGCTCAACGTCGCCGCCAACTACTGCACCGCGCAGGGCCGCAGCCTCGCCCGCTTCCTCGCCGACCACGGGTACCTGGTCATCGGCACCACCCCGCGCGAGGACGCACTGACCGCCGATCGCATCGGCCCCCGGTGCGCCGACTGGGGCCTGGACGGGCACCGGGAAGACCTCGAACGGGTGGTCACCGCCGCCGGATCCGTCACCGGCCTGCCGTACGACCTGCTCGGCCACTCCGCCGGGGCCGCGCTCGCCCTGGCCACCGCCGCCGCCCGCAGCGGTGACGACGCCCTGCGCCGGGTCCTCGTCCTCGACACCACCGGCCCCTACGACCCGCGGACCGAACCCGACCTGGTCGCCCGGGCCGAGGCCCTCACCGACCTGCTCGACCAGCAACTGGCGGCAGGCGTGACGACCGTCGACCCCGGCCTGAAGGGCCTGTTCGCCCGGGCCGCCACCGACCCGGACGGCCCGAGCGGCCTGCCCCGACCGGCCGGGCGGGCAGGGCAGTTCAGCAACCTCGGACTGCTGCACTACGCCCTGACCCGCACCCGGGAGCTGCCCGGGCCCGCCAACTGGATCCACCACCGCGGCCACAGCGACGGCGACTACGTCTTCGGCGCCACGCCCGCGGACGACCGCTTCGGTCTGACCCACACCCCGCTGCCGGTCTGGCGGGAGGCGATCGCCCGGCTCGGCAGCGGCCTCCAGCCGACCGCGCTGCTGCGCGACCTGGCGGCGCTCTGGGCCGGCCGGACCGACACCCACCGGATCGACTGGGCCGCGATCCGGGCCGACGTGGTCTGGGTGAACGCCGAGTCGGGGCGCGGCGACCACGACCTCGGGGCCCGGCTGGTCCGCGCCGGCGGCGCCCGGGTCGACTACCGGGTGGTGCCGGGCTACGGCCACGGGGACGTGGTCTGGTCGGCCACAGCCGAACGCGATGTATGGGAGTCCCTGCTGCCCCGCCCGTGACGGCGGGCCCAACGGCCGAGCCCGGCCCGATCAGGCCTCCCGCTTCGACCGCCGGCCCGTGGGCCCGTACGCCCACCCCTGGGCGACGCGCCCGTCCGACTCCACGGACCGACGAAGAATTCCATCGCCGACCCGGCTTCTGCGCCGGCCCTTCGGCATGTCATCATCTGAAGACATCATCCGATGACATCGGATGATGACATCCCTTGGTCACACCTGTACCCCGGGATGCCCGGGGGTCGGCGTCCCGCTCCCCGGTTCCGATGCTCGATCTGTGACAAGGGAGGGCGCGTCCATGGAGACCCGAACGGGCCTGTCGACGCGACGTGAGCGGGCCCTGGTGCCCGTCCTGGTGTTCCTCAGCGCGGTGGTGGCGGTGATCAGCAGTCTCGGCGCGCCGATGATCCCGACCATCGCCACCGTCAACCACGTCTCGCTCGCCGAGGCCCAGTGGTCGCTGACCGTCACCATGCTGGTCGGGGCGGTCGCCACCCCGGTGCTGGGCCGCCTCGGCGACGGGCCGGACCGCCGTACGGTCACCCTGGCGGCCGCCGCCGTGGTGGTGGTCGGCAGCGTGCTGGCCGCGCTGCCGCTCGGCTTCTGGTGGCTGATCGCCGGACGGGCGCTGCAGGGCGTCGGCGTCGGCCTGACGCCGCTGGCCATCGCCACCGCGCGGGACGCCCTGCCGGGCGAGAAGTCCCGCCCGGCGGTCGCACTGCTGTCGATCACCACCGTCGCCGGCGTCGGCCTCGGCTACCCGATCACCGGGCTGATCGCCCAGTCCTTCGGGATCCACGCCGGATTCTGGTTCGGCGCCGTGATCAGCGGCCTGGCCCTGGTGCTGGCCGCCCTCGTGCTGCCCAGGCCCGCACCGCGCGAACGGCGCCCGCTGGACCTGCTCGGCACGGTGCTGCTCAGCCTCGCCCTGGTCGGGCTGCTGCTGGTGCTCAGCGAGGGCGAGAGCTGGGGTTGGGCCAGCGGTCGGCTGTGGACGGTCGCGGCCGTCTCGCTGCTGCTGCTCGCCGCCTGGATCCGGCACGAGCTGCGCACCGCCCACCCGCTGGTCGACCTGCGCAGCCTGACCAACCCGATCGTGCTCACCGCGGACGTGGCCGGCCTGGTCGGCGGCGTCGGGATGTACCTGCTGATCTCCCTGGTGATCCGCTACGTCCAGACCCCGACCAGCACCGGCTACGGCCTGGGCGCCTCGGTCGTGGTCGCCGGGCTGGTGCTGCTGCCCTTCTCGGCGGCCAGCCTGGCCTCCAGCAAGATGGTGCCGGTCGTCACCCGGCGCACCTCCTCCGCCCTGGTGCTGCCGATCGGCTGCGCCGTCTCGCTGGGCTCGATGCTGTTCTTCCTCTTCGGCCGCGAGCAGTTGTGGGGCCACCTGGTGGTGATGGCGCTGGCCGGGCTCGGGGTCGGCTGCACCTTCGCCGTGATGCCGGGGCTGATCGTCGCCGCGGTGCCCGCCGGCGAGGTCGGCAGCGCGGTCAGCTTCAACCAGCTGCTGCGCACCATCGGCTACTCCACCGGCAGCGCGCTGTGCGGCGCGGTGCTCCAGGCCCACACCCAGCCGGGACGGCTGCTGCCGACCGACAGCGGCTACCGGGACGCGGCGCTGATCGGCTGCGTGGTGTGGGTGGTGATCGGGCTGACTACGATCGTCCTGCCGCGGCTCAGCGCCGCGGCCGCCGCCCGGAAGGGCGTGCGCGTGGACGAGGAGCTGATGGTGGAAGAGAGCATCGCCGACGCCGTGGCCGGCGAGGCCGAGGTGCCCGTGCTGCGGGCGGGGGCCGACCGGTGACCGCGCCCGACGGCGAGCCCCTCGACGGGAACGACGGCCGGACCGAGCCCGCCCCGCCCCGGCGGCGGGACGCCGCCCGCAGCCGCGAACTGCTGACCCGGGCGGCCCTGGAACTCTTCGCCGAGCGCGGCTACGACCGCACCACCACCCGGGAGATCGGCGAACGGGCCGGGGTGGACCCGGCGTTGATCGCCCGGTACTTCGGCGGCAAGACCCAGCTCTACCTGGCCACCGTCAAGCTCGAACTGGGCGCCGAGGCACCGGCCGACCTGCTGGAGGAGGAACGGCTGCGCACCCTGCTGGTGCGGCTCACCCAGCGCGGACCCGGGCCCTCCTTCCAGGCCGCCGTCCTCCCCGGCGACAACACCGAGGTGCAGCAGGCCTCCCGCGCCTACCTCTACGAGCGGATGGTGCACCCGCTGCACGAGCGCTTCACCACCGAGGGGGTCGACCGGCCGCAGCTGCGGGCCGAGTTGGCGGCGGCCGCCTTCGCCGGGGTGATCCTGGCCCGCTCCAGCGGGGCGTTCGCCGAACTCGCCGCGGCCGACCCCGAGGAACTGCTGCCGCTGCTGCACGACCTGCTGGCCGCCAGCCGGCCGACCTGACACCGGGCCGCGGGCCCCTCCGGCCCGCCAGGCCCGCCAGGCCCGCCAGGCCCGCCAGAGCCGCCGGGCTGAACCGGCAACCCCGTCGCCGGGGTTGCCGGTTCGCGCGTCACCGCTTCCAGGGGCGGGCGAACTCGTGCAGCGCCGCCACCGCCGCCGGGGCGAGCGCACGGTCGTTCACCGGCGTGCCGGCCGGGTGCAGGAAGTGATCCAGGCCGTCCAGGGTGCGCAGGCCCGGGCCGGTGGTGTGCGCCCGGGCCAGGGCGGCGAGCAGCGGCGGCACGCCCGCGCAGGGCACGTTGGCGTCCGCGGTGCCGCAGGTGACGGTGACCCGGGTGCCGGGGCGGACCTGCCGGGCGACGTCCGGCGGGTAGACCGCGTCGTCGCTGCGCACGAAGCGGGCGTTGTTCGGCCCGAACAGCGCGTTCAGCAGTCCGGCGAGCGGCGGCAGCAGCCCGGCCGTGTCGGCCTCGGTGGGACGGCCGGCCCGGAAGTCCGCGACGGCGGCGGCGATGCCCGCCCGGTTCGCCCGGGCCGCCTCCGCGGTGACCTGCCCGGCCGCCACCGCCTGGTCGAGCTGGCCGTCGAGCTGGGCGCTCAGCAGGTCCAGCAGGCGTTCGTCCTGCGGGGCCAGCAGGGCGAGGCCGGCCGGCGCGGGCCGGACGGTCCGGGCGACCAGCAGGGCCTGCAGCCCGCCCTCGCTGTGGCCGACCACCAGCAGCTCGTGCCGGTCGGCCTCCGGCTGCTCGCGCAGGGTGTCGTAGGCCGCGGCGGCCTGGCGGGTGAAGGCGGGCAGGTCGAGCCGGCCGGGGTCGCCCTGGTAGGCGCCGGGGCCGGTGCGGCCGGTGAAGTACTTGTCGAAGCGCAGGGTCAGCACGCCGTCGGCGCCGAGGGTGTCGGCGATCGCCGCCAGCGTCCCCGGGGTGAGCGCGGGCGGCTCGTCGCCGTTGCGGTCGGTCGGGCCGCTGCCGGGCAGCAACAGGGCCGCAGGCAGCCGCTGTCCGGCCCGGTGGGCGGGGATGTGCACGGTGCCGTAGGCGGTGGTGCCGTCCGCGGTGAAGCTGATCTCGCGGTCGGCGGCCGGGACCAGCACCCCCGGTACGGCCGTCGCCGGTTCAGCCGCACTCGGTTCGGCCGCACTCGCGACGGGCGCGGCCAGTCCGGTCGCGGTGACCGCGGCGAGCAGGACGGCGGTCGCCATGGAACGCCAACGCATCTTTCCCCCTGGAAGTCGAAGCACGGGCTTGCGCGGCTCAGGCTACGACCGGGCCGCCCCCGACCCCGGACCCACCCCCTCTTCCTGACACTTCCTCAACTCGCCCTGGCCAGCGCCTGTTGCCGGTGCTCGCGGGGCGAGAGGCCGTAGGCGGCGCGGAAGGCGCGGCTGAAGTCGTCGGCCCGGGCGAAGCCGCAGCGGACGGCGACGGTCTGGACGGGGGTGGTGCGCCGGGCGGGGTCGGCGAGTTCGCGGTGGGCCTGTTCCAGGCGCCGTTCCCGGATCCAGGCGGCCAGGGTGCGGCCCTGCGACTGGCAGGTGAAGACCCGGTGCAGGTGGCTGACCGAGACGTGGTGGGCGGCGGCGATCACGGCCGGGGTGAGGTCGGGGTCGTGCAGGTTGCGGCAGACGAAGGCCCGGACCTCCTGGACCAGGGCCCGGTGACGGGCCTCCTCGGGCAGGACGGCCTCGGCCTCCAGCTCGCGGGCCAGCCAGGCGGCCACCAGGTCGACCGTCACCGCCCCCATCCGGGCCGCCTCGTCCGGCCCCAGCGCCGCGGCCTGCCGGTCCAGCCCGAGCAGGAACTCCGACAGCAGCGCCGCCGAACCCGCCCGCGCCGGGATCCCGCGGCCGAGCAGCGTGCGCAGCCGCTCCGGCGGCAGCGGCAGCAGCGCGGCGGGGAAGTCGATGCCCACCCCGGACACCCCGAAGGTCCGCAGGTCGTACGGGGTCGAGCTGTCGACCAGGTGCAGGTCGCCCGGCGCGAGGAGCTCCGTCCGGTCGTCCCCGCGGGTCAGCTCCATGCCGCCCTGCTGGAGGAACGACAGGTGGTAGACCTCCACGTCCGACCGCCGCACCATCCGTTCGGTCCGCCGGAACCGGGCCGCGGGGAAGGCCGTCCCCAGCAGGACCACCTCGCCCAGCTCGGAGCGTCTCAGCTCGGCCCGGAAGTCGTCGGCGTGCTCACTGGTGGTGTCGCAGGCCCGGGTCCGTTCCAGCAACTCCCGCCAGCAGTCGAACCGTTCCTTCCGGGGCACCTCCTCGCCCCGGAACACCTGTCCCACTCCTGCCGCCATCGCCGTCTCCTTCCGGCCCGTCCCCCCGTCCTCGCCGGCCCCCCTGCACTCCGACACTCCGACACCTCCACTCACGCCTCGGCGCGGGCCCCTGCCCACCCGCCCACCTTTCTCCCGGACTCGCCCCGGATCGGCAAACCCACAGGTCGGACATGGTACGGCCGCCTCCCGGACCACCTCCCGGCAGCTCCCCCGCCGACCGCTCCCGGCCGCTGACCGGGCCGATTCCCGCGCGGCGTGGGCCGTCGCGGGCGCGGGGCGCCCCCGATCATGGAGGCCGCACCCCGCTCCCCAGGAAGGGCTCCCGACCCGATGAACCACCCGCCGAGCCCGCCTGGCCCGCCGCACCCGCACCCGCACCCGCCGGGCCGGCGGCCCCGGTGGCCGGTGGTGGCGGCCGTCACGGCCCTGCTGTTCGCCGTCCTGGCGGCCCTGCTGGCCGACCACGCCTGGGGGCCGTACGGCTTCGAGCGGGCGGCCGACGACTGGAGTGCCGCCCACCGGCCGGCCGCGGCCCGGACCGCGGCCGTGGTGGTGACCTCTCTCGGCTCCGCGGTGGTGCCCTATCTGCTCGCCCTGGCCGCCGGGGCCCTCGCCGTCCGGGCCCTGCCTGCCCCGCGACCGCCCCGGCGGGCCGCGCTGCTGCTGCTCGCCCCGCTGCTCTGGCTGATCGTCGGCCAGCTGGTGCGCCTGGGCCTGATGCAGGCCTTCGCCCGGCCCCGGCCGCCCCGGGTCGACTGGGCCACCGGCGCGTCCGGTTTCTCCTTCCCCTCCGGGCACTCCTTCACCGCGGCGGTCTGCGCGGGGCTGCTGGGGCGTGTCTGACAATTCCCGCCGGGCGCGACCGGGGCGGCCGTCGCGGGCGCCGTCGGGTTCGCGGTCGCGGTCGGCCTCAGTCGGATCTACCTCGGGGTGCACTGGCCGCTGGACGTGCTCGGCGGCTGGCTGCTCGCCGCCGGGTGGCTCGCCCTCGGCACCGCCGTGCTTCCCGCCCGGGCACCGGCACCGACCCCGGCCGACCACCCGAAGCACGGCACCTGACAACCTGACTGTCACACAACCGCCGACCCACCGCGTTAGCCAGGTATGGATCAAGAATCGAGTCCGGACGCCCAGGCCGGGCCGCCCTGGCCGGAGTTCCCGGACTTCGTCGCCTCCCGCGCCCGGCACCTGCTGCGCACCGCCTTCCTGCTGACCGGCGGTGACGCCCACCTCGCCGAGGACCTGGTGCAGGAGACGCTCGGCCGGGTCTACCTGAAGTGGCGCAAGATCTCCCGGATGGACAACCCCAGCGGCTACGCGCAGACCGTCCTGGTCAACACCTTCCTCTCCTACCGGCGCAAGCGCAGCGCCTCCGAGCGCGTCACCGACGAGTTCCCCGAGGTCGGCGTGCACGACCCGGACCCGGCACTGCGGCTGACGCTGCTGCGCGCCCTCGCCGAACTCCCCGCGCCGGACCGCGCCGTGCTGGTGCTCCGCTTCTGGGAGGACCGCAGCGTGGAGGTGACGGCCGCCGTCCTGCGGCTGAGCGACACCGCCGTCCGCACCCGCTGCCGCCGCGCCCTGGCCAAGCTGCGCACGGTGCTGGGCGACGACCTCGGGGCGGTCCTGGACGGCCGCGCCGGCCCCGCCGAGTCCGCCGGACCGGCCGGCCCGAACGGACCCGACCCCTCCTCCCAGAAGGCGGTGCTGCGCCATGCCCACTGATGACGAGTTCGCCGACGAGTTCGGCGACGTGTTCGCCCAGGCCCTGCGCGGGGCCGCCGAGTTGGCACCGGAGCCGGTGCAGCACACCCTCACCGCCCAGGCCGAACAACGCGGCCGCCGGCGCCGTCGCCGCCGACGGACCGCCGTCGCGAGCACCCTCGCGGTCCTGGTGCTGGCCGGGGCCGGCGGCTTCGCGGCCGTCGGGGGCGGCACCTTCGGGCTGGTCGGACCGGCCGATCCGGGGCCCGAGCGACCGACGATGGACTCCGAGGAGTTGACGACACTGGTCACCGGCCTGCTGCCGAAGGGCACGACGCAGCTGCTCGCCAGCGGCGCGCCAGGGCAGCAGGACCAGCACCGGAACGGCGCCACCCTGCTGTTCGACGACGGAGCGGGGGCGAGCCTCGTCGCCTTCAGCGTGGAGCGGACCGACCTGGCGCCCGAGGCGGCCGCGGTCTGCATGGACGGCTTCCAGACGCCGCAGGACTCCTGTGACCGGACGGTCCGGCCGGACGGTTCCGTGCTGGTGATCGACAAGCTGCGCAGCGAGCACACCCCGGGCGGCCGCGAATGGCGGGTCACCTGGGCGGGCCCGGACGGCCGCCGGGTCTCGTTCACCGAGTACAACGGCCAGCCGGCCACGGTCAACCGGCCCAACCCGCCGCTCACCAGCGACAGCCAGCTGACCGACCTGGTCACCTCCCCCGCCTGGGAGCGGGTCTTCGCCACCCTCGCCCCGGCCGGCGAGGGGCCGAGGCCGAACCTCACCCCGGCTCCCCAGCCGTCGACCCCCGGTCCGTCGAAGGCGGAGCTGCTCGCGAAGCTCGTCCCGCTGCTGCCCGCCGGGGCGAAGGTCGGGAAGCAGGACACCGACCACGCCGCGCTCACCGTCACCTTCGAGGGCCGCACCAGCATGCTGACGGTCGCCGTGGACCCGCCGTCCCAACGCGGCCGGGAGGACCTCGCGATGACGGCGAGGAACGACCACCCGACCCCGCTGGAGGTCCACGAGAAGCGGCCGGACGGAACGCTCGTCGTCACCAACCGCTTCGGCAACGGGAAGACCGCGACCAATCCGGTCCTGCACTGGATGGCCGTCGTCTACTTCCCGAACGGCGGCCAGGTGCGGATCAACGAGTGGAACGGCGAGAACGACTACACCTTCAACCCCGGCGATCCGGCCCTGGACGTGGACGGATTGAAGGCCCTGGCGACCGCGCCGGTCTGGCGCTCCTGACCGCGTGACGGCGGCCCGGCGGACGGGAGTCACCCTCCGCCGGGCCGCCGCCGGGAGCCGGTCACCCGTCGCCGTGAGCCGGTCAGGCGCCGCCGTGAGCCGGTCACGCGTCGCCGTGATCCACCCCGCTCCCGGCGCAACTGCCCTGCAACGCTTCGATCGTGAACGATCGAGGAACGGTCGGCCGTCGATCAGTTTGCTTCAGTTCCCGTCGCCCGACCCGGGCGGCTCCCCCGAACCGGCACCATCGGGTCCCGTGAACCCGGCAGAGCTCGCCACCACAGTCCCCGCCCTGCTCACCCTCCCCATCGCCTTCCTCACCGCCCTCTGGGCCCGGCGCAGCGGCGAGCGGGCGGCGGACGCCGCGCTCGCCGCCGGCCTCCGGCAGGCCCGCGCCGCGGTCGAGGCCGCCCGGCTCCAGCGGCTGGGCGAGGACGAGTGCCGGCGGCGGGACGCGCTCACCGACGCCTCGGCCGCGTTCCTGCGCGCGGCCGACGCACTGGCGGCGACGGTGCGCGGGCTGCCGGAGGTCGCGCACGAGCGGCGCCGCACCCGGCTCGCCGACCGCGCCCTGGCGGTGGAGGCCGACTACGGCCCGCTGGAGCTGCTGGCCCCGCCGATCCTCCGCTCCCGCGCCCTCGCCCTGCTGGGCCACTGCCGGGAGTTGGCGCGGGTCGCGGTCGACCGGGCGGTGCTGCGCTCCGCCGTGGCCGCCCTGGAGAACGGCTGGTGCCTCCACCCCGACGCGGAGTTCTGCGAGCACCCGCAGCACACCTCGGCGTCCGTCGCCCGGGACCTCCTGGTCGACTGGTCCGGCAAGGACGCGGAGCAGCGCTGGCAGGAGCGCGACCTGCTGGCGTTCTGCCTGCGGGAGAGCCGCTGCCTGTCCGAGGAGGAGACCGCCCGGGTGCTCGCCCTCGCCGACCGGCTCCCGGTCGGCTGGTCCCAGCTGATCGGCGGCTACTTCCGCGATCCGCTGCTGGAGCGCTTCACCGAGCTCCGCGGCCTCCTGGTCGAGGCCGCGCGGTCGACGGAGGCCCGGGTGGGCTCAGTCCCGGGCCAGGATCCGCCGTAGCACGTCCGGCAGCCGGGCCTCGTCGGCGGGCAACCGCGCGGCGCGCCAGGCGAGATGACCGTCGGGGCGGACCAGCGCCGCGCCGCCCGGCGGTAGGCCGAGCCGCGCCAGCAGGTCCGCCGGCAGCCGACGCAGCGCGACGGGCGGGCCGGCCGCGGTGGCGGCGTCGGCGTGCCGCTGCCAGGCGACGTCCGCGGCGAACAGGGTGAAACCGGGGCCGACCAGGTCCAGGGTGGAGCCCTCGCCGATCCGCAGGTGCGGGAGGCGGGTGCCGGGGACGCCCTCGGGGTGCTCGCGCTCCGGGTCGAGCGCCGGACGCGGTGGGGCCGGTGGGGCCGATGGATCCGACGGGGTCTCCGGGAGGACGGCCGTGGAGGTGTACGCCGCGGTGAGCAGCAGCTCGTCGTCGATCCGGTAGCTGGTCCGGGCCCGGGAGTTGGCCAGCGAGAGGTCGATCACCTGCCGGGCCACCGGGCGGCGCTCCGCCTGGTAGCTGTCGAGCAGCGCCTCACCCGCCGTCCCGTCCACCACCGAGGCCAGCTTCCAGGCCAGGTTGTCCGCGTCGCCGATGCCGGTGTTCATGCCGTGCCCGCCGGTCGGGGGCGTCACATGGGCCGCGTCACCGGCGAGCAGCACCCGGGAGCGGCGGAAGGCCGCGGCGAGTCGGGCGTCCATCCGCCAGGTGGTGGTGTCCAGGACGGTCACCGGCAGCTCCGGCAGGCCCGCCGCGTCCCGGACCAGCCGGGCCAGCCTCGGGTGGTCGTCCCGGAGGGCGTCGACGGACTCGCGCCCGGGGTCGTACGGGTGCTGGTAGATCCAGCGCCGGTCGTTGTCGACGGCCAGGAAGCCGCCCCGGCCGGGCTCGGTCAGGAAGTACGAGGCACTGGCCCGGTCGGCCACCACCGCGCCCAGCGGCGCCTCGAAGCGGACGCTGAGGAAGTGGCCCAGACCGGTCGGCCCGTCCATGGCGATCCCGGCGGCCGCCCGGACGGTGCTCGACGCGCCGTCGCAGCCGATCAGCCAGTCGGCCCGGACGGTGTGCCGCACCCCGCCGTCCCGCTCCTCCAGCACGGCGTGCACACCGTCGCCGTCCTCGCGGTACCCGGTCAGCCGGGTCGCGAACCGGACGGCGTCCGGGGCGAGTTCACGGGCGCGCCGGGCGAGCACGGCCTCCAGGGCATCCTGGGAGCAGATCAGCCCGGGCGCCGGGGTCCGCTCGGGGCCGTCCGGCGTCGGCGCCCCGGTGCGGACGAAGTCCGGGTCGACCAGGGTGCGGCCGCGGTAGAAGAACACCTGCGAGGCCGGAAGCCCGGCCCGCCGGATCTCCGGTTCCAGCCCGCAGCGCCGGAACACCTCCATCGAACGCGCCGACACGCCACGGGCCTTGGGATGCCGGGAGGTGCCGGGGTGCGCCTCGACCAGCAGGTGGTCCACCCCGTGGCGGGACAGCAGGACGGAGAGCGTCAGGCCGACCGGGCCCCCGCCGACGATGAGCACGGACGTCGATGCCGGGTATCGCATGCCACTCCTCCGTAACGCCTATATTCCGTTTTTGACGTTACCATGTGGCCATGACCAGGACCCCCGACGAGGAGAACCCCCGCGGCCTCCACTTCCTCGCCGAACTCGCCAACACCGTCCGCGCCGACCCCGACGCGGACGCCGCCGAACTCCAGGCCCTGCTGGACCGCCACGGCGGCCCGCCGTTCCGGCTCACCGACGCCGACGCCCGGGAGCTGTGCCGGGCCACCACCGCCGTGATCGCCGTCCTCGACACCGACGACGTCGACCGGGCCGCCGAGGCGATCAACGCCCTCCTCGACCGCCACCCGCCCCGCCCCCACCTGGTCCGGCTCCCCGGCCGCCCGTGGTCCCTGCACACCCGGGCCCCCGCCGACGCCGGCCTCACCCACTGGCTGCTCTCCACCGCCGCCCTCGCCCTCGGCCTGTGGCTGAGCGAACGCGGCAGCTGCGCCTGGGGCCACTGCGCCGCACCCGGCTGCGGGCGCCACTTCATCGACACCGGCCGCCGCACCCCCCAGCGCTACTGCACCCCGCGCTGCGCCACCCGGGTCCGGGTCGCCGCCCACCGGGCCCAACGCACCGCCGAATAGCGGCCCGGGTCGGCGAGCGGTTCAGCGGACGGTTCGGCGAGCGGTTCAGCGGGCGGTTCAGCGGGCGGAGAAACCGGCGAACGGCGGCACGGCCGGCTCCGCGCTCGCCGCGGCGTACTGGCCGGCCGTGATCCCCCGGATCACCAGGATCGCCAGCACCGCGGCCACCACCGCGACCGCGGCGTCATAGGGCGAGTACAGGTACTGGAACGGCAGCGTGAGCTCCAGGACGACCCCGCCGACCGTCTTGGCGAGGAAGGCGACCCACCACGCGTCGATCAACCAGGCGCCGCCCGCCGGCGGGCTCGCCCGCCAGATGTCCAGCGCCACCCGGCGCGGGATCCACCACATCGCCCCCGGGATGAACCACGCCCCGACGGCGAACCCGGTCGAGTACTTGTGCGTCCGGGGCGCGAAGCGCTCGGCATTGAGCCGGCAGCGCCGGAACCAGCACAGGAACACCACCACGGCGCCGATGAACAGCGGCGCGTTGAGCGGCGCGCACTGCCGGAACAGCTCCGTCCTGATCCCACCGGCCGCCGCCACCACCACCTGCAGCGCGGTCTGCGCCGCGATCAACACCTGCGCCGCCACCGCCAACGACCGGGGATCGCCCGCCGGCCAACGCAGGACGCGCGGACGCGGCTCGACACGATCGGTTTCAGTACTCAACGCGGCCCCCACCGGAAACGCCTGCGGTGCTGGTCACACGCAGAGATCGCCAGAAGGATAGGGACGCACATCCGCCCTGTCCACGGCCTTTCCACGCCACCACCACCGAACCGGCACCACCGACGCCGGAACGCCCGGGCCCTGCCGGGCACCGGGCGTCACCGGGGAGGACCGAATGTGATGCTCTAGGTGTTCTGTCCCGTGAGGTTGGGGACGCGGGTGGCGGGTGGCTTGCCTGCGAGTGCGGTGTGTCCGCGGTGGTGATTGTAGGTGTGGAGCC
>NZ_JBEOSV010000118.1:0-15530 GCF_040303245.1 Kitasatospora sp. NPDC096077 | reverse complement strand
GGCACCTGCTCGCCCGACTACCTGTGCACCGCCGGCGCCGGCTACGACGGCCCCACCGGCCTCGGCACCCCCAACGGCCTGGCCGCCTTCACCGCGGGCGCCGGCGCCAGCGACGGCAGCGACAACTAGTCCGCCGCATCCCCTGACCGCAACCGAACCCGTGTGGGCCGCAGCCTCGCTGCGGCCCACCGGCCTTTCCCCGGGCCCGGGTTCACCAGCAGGGGCCCGGGTTCGCCGGCCGGGGCCCAGGGTCCATCAGTCCAGCCCCCGGGCCCGGCGCAGCCGGGCCGAGAGGGTCTCGGGGGCGATGATCGGGTCCGGGTAGTCGGGGGCGAGCAGCCAGGGGCGGTGCACGGCCGGGCCGGGCAGGTGGGCCAGTTCCGGCACCCAGCGCCGCACATAGGCCCCGTCCGGGTCGTAACGGTCGGCCTGGCGCAGCGGGTTGAGCACCCGGTTGGGCCGGGTGTCGGTGCCGGTGCCGGCGACCCACTGCCAGTTGAGCTGGTTGTTCGCCACGTCGCCGTCCACCAGCAGGGCCAGGAAGTGGGCGGCGCCGATCCGCCAGTCCAGGTGGAGGGACTTGGCGAGGAAGCTCGCGGTGAGCAGCCGGGCCCGGTTGTGCATCCAGCCCTGGTGGGCGAGTTGGCGCATCCCGGCGTCGACGATCGGGTAGCCGGTGCGGCCCTGCCGCCAGGCCTCGGCCTCGCGCGCGTCCCGGTGCCAGTGGTCGCCCCGGTCGCGGTAGTCGCGGTGGGCGGCGTCGGGGCGGGCGGCGAGCACCTGGTGGTGGAAGTCGCGCCAGGCCAGCTGCCGGACGAAGGCCTCCGCCCCGGCGCCGCCGTGCTGCCGGGCGCGGGCGGTCAGTTCGGTGGGCGACAGGCAGCCGAAGTGCAGGTACGGGGAGAGCCGGGAGGTCTCATCGGCCGCCAGGTCGTCGTGCAGCTCCGCGTAGCCGTCGACGTCCCACCGCCGCCAGCGGGCCCGGGCCGCGGTCTCGCCGCCGCGCGGCAGGGCCGGCGAGAACGGTCCGGCCACCACCAGGTTCTCGCTGCCGATGCCCTCCGGGGTGCGGATCACCCGGGGAGCGCCCAGCACCGTACGGTTCGGCGCCTGCGACCAGGCGCGGTGGTACGGGGTGAAGACCGCGTAGTGGTCGCGGCCGGCCGGGACGATCCGCCCGGCCGGGACCACGGTCACGGAGGCGTCGTGGACGCGCAGGCGGTCGCCGAACACCGCGCGCAGCCGTGCCTCCCGTCGGCGGGCGTAGCCGCTGACCCCGGCGGCGAGGTGCACCGTCGCGGCGCCGGCCTCCGCGGCCACCCGGGCGGTCTGCTCGGCGGTGGCCCCGTGGCGGACGATCAGCCGGGAGCCGGTGCGGCGCAGCGAGGCGTCCAGGTCGGTGAGGCAGTCGGCCAGGAAGGCCATCCGGTTGGGGGCGGCGAAGCCGGCCGCCTCGACAGCGGGATCGAGCACGAACAGCGGCACCACCTGCTCGGCGGCGGTGCGGGCGGCGTGCAGCACGGGGTTGTCGTGCAGGCGCAGGTCCTGGGTGAACAGGGCGATCGAGACGGTCATCGGCGGGCCCTCGGAGCGGGTGCGGTCGGGGTTCTCTGGGTTTCGAGCGACAGCTCGGCGGCGGAGGCTCGGCGGCGGGCGCTCAGCGGAGGAGCAGGTCCGCCAACAGGTCGACGGCGCCCCCGAGATCGCGGGGCCGCAGGGTGCCGGGCGGTCTGCGCGGGCCGGCCCAGCCCGGTCCGGCCACCAGCACGACCGGCTGGACCCGCACGCCGTGCGGGCCCCAGGCCGTCCGGACCACCCGGGCGACCAGCTCCCGGTCGGCCGTCCGGGCGAGCTGGGACCAGAGCAGCACGACGGGCGGCCCGGTGCGGCGCACCGCTTCGAGCAGCGCCCCGGACGGCAGGGCGGGGCCGAACATCCGGAACGGCAGGCCGCGTTCGGCCATCACCGCGGCGAGCGCCTCCAGCGCGAGGGCGTGCAGTTCGCCGGGCATCCCGGCCAGCAGGGCGGCCGGGCCGGCCGGCGGCTCCGCCCGGTCGGCGGCCCGGCGCAGCGCGGCCGCGACGTGCCAGGACAGCAGGTGCTCCACCTCGACGTAGCGCTCCCCCTCGACCGCCCACTTGCGGCCGACCGCCCGGAGCGCCGGGACCATCACCTCGGTCCAGGCGACGACCACGCCGAGCTCGTCGACGCTGCGGCCCAGGATCCGGGCCAGCTCCGGGGCGTCGAGCCGGACGGCGGCGCGGGCCAGCCCCCGGCACTCGGGGCGCACGGTTCCCACCGGGAGGCTGTTGCCGCCGGAGGCCGGGCCGTTCACGTCCTCGGCACCGTTCCGGGCCGCCGGCAGCGCGGGAGCGGTACCCGCGGCGGCCGCCAGGGCGGCCCGGGCGGCCTCGGCCGGGTTGACGCCCCGGGCGGTGAGCCGGCACATCTCCTCCAGGACGGCCACGTCGTCGGGCTCCCACCGGCGGTGCCGCCCGGGGGCGCGGTGGGCCGGGCCGATGCCGTAGCGGCGTTCCCAGGAGCGGACGGTGGCGGGCGAGACGCCGAGCCGGCGGGCGAGGGCCCCGGTGGTCAGCCCGGCCGGGGCGGGGGCGGTCGGGACGGTCACGCGGGCGAGCCTACGACGGGGGGCCGGGGGCTGGTCGGCCGACGCGCGCGGAGGCGGGAGGGCAGGTCCGACGAGTGGCCGATCGGTGGTTCGGTGCACGATCCGACGGTGGCGCAGCCGCAGGGCGGCCGGATACTCGCATCGTTTGCGCAGCGTTTCGCGCGCGACCGCCCCAGGCCGGGAACTCGATTGTGCAAAGCGATGGTTGAGGCCGCCGGGGACGGGCAGAGCGGTGGCGGGCACCGTACGACCGGGGGACGGAACCGATGCCTACGACTTCATCTGCGGGCGCTTCGGACAGACGTGGACCGGCCCGGGCCGGGGCTGCGGTCCGACCGGGAACCACGCCCGCCGACCGGGCGGCTCCGCGCCGGTCCCGGGTCGGGCTGGTCGCCCAGTTCGGCCTCCAGGTCCTGTACCTGCCGCTGGGGGTGCTGCTCCCCTTCGCCGTCCTGGCCCTGATCCTGGTGAGCGGCGGCGGTGCCGGCGGTGACCTCGACCTCCTGCTGGCCCCGACCCGGGTCGAGCAACTGGCCGTGGCGGCGCCGGTCAGAACCACTCCGGCCGGCAGTCCGCCGCCGTCCGGTCGAGATTGTCCAGCAGGTCGAACTGCGGCCCCGTGCGCGGGAGTTCGACCCGGAAGAAGTAGCGGGCGGCCTGCCGCTTGCCCTCGTGGAAGGCGTCCGCGCCCTCGCCCAGGGCGAGGAACTGCTCCAGCCAGATCCAGGCCAGCACCACGTGACCGACGGCCTCCAGGTAGGTGGAGGAGTTGGCCAGTGCGGTGGCCGGGTCCCCGGTGGACCAGAGCCGGGCGGTGGTGCGGCCGATCCGCTCGGCGGCCTGCTCCAGCCGGGCCGCCAGCTCGGCCGCCTCACCGCCGACTCCCCTGGCCCGGGCGGTCGTTGCGGCGAGGGTGTCGAGCAGCAGCCGCAGGCCCGCGCCGCCGTCCATGACCACCTTGCGGCCGAGCAGGTCCAGACCGTGGATGCCGTGGGTGCCCTCGTGGATGGCGTTGAGCCGGTTGTCCCGGTAGTACTGCTCGACGTCGTACTCGCGGGTGTAGCCGTAGCCGCCGTGCACCTGGATGGCGAGGTCGTTGGCGGCCAGGCACCACTGCGAGGGCCAGCTCTTGGCGATCGGGGTCAGCACGTCCAGCAGCAGGTGGGCGCGGTCCCGGTCGGCCCGCTCCGGGGCGGTGGTCTCCTCGTCGAGGAGCCGGCTGCAGTACAGCCCGAGGGCGAGCGCGCCCTCGACGTAGCTCTTCTGCGCCAGCAGCATCCGGCGCACGTCGGGGTGCTCGATGATCGGGACCTGCGGGGCGGACGGGTCGCGGCCGGTGAGCGGACGGCCCTGGGGGCGGCTGCGGGCGTAGTCGACGGCGTGCAGGTAGCCCGTGTAGCCGAGGGCGGTGGCGCCCTGGCCGACGCCGATCCGGGCCTCGTTCATCATGTGGAACATGTACGCCAGCCCGTGGTGCGGTTCGCCCACCAGGTAGCCGACCGCGCCCGGGGCGCCGCCCGGGGTGTACCGGCCCTCGCCGAAGTTGAGCAGGGTGTTGGTGGTGCCGCGGTAGCCCATCTTGTGGTTGAGGCCGGCCAGCACGACGTCGTTGCGCTCGCCGAGGGTGCCGTCCTCGCGGACCAGGAACTTGGGCACGATGAACAGCGAGATGCCCTTCACGCCCGCCGGACCGCCGGGGATCTTGGCCAGCACCAGGTGGACGATGTTCTCGCTGAGCTCGTGGTCGCCGCCGGAGATCCACATCTTGGTGCCGGAGAGCCGGTAGCCGCCGTCGGGCTGCGGGACCGCCCTGGTGGTGATGTCCGCCAGCGAGGAGCCGGCCTGCGGTTCCGAGAGGCACATGGTGCCGAAGAACCGGCCCTCCACCATCGGGCGGACGTAGGTGTCGATCTGCTCCGGACTGCCGTGCGCCAGCAGCAGGTTCGCGTTGCCGACGGTGAGCAGCGGGTACGCGGCGGTGGCGATGTTGGCGGCCTGGAACCAGGCCCGGCAGGCGTTGTCGACCACCACGGGCAGCTGCTGGCCGCCGAGGTCGTAGTCCATCGAGGCGCCGACCAGCCCGGCGTCGGCGTAGACCCGCAGCGCCTCGCCGACCTCGGGGATCATCCGCACCCGCTCGCCGTCGAAGCGCGGCTCCTCGGCGTCGTTCTTCTTGTTGTGCGGGGCGAAGTGCCGGGTGGCGATGGTCTCGCTGAGCTCCAGCACCGCGTCGAAGGTGGAGCGGTCGTGGTCGGCGTGCCGGGGGCGGCAGGTGAGGGCAGTGACGTCCAGCCAGTCGTACAGCAGGAAGTCGAGGTCGCGGCGGGAGAGCAGCAGGGAGTCCAAGGGGTCTGGTCCGTTCCTGGGGGTGCGGTCGAGCCGGGGTACCGGAGTCTTCCCCGGCCCGACCGCACCGTCAACACCGAGGCCCTGTCCGGCCGATCTCGCCGGACAGGGCCCGCTCGGGCGTCAGCCGACGGTGACGGTGAACGGCCCGGCCAGCACCGAGTAGCCGTCGTTGGCCAGGAGGTACGCGTCGTAGCGGCCCGGGCCGCCGAGCTTGCCGGTGGCGAAGGTCAGCGCGCCGCTCTGGTTGGGCGCGTAGGACCAGGTGAGCGAGGAGCGGCTGCCCGGGGTGACGCCCGCCGGGTAGAAGCCGATCCAGTTCTTCGCCCCGGCCTGGCCCGCGGTCGGCACGGTGTAGCGCAGGGTGAGGTTGCCGCCGCTCGTCACCGCGTCGAGGTCGCCGGTGAGCGTCGGCCCGGTCGCGGTGGACGGCGCGAAGGCGGCGTTCAGCGGTGTGGCGTAGGTGTCGTTGGCGGTCAGGCCCGGCAGGCCGAGGGCGTCCTCGATGGTGCGGCCGATGCTGTAGTGGTCGTAGTGCTGGGGGCCGCTGGTGCCGGCCGGGACGCTGCCCTGGGAGCCGACGGCGATGGTGGCGACGTGGTCGTAGGCCTCGCCCGAGCTCTCGTCCCAGGTCAGCAGGAGCAGGGAGCGGTCCTGGGTCCAGGCGGGCGAGGAGAGCACCGGGGCGAGGGTCTGCTTCAGCCAGCCGTCCTGCACCTGGAGGCTGGTGGCGCTGCCGTTGCCGGAGGCCTCGCCGTCGTAGTAGTCGTCGGCGGCGATCCAGGAGAAGTTCGGGGTGGTGGCGGCCGACTGGAGGTCGGTGGTCAGCTGGGTGGTGTCGAACAGGTGGGCCGCGCAGCGGGCCGGGTTGCCGCTGATGTCAGTGTAGTTGATGAACGGCGCGTCGTCGGGCTCGTACTTGGCGTCGTACTGGGTGGTGGTGTTGCAGGGCGTGCCCATGCCCTGCTCGTAGGCCTTCCAGGTCTTGCCGGCGCCCTCGACGGTGTCGCCGAGGTTGCGCTGCGGGGAGTTGATGTTGGGCCAGTAGGTGGCGCCCTTGGTGTAGGTGTCGCCGCCCGCGATCGCCAGGTAGTTCTCGTCGCTGGGGTGGTAGACGGCGTGGGCGTCGGTGAGGGTGGCGCCCTGGGCCATCAGGCTGTGGATGAACGGGGTGTCCGCCGGGTCGTTCATGATCTGGGCGTAGTCGGTGTTCTCCATCATCACGGTGAACACGTGGTCGTAGCCCGGGACTCGGGAGGCCGGCGGGGCGACCGGGGCGGGTGCGGCGACCGGGGTGTCCAGGGTGAGCGAGAGGTTGTCCAGGTAACCGGTCTCGTTGGTGGTGGAGAGGAACTGCACCTCGACCTGGATCGAGCGGGTGCCGGCCGGGACGGAGCCGGTGGCGCTGCGGGAGAGGAACTTGGTCGCCAGGCCGCGGTCAGTCGCCGAGACGGTGGGCAGCTTGGCGGTCGCGCCGAGCGGGTTGCCGTTCGCGTCCTGGAAGTGCAGGCCGACCGCGACATAGCCGCCGTAGGTGGTCCAACCGCCCAGCCAGGCACCGAGGTTGTAGTGCACGCCGCCGCCGTCGATGGCGCCGGCCGCCGAGGAGACGTCGACGGTCTGGGCCATCGCGCCGTCGCCGAAATTGCCCGGGCCGAAGAAGGCCTTGCCGGCGCTCTGACCGTCGCCCGGCAGGCCGAAGGAGCCGGCCGAGGAGCACATCGCGTTGATGCCGCCGGACTGGACCGTCCAGCCGGGCACGGTGGTGGCGGCGCTCCAGTCGTTGGTGCAGTAGCCGCCGGCCTCGGCGTCGCCGTTGACGATCAGGTTGCCGCTGCCGCCCGCCGCCTGGGCGGTGGCGGGGGCGCCGACGACCAGGGCGCCGACGAGCGGGAGGGTGGCGAGCAGTCCGCCGAGCGGGCTCCAGCGCAGTCGCATGGGGGTACCTCGTCCCGTGGGGTTGCGTGAGGGTGGGTCCCGTGGCGGTGCACCACGGGTGGGACATAGGTACCGGCTGCGCACTGGCCGGTGGAAGGGCGCGCAGGCGAACGCCGGTCGAACTTGGTCAGACAACTTCGCTCGCGTACCCGCCCTCCGAAAGGGGCGGCCGGGTCGAACGGGTACGGTGCGAAAACCGGCGTCCGCTCAACTCCGGGTGAAGGTGCCGAGGCCGTCGATGTCGAGCTGCTCGACCACCACCTTGGCGGCCTTCCCGTCGGCGCCCACGGTGAAGGTCACCCCGGAGCGGCCGACCGCGTTCTCGCCCTTGCTGAGGAAGCTGAACACGTCGCCGTCGAAGTGCTGGAGCGGGTAGCGGAGGTTGTCCGGACCCACCGTCATCACCAGCCCGCCGTTCTCCTCGGCCACCGTCAGCGGCCCGTAGTAGCCGCTGCCGTACGTCCCGGTGTACGCGGAGTCCGGCTTGGCCGGGGCGGCGCCGGCCGGCGCCTTGGTGTAGTCGGTCTTCGACACCGGGCTCGCCGCCGCGGCGGGCACCACCTTGCCGAGGAAGCCCAGCCAGTCGACCGTCTCCCGGCCCTCCTGGGCGACGTCGAAGAACTCCTCGGCCACCGCCTCCGGGAGGCCGGTCGGCTGGCCGTTGGTCAGCACCACGATGCCCAGCTGCTCGGAGGGCAGCAGGGTCACCGTGGTGGCCGCGCCCAGCTCGAAGCCGCCGGAGTGGTTCAGCCGCAGCCGGCCCCGGGAGTCGGAACCGACGTTCCAGCCCAGGCCGTAGAAGCTCGCGGTGCCCGCGGGCGCCCGCGCCGGGGTGCTGGTGTAGTGCGGCGTCCGGGTCTCGTTCAGGGCCGCCGGGTCGATCACCGGCCGGCCCTCGAAGGTCCCGTCGGCGAGCTGCAGCCGCATCCAGCGGGCCAGGTCCTGGACGGTGGAGCTCACCCCGCCGGCCGGCGACTGGGAGTCGGCGTTCTCGGTGGTGCTGACCTGCCAGCCGCCGTCCGTCTTCACGTGCGGCGCGGCCTTGTTCGCCGCCTTGTCGTAGTCGGCGCGGCGCGAACTGGTGGAGCCCATCCCCAGCGGCTTGTACAGGACGTCCGCCGCCAGGTCCTCCCAGGCCACCCCCTTGGCCTCGGCCACGGCCACCGCCGCCTCGGTCAGGCCGTAGTTGGTGTAGGCGTAGCTCGCCCGGAACGGGGTGAGCGGCTGGTCGCGCAGGTGCTGGAGGATGTAGTCCCGCTGGTAGCCGAGGTCCTCCAGCAGGTCACCGGCGTGGTCCGGCAGGCCGCTGCGGTGCGAGAACAGGTCGGCGATCGTCACGTGGGCGCTCACGTACGGGTCGGCCAGAGCGAAGCCCGGGTCGTGGGCGGTCACCGGGTCGTCCCACTTCGCCACCTTCCCGCCGACCGCTCCGGCGACCACGGTCGAGGAGATCGGCTTGGACACCGAGGCCAGCTGGAACACGGTGTCCGGGTCCACCTGCTCCGGCTTGCCCAACTCCCGTACGCCGAAGCCCTTGGCGTGGATCACCTTGTCCTGGTACACGATCGCGAGGGCGACCCCGGGCACCCCGGTCCTGGCCATCGCGTCCTGGACGTAGCCGTCGATCCGCGCCACGGCGGAGTTCACCTGCTGCGCCGTCAACTGCGGGGCCGGCTGCGCGGGCGGCGCCGTGGCCGGGGCGGCGGAGGCGTCCGGCGTCGGCGCGGCCTCCGGATCGGTGGCCGCCGCCGAACTGCACCCGGCCAGCAACAGTCCCGCCACCACCGGTGCCACGCCCCGCGCCACCGCGCCCCGACCATCCATCACGGTCCTCCTCACCCGGGCGGCTCCACCGTCCGCCTCACGGCGGGAGTGTGGACGGCCCGCCGCTCCCCCGCCCGCCGCCGCGCACCGCACCCCACCGCATTCCACCCGTCCGGCGGGTGACGGCCGGTGCCGGTTCACCAGGCGATGCGGGCCGCCACCGGGAGGTGGTCGCTGCCGTCGGCCGGCAGCACCCGGGCGCCGGTCGCCGTCAGGCCGCGGAGCAGGACGTGGTCGATCCGCACCAGCGGGAAGGACGCCGGGTAGCTGAAACCGAAGCCCGCCCCGGCGGTGTCCTGGGCGGAGCGCATCCCCGCGGTGAGGCCGGCCAGCGCGCGGTCGTCCAGGGTGCCGTTGAGGTCGCCGAGCAGCAGCGCCCGCTCGCTCCGGTCGGCGGCCAGGGCCCGGACGAGGGCCCGGACGCCGGTGTCGCGCGAGGCCGTCCGGAAGCCCGCCGCGAGGCCGACCCGGACGGAGCCCAGGTGGGCCACGTACACGGGCAGCGGCCCGCGGTCGGTGGTCACCGTGGTGCGCAGCGCCCGGTTGCCGACGTCCGTCCAGCCCTCCACCGGTTCGCCGTCGACCTGCGGCGCGTAGCCCATCACGTCGATCGGCCGGGTGTCGCCCAGCGGCAGCCTGCTCCACAGGCCGACGGTGCCCCGGACCGTGTGGTGGGGGTACACCTCGGCCAGCCCCGTCTCGTAGACCTTCACGGTCTGCGGGGTCAGCTCCACCAGGGCCAGCAGGTCCGCGCCGGAGCCCGCCAGGTGGCGCGCGGTGGCGGCCGGGTCGGGGTTGTCGGCGTTCACGTTCTGTTCGACCACGGTGAGGTCGCCGCCCGGGCCGGACTTGTCGACGAGCAGGCCGCCGAACAGGTGGAGCCAGGCCGCGACCGGCAGCAGCAGCGCCAGCACGGCGGCGGCCGACCGGCGCCACAGCGCGGCGGCCAGCAGCAGCGGGACGCAAGCACCGAGCCACGGCAGGCCGCTCTCCAGCAGGCTGCCGAGGTGCCAGCCGCGGTTCGGGATCTCCGCGTGCAGCAGCAGGACCAGGCCGAGCAGCAGCGCCGACGCCGTGAGCAGCGGTCCGCGCCGCCACGGCTCCGGCCGGGTGAGGGCCCGCCCCGCCCGCTGCCGCCCCGCCCGCGGCACCGCCCGCCGCGGCGAGGCCCCTGGCACCGCCCCCGTCACCGGCTCCGCGGGCCCGGCCGCGGTCGTCGTCGTGCCCTGCTCGTGCTTCATGCCGCCAGTCAACGGGCGGGGGCGTTGCCGGGGCGTATCCGGTTTCCGATACGCGGACGATATCCGCGGGCCGGTGGCCACCGGGCGGCCGTGCCGGTCACGGCCCTGGACGACCGGCTGTGACCGGCCGTCACGACGGCCCCTGGGCGAGGTTGTCGGTGACGCGTTGCAGCACGGAGAGCGCGGTCGCGTACTCCTCCTCCGTGATGTCCGCTTGAGGTCAAGGCGCTGACGCCGCCGCCATGAGGCACCGGGGAACCGTCGGGCGGCGGTGCGGGCCGGGCCCGCACCGCCGCCCCGGACCGTCAGGGCGCGGTGATGCCCGGCTGGGCGCCGGCGCCGAAGGCCCAGCCCTCGACGTCGCCGGCGGCCGGGTGGTAGCCGCCCGCGCCGACGCTGCTGTACGACCAGGCGGTGCCGTGCTGGGCGTGCCAGTACGACCAGTAGGCGCTGGCCGGGGCGCCGTTGCACGGGTTGGGCTGGACGTTGATCTGGCAGACGAAGCCCGGGAAGCGCGGGTGGAAGGCGTACGTGAACCCGGCGCCGGTGAGGGCGGCGAGGCCGTCGGCGGGGGTGCCGGGGGCGCAGCCGGTCTCGATGTCGCCGCCGAGGGCGGTGAAGTCGACCACGACGGTGACGCCACTGGTGCCGGAGCAGGCGTCCGCGTGCGCCGCCGGGGCCTGGACGGCGCCGGTGCCGAGCAGGGCGGCGGTGAGGGCGGTGACGGCGGCGAACGAGCCGAGGGTGCGGCGGGTGAGGTGGGTGCTCATGGCGGGGCCTCTCGAAGCGTTCGGGGTCAGCCGGCCGGGCAGGCCAGGACGGGGGCGGTCGGGCGGGCGCCGTCGGCGCTGAGGTCGGCGAGGCCCCGGCCGGAGAGGCCGAGGACGGCCTGGGTGGTGGCCCGGACGGCGGTGGCCTGGTTGAAGCCGCTCGCGTCGTAGGCGACGGCCCCGCGGACGGCCGGGTCGGCGGAGCAGCCCTGCTGGAACTTCAGCAGTCGGCTCCAGCCCTTGAGCCCGGCGCCGAAGCGGTCGCCGGCCAGCAGGGCCTCGGTGGCCAGGCCGGTGCTGTTGGCGTTGGCGGTGGTGGCGCCGCCGGTCGCGAAGCCGCCGTCGGCGCCCTGGTGGGCGGTGAGCCAGTCCAGGCCGGCCCGGGCGTCGGCGGTGCGGCCGGTGGCCGCGAGGGCCTGCACGGCGAGGGCGGTGGCGTCGGGGTCGCCGGCGCAGGTGGCCTGCCCGAGGGCGACCGGGAAGCCGCCGTCCGCGCACCGGGCGGCGACCAGGAAGTCGACGGCCTGGGCCGGGGCGCCGTCGGGGGTGCGCTGGAGGGCGAGCAGGGCGAGGGACTGGCCGAAGGCGTTGCTGTAGTCACCCCACTGCGAGCGGTCGGAGAAGCGGCCGCTCGGGGTCAGCAGCGAGCGCAGCCGGGCCGGGAGGTCGACGCCGCCGAAGGCCGTCGGGTCGGCCCCGCGCACCTCGGCGGTGAGCAGCAGCTTGGCGGTGGCGCCCGCGTAGGCCGAGGTGGTGCCGTCGCCGAGGTAGCCGGTGAGGTTCTCCGGCTTCGCGAGCCAGGCGGTGGCCCGGGCGGCGGCCTGGTCGGAGCCGCCGGCGGCGGCGAAGGCGAGCACGGCGTCGGCGGTGAGGCCCTGGTCGGGGTAGGAGGTGCCGTTGTAGACGGTCACCAGGTGGTCGCCGTCGACGAGTTGGCGGGCCAGCCAGCCGGCCGCGGCGGCGTCGGGGCGGAAGGTCGCGGCTCCGTGCCCGGCCGGAGCCGGGGCGTCGGCGACGGCGGGCGCGGCGGCGGAGAGCAGCAGGGCGGGTATCGCGAGCAGGCCGAGGGAGCGGGTTCTCAGGGGCATGGCTGCCTTTCCGGGGCGGGAGGGGAGGAGGACGGCTCGACGGTTTCTCAGGTGCGGGCCGCGGTGCGGGGATCGGGGCCGGTGGCCTGCTCCCCCGCCGTCGCCTCGAACCGCACCTCGGGTTCGAAGTTGGCGCGCCGGGCGGCCCGCCGGAAGACGGTCAGCACGGCGGGGCCGACGACCAGGATCGCGACGAAGGTGGTGACGGCCCGGCCGGTGTCCCAGCCGAGCGAGGTGGCCAGGTCGAAGAGCAGGTAGCGGTGCCACTGTTCGGTGAACGGCAGCCCGGGGAGGTAGGCGATGGAGCTCTTCGGGTCGAGCGAGAACGGCCAGAAGGACAGGTTGAGCAGGAACCCGAACAGGTAGCCGGAGACCGAGCCGTAGCCCGCGAGCAGCGCGATCTCCCACTTCCCGCGCGCCCTCGGCAGCAGCCCGGCGAGCATGCCGACGAAGGCGCAGCCGAACATCTGGTAGGGCATCCAGGGCCCGACCCCGCCGGTCAGCAGGGCGGAGGCGAACAGCGAGGTGCAGCCCAGGGTGAAGCCGAAGCCAGGGCCGAACACCCGCCCCGCGAGCACCAGCAGGAAGAACACCGTCTCGATGCCCGCCGTGCCGGCGCCGAGCGGCCGCAGTCCGGCGTTGACGGCGGACAGCACGCCGAGCATGGCGAGCGCCTTGGCGTCGATGCCGCCCGCCGAGATCTCGGCGATCACCACCGCGATGACCAGCACCAGCAGCGCGCCGAAGATCAGCGGCGGGGCGTACGCGGAGCCGAACTTGCCGGGGGCGACCACGAACGGCCAGCAGAAGGCGACCAGGCCGATGAAGCCGGCCAGCGCGACGACGATCCCGGCCCGGGCCGGGATCCGGACGGCGGCCGCCGCACTCATCGGACCTCCTCCAGCGCCGTGCCGACCTGATGGACCGTCAAGTACGGCAGCGGCGCCAGGATCTTGGCCGCCTGCGGGGCGAAGGTCGGTGAGGCGGTGACGACCTCGGCGGTCGGGCCGTCGGCCACCACCTCGCCCTCGGCGAGCACCACCACCCGGTCCGCCGCCGAGGCGACGAACTCCACGTCGTGGGTGGAGATCACCACACTGCGCCCCTCGGCGGCGAGCTGGTCGACGATCCGCACCAGCGCCTCCTTGGCGGCGTAGTCCAGGCCCCGGGTGGGCTCGTCGAGCAGCACCACCGTGGGTGCGGCGGCGAGTTGGACGGCGAGCACCAGGGCGAGCTTCTGCCCCTCGGAGAGGTCCCGGGGGTGGCTGCGGTCCGGGATGCCGGGGGCGAGCCGGTCCAGGATCTCCCGGGCGGTCGGGCCCTCGGTGCCGGACTCCCGGTCGGCCTGGGCGAGTTCGTCCCGGACGGACTCCAGGTAGAGCAGGTCGGTGGGGGTCTGCGGGACCAGGCCGACCAGTCGGCGGGCGTCGGCGGCGGAGAGCTTCTTGGGGTCGCCGCCCTTCCCGGGACGGCCACCGCGGGCCGGGCCGGTGACCTGGACGCTGCCGCCCTGGCGGGGGCCGGAGCCCTGGAGGGCCCAGAGCAGCGAGGACTTGCCGGAGCCGTTGCGGCCCATCAGCGCGGTGACCTCACCGGACCGCAGCTCCAGACCGACCTCCCGGACGGCCGTCACCGGCCCGTACCGCACCACCAACTTCCTTGCCTCCAGCACCCGTTCCCCCGCCACCGCTGCCCGGCGCGGCGGGGGAACGGGCACGTCGGCGAGCCGCCCCCGGAGCGGCGCGGCGGCCCGGCGGGCGTCCCGGACGGACAGCGGCAGCGGCCGCCAGCCGGCCAGTCGGCCGAGGTGGACCACCGGGGGCGCGACGGAGGCCCCGGCGAACACCTCGGCGGGCGGCCCGTGCACCACGGTGCCGTCGCCGGGCAGGTGGACGACCCGGTCGGCGTACTGGACGACGCGCTCCAGCCGGTGTTCGGCCAGCAGGACGGTCACCCCGAGGTCGTGCACCAGCCGGGTGATCGCGGCGAGCACCTCCTCGGCGGCGGTCGGGTCGAGGGCGGAGGTGGGTTCGTCCAGCACCAGGACGCGCGGGTGGGCGGTGAGCACCGAGCCGATGGCGACCCGCTGCTGCTGGCCGCCGGAGAGCTCGTGCAGCGCGCGGTGGCGCAGCTCGGCCAGCCCGAGCAGGTCGAGGGTCTCCTCGACCCGCTTCCGCATGGTCTCCGGTGGGATCGCCAACTGCTCCATCGCGTAGGCGAGTTCCTCCTCCACCGTGTCGGTGGTGAAGCCCGCCACCGGGTCCTGCCCCACCACGCCCACCACATCGGCGAGTTCACGCGGCGGGTGGTCGGCGGTGTCCCGGCCGGCCACGGTGACCCGACCGCGCAGGGTGCCGCCGGTGAAGTGCGGGACGAGCCCGTTGACGGCGCCGAGCAGGGTGGACTTGCCCACGCCGGTGCGGCCGACCACCAGGCACAGTTCGCCCTCGGGCACGTGCAGGTCGACGTCGCGCAGTACGGGTTCGGCGGCGCCCTGGTAGCGGACGCCGACGTGGTCGAAACGGATCACTGCGTAACCTCGGCGGGCTGGTGCTTGTCAACGGGTGCCATGGGTCCGGCCGGCGGTACCGGACGGTCCTGCGGCGGGGCGATCAGCCCGGCCGCGCCCGCCAGCAGCACCGCGACGGCCGGCACCGCCGGCAGTGCGGGCCAGCTCAGCGGGTGCAGCGAGGGGACCAGGTCGGTCGGGTCGTAGCCGACCGTGCCGAACAGGGTGGCCGCGGCGAGCACCCCGCAGCCGGTCACCCCCCACTCGGCGGCGCGGAACCGGTCCGGCCGGTAGCTGGTGCGGCGCACCCGGCGGCCGCCGAGGGCCAGTCCCCCGCAGCAGAGCGCGGCGCCGACCAGCAGGGCGGGCAGGCCGAGGAAGCCGGGCGCGGTGCCGTCCAGCAGGCCGTACGCCCCGGCGCAGAGCCCGGCCATGCCGAGCAGCATCAGGGCGCCGGTGGCCCGCCGGGAGCCGCGGGTGGCGGTGCCCGAGCGGCCGTAGCCGCGCGAGTCCATCGCGGCGGCCAGCTTCAGCGAGCGCTCCAGCGCGTCCTCCAGCACCGGGACCACGATGCCGCGCAGCGCGCGCACCCCCTTGCCCGCGCCGGCCCGCAACCGCCGGGCCCGGGCGACCCGTTGGACGCTCTGCACCAGCTGCGGCGCGACGCTCACGGAGACCGTGACGGCCACCCCCAGCTCGTACAGCGCGCCGGGCAGCACCCGCAGCGCGCGCTTGGGGTTGGCCAGGGTGTTGGCCGCGCCGATGCAGCAGATCAGGCAGGCCAGCCGCAGCCCGTCGAAGGCCGAGGAGAGCACCGCCTCCAGCGAGACCGGGCCGCCGATCTCGATACCCGCGTACCAGGCCGGGGTCGGGATGTGCGGGAGGGTGAACATCACGTGGTCGCTCGCGGTGACACCGGTCGCGAAGACGCAGCGGAACAGCACCCGGATCGCCACCACGACCAGGGCCAGCCACAGGTAGTAGCCGAAGCCGCGGGCCCAGGGCGCGTCGGTGCGGCGGGCGGTGACCACGTAGCCGAGCACGGCCAGCACCAGCAGGAGCAGCAGCGGGTTGGTGGTGCGGCTGGCGGCGGTGGCGAGGGCGAGCGCCCAGGCCCACCAGGCGGCCGGGTGCAGGGTGCGCGGCGCCCGGCGGGCCCCGCTGGCGCTGGGGGGGGTGGGGCGC
>NZ_JBEOSV010000117.1:0-15926 GCF_040303245.1 Kitasatospora sp. NPDC096077 | reverse complement strand
CCGCCTTCCAGCGGGCCCTCCGGGCGCTTCGTTCTTTCGTGTTTCCAGCTTACCAGATGTTTTCCGCTCCGTTTTCCGGAGTTTCATTCATCCGACTCGCCGGTGTCTTTCCGGGCTTGGCGCCCCGTCCGACGTTTCAAACACTAGCCGATCACCGCTCGAAGAAGCGAATCCGGCCGCAATCCGATAAAACGCACATGACAAATAAGCCCCAGGTCAGAACGCGCAAAACGCGGACATGACCCGGCGAGAACCGAGAAGTGGTGTTTCAAGGGATTGGCCGCTCCGGGACCGTCCGCGCAAACGCGTGTCCGGTGCTCCCAGCCGAGCGGCTAGAAAACACTACACCCAACTCGACCTCTACGGCGACCACGCAGGCGGCACCGTCCCACCCGGGTGGCAAGCGTTCGCCGGCCGTACTCCCACTCAGCGTTCGCGCCCGCGCGGCTTCAGGGGGGTGGCGGGGAGCTCCGGGGCGGGCAGCCGGGTGCCGGCGTAGCCGTGGACCTCGCCGAAGCGGGAGCCGGTCGTCCAGTCGGCGCGGGCCCGGGCGATGTCCTCGGTGGTGCGGCCGATGAAGTTCCACCACATGACGATCCGCTCCTCGAAGGGCAGGCCGCCGAGCAGCAGGACGGCGCCGTCGGTGTGGGCGTGGAGCGGGAGTTCCCGGCGGCCGCAGCCGAGGTAGAGCATCGAGCCGGGTTCGACCGGGACGCCATCGACGTCGATCCGGCCGGTCATGGCGAGCACGGCGTACTCGAAGTCGGGGAGCAGCGGCAGGGCGTGGGAGGCGCCCTCGGTGAGCGCGAGGTCGGCGCCGACCAGGGGGGTGTGGGTGGTGCCGGGCGAGGTGGCGGTGTCCAGGGTGCCGAGGATGACGGTGGCGCGCAGGCCGGCGGCGGTGACCACGGGCAGGTCGGGGTGGTGCTCGAAGGAGGGGGCGGTGTGCCGGTGGGCGTCCGGGAGGGCGACCCAGAGCTGGGCGCCGTGCAGGTAGCGGGCGTGCGGGCGCGGGGACTCCTCGGAGTGGGAGATCGCCCGGCCGGAGGTCATCAGGCCCAGTTCGTACGGCCGGACGGTCTGCAGGCTGCCGAGGCTGTCGCGGTGGAGGACTTCCCCGCTGTGCAGCCAGCTGACCGTCTGCAGGCCCATGTGCGGGTGCGGCGGGACCTGCATGCCGGGCCGGTCGGCGATGTCGTCCGGCCCGTAGTGGTCCACGAAGCACCAGGCGCCGACCATCCGGCGGCCCAGGTTGGGCAGCAGCCGACGGACCACCGTGCTCTCACCGAGCGGAACATGATGGCCCGTCAGCAGATCGCGGACCGGGCCGCCGGTGGCCTCGCCGCCGCAGCTCGTCGGGGCGGGCCTGAGGTCGAGGTTGCTCATCGCGGTTCCACCACCGTACGGAGAGGAGAGGGGCCGGGCCGGGTGCAGGAGGGGCGTTCGCACCGATCATCCGGTACGGCGCCCGGTTCCTCCACCCGTGCCCGGCCATCCGGCGGCGCCGCGGGGAGCGGGGGTTGCCTCAGTGCTCGCAGGCCCACCAGGCGTCCGCCGAGGCCTTGGCGGCGAGCTCGCGCAGGTTGTGGACCGCCCGGGCCGGGTCCTCGGCCCCGTACACCGCCGAGCCGGCCACGAAGACGTCCGCGCCGGCCTCGGCGCAGCGCTCGATGGTGGCCGCGGAGACGCCGCCGTCGACCTGCAGCCACAGCTCCAGGTCGTGCTTGGCGATCAGCTCCCGGGTGCGGCGGATCTTCGGCAGCATGATGTCCAGGAAGGCCTGGCCGCCGAAGCCGGGCTCGACCGTCATGATCAGCAGCATGTCGAGCTCGGGCAGCAGGTCCTCGTACGGCTCGATCGGGGTGCCGGGCTTCAGCGCCATGGAGGCGCGGGCGCCCTTGGCGCGGATCTCGCGGGCGAGCCGGACGGGCGCGGCGGCGGCCTCGACGTGGAAGGTGATCGAGCCGGCCCCGGCCTCGACGTACTGGGGGGCCCAGCGGTCCGGGTCCTCGATCATCAGGTGGCAGTCGAGCGGGATGTCGGTGGCCCGGGCGAGCGACTCGACCACCGGGACGCCCAGGGTCAGGTTCGGCACGAAGTGGTTGTCCATGACGTCCACGTGCAGCCAGTCGGAGCCCCGGACGGCCTCGGCCTCGTCGGCGAGCCGGGCGAAGTCGGCGGAGAGGATGCTGGGGCTGATCTGGGGCATGGCCGACTACCTTCGTGCGAGGGGCTTGCGAGGGCTGGGCGTCCACGGGGCGGGCGCCTCGGCACCCGGGGCGGGCACCTCGCCCCATCATCCCGCGTCGCGCGGTCGCCGACCGCACCCCTCGGCCGCCGGGTGACCGTGATCACACCCCGGCCGGGTTGCCGGGGCCGCCCGGGTGGCGGTCAGCTCGTGGACGACTCCCGGCCCGCGGCCGGCCCCTGCAGCGAAGAGGAAGGCGTCCCGATGTCCGACCCCGTCCACTCTGCCCAGTCCGTCCGCTCCGTCGGCTCGGTCCATCCCGCCGGCTCGGTCCATCCCGTCGGCGCCGTCCACCCCGCCCGCGCCCTGTGGTGGCTCTTCGAACCGGTGTACGCCGTCACCTTCCTCCAGCCCGAGAGCCGGGCGGCCTTCGAGGCGCTCGGACTGGACGGCGGCTGGCGCGGCTACTTCGCCGCCCGCTCGGCCCCGCTGGGCGCGGTGGGCGTGCTGGGCGCCCCGCCGGTGACCGCCGCGTTCTTCAGCTTCGCCCCGGCGACGGTCGAGCGCGCCCTGCCTGCGGTGTGGACCCACGCGAGCCCCGGGCAGGCGCTGGCCGCCCGCACCGAGGCATCGGCGGCGGTGCTGGCCCGACTGCTGTCGGAGGTGCCGTCCGAACAGGTCGAGGCGGCGGCCACCGCGCTGGAACGGGCCGTCGCCCGGGCGGACTGCGCCGGCCGGGTGCTGGCCGCCGCCAATGCCGCGCTGCCGCGCCCCGCGGACGCGTACGGGCGACTGTGGCAGGCCGCGACCGTGCTGCGCGAGCACCGCGGCGACGGCCACGTGGCCGCGCTGGTCGCCGCCGGGCTGGACGGCTGCGAGGCGCCGGTGCTGCACTGCGCGACGGGGGCCTCCCGCCAGGTGCTCCAGCCGATGCGCGGCTGGACGGACGACGAGTGGGACGCCGCCGGAGCCCGGCTGGTCGAACGCGGCTGGCTCACCGCCGACGGCACGGTCACCGAGCTCGGCCGGATCCGCCACCAGGCCCTGGAGGACGCCACCGACCTGGCCGCCGCCCGACCGTGGGAGGGCCTCCCGGACGGTGAACTCGACCGACTGACAGCCGCATTGAGGCCACTGGCGGCGATCTGCCGGGCACAGATGCCGATCGACCCGCTGGCGATGCCACCGGTCCGCCCTTAGCCGGCCACCCCGTCCAGCGGCGCCACCGGGGACGCCGCTGACCGGCCGTCATGCCCGCACCGCGCCCTGACGTGACCGCCGTCACACCCCGCCCGGGATTATCGGAGCCTCCCCCGTGGTCATCAGCAGGTGAACGACCCCCGCGCACCCGCCCGGACGGCCCCCGCACCCCGCCGTCCGCGCGACCGCGCCGGGGCCGTGCCGACCAGTCGAGCTCCCCGCCCCCGCCCGGAGCTCCGTCCGAGGAAGGTCTCCCGATGGCCGATCTGGTCCATCCCGCCCGTGCGCTCTGGTGGCTCTTCGAGCCGGTGCACGCCGTCACCTACTTCCAGCCCGAGGCCCGCGACGCCTTCGAGGCGGCCGGGCTGCGCGGCTTCTGGCGCGGCTACTTCGCGGGCCGCTCGGCCCCGCTGGGTGCGGTGGACGCCCCGCCGGTGACCGCCGCCTTCTTCAACTTCGCCCCGGCGATGGTCGAGCGCGCCCTGCCCGCGGTGTGGTCGCTGGCGAGCCCGCAGGAGGCGCTGGCCGCCCGGACCAAGGGCTCGGGCGCGGCGCTGGCCCGGCTGCTGGAGCACGTGGGGCGTTCGCAGGTCGAGCGGGCGGTCGAGACCCTGGAGCAGGCCGCGGCCCGACTGGACTGCGCCGGCCGGGTGCTGGCCGCCGCCAACGCCGCGCTCCCGGCACCGACCGGACTGTACGAGCGGCTGTGGCAGGCCGCCACGGTGATGCGCGAGCACCGCGGGGACGGCCACGTGGCCGCGCTGGTGGCCTCCGGGCTGGACGGCTGCGAGGCGCTGGTGATCCGCTGCGCGATGGACATGCGGCGCGAGCAGCTCCAGTCGGTGCGCGGCTGGACGGACGACGAGTGGGACGCGGCCGCGGAGCGCCTGGTCGAACGCGGCTGGCTGACCGCCGGCGGCACGGTCACCGAGCTCGGCCGGATCCGCCACCAGGCCCTGGAGGCCGCCACCGACCTGGCCGCCGCCCGGGTCTGGGAGGACTATCCGCGGGCCGAACTCGACGACCTGGCCGCGGCGTTGAAGCCGATCTCGGCACTGTGTCGCAGCTCCCTGCCGTTCTACCCGGTGGGGCTCCCGGACAACAGCTGAGCGTCCCACCGGCCGCGCGCCACACCGGCCGAGCCCGCCCGAGCGCGCTGACCCTCACCGGACCCGAGCATCACCGGACCCGAGCATCACCCGCGCCGGGCGGGCCGAGCACGATCCCCCGCCCGGCGTAGAACTGCCCGAACGAGCGCCACGGCACCCGGGCGAAGGCCTGGGACTCCCCCGGGAAGCCGGACGGGTTGTGGATCAGCAGCGCCGAGTGGGTGGCACCCACCGCCAGCACCAGGTGGCCGCCGCGCCGGATCGGCTCCGGACCGTCCGGCTCGCGGATCGACGGGTGCACCGACAGCATCACCAGCCGCCCGCCGGTCACCTCGGCCGCCACCTCCACGGGCGTCAGCTCCGCCGCCCGGGCGGCCAGTCCCCAGCGCCGCCGGGCGTAGTCGGCGAACGGCACGTGGACCAGCCCGCGCAGGCTCTCGCCGTCCCGGACGTACGCCCCGGCCGCCAGGCACTCGCCCGCCAGCACCATCGCGGCCGGGGTCACGCCCCACCAGTGCTCCAGCGCCATCCGCAGGCAGGCCACCCCGCACAGCCGCCAGGACCACCACGCGTACTCCTCCGCGGTGGCCGCGCCCGACTGGCCCCAGCGCGGGTCCCGTGCCGCGTCCAGCCGCCCGTCCACGATGTCCCGCACCAGCTCCGCGGACTCCCACTGCGCCCGGTACGGCACCTCGTGCACCACCCGCGCCGGTCGCACGGCGCCGTCCTGATCGACCATCCCCGAACGCTCCCACACCGGGGCGGCCGGACGACCGACGACACTCCTCGGGTACACCTACTCGGACCCCGGAGCCGCGCGCCGGCCCCTCCCGCTACACGCCCGCGGCGCCGTCCTTGACCGGCGCCTCGACCGACCCCACCCCGTCCACCTCGCCCACCCGCCCGCCGTCAGACCGCTCGCCGCCCGACTGCTCCCCGTCCGACCGGTAGGCCAGCCGCTGGGCGGCGTGCCGCCCGCGCTCCTCCACCGGCAGCTGGCCGGTCGCCCCGGCCAGGCCGTAGGCCGGCATGTCGAAGTAGATCGACTCGTAGCCGCCCTCGGGAACGATGTACGTCTCGTGCCAGAGCCCGACGTGCCCGCGCGACTTGCCCTCCCGCACCATCCGGTTGGCGATGCCCCACACCGTGTGGTGGAAGCCGTCCGGGGCGGTCGCGTAGCGGTAGAGGTGCTCCTTCGACTCCCAGTACTGGACGACGTAGTAGGAGCGCGGCGAGGCGGTGAGCAGGATCCGGCCGCGCAGACCACGCTGAGGGCTGCGGCCCAGCTCGTACAGCATCCGGAACATCGCGAACATCACCGGGCCCCAGTGGTGCACGGCCCAGAAGCGGTTGATCCGCATGCCGATCAGCAGCACCACGGTGTCGCCGGTGGCGGCGGCGGTGGTGTAACCCCGTCGCGGCTTGGCGAACATCGAGCGGACGAACGTGTTTCCCATCGACATGCCGGCCTCCCGAACGTGCCCCAGCGCCTCATGTAATCGGTGATTACATCAGCGCGTGCGGGGTCGGTCAAGGCTCGCTGCAGCCACAATTCCGTTACCGCCCGGGCGGGTTGACACCCTTCCCGACTCCGTCGGCGGCGCCCCCTATGCCCTGCCGGAAGGTGTCGAGCACCTGGAGGGCCAACTCCTCCGCCTTCTCGGCCGGCAGATAGCCGTCCACGATCATCTGCGCCAGCCCGTACACCAGCGCCTGCCCGGACAGCAGCACCAGCTCCGGATCCCCGGCCCGCACCCGCCCGGCCGCCTGGTCCGCCACGATCAACTCGGTGAACGCCCGGTCCATGCCGTCCAGTTGCTCCCGCAGCTGCGGATCCCGGGAGGCCGCGAACACCCGCGAGCGCACCAGCTCGAACCGCCGCGGATGGCGCAGCGCGTACCGGACGAACCCCAGCCCGAGCGCCCGCATCGCCGACCCGCCGACCGCCTCGGCGGCCGCCACCTCGGCCTCCTGCCACCGGGCGAAGTCCGCCAGCACCCGGTCCGCCACCGCCGTCAACAGCGCCTGCCGGTCGGCGAAGTGCCGGAACGGCGCCCCCGCCGACACCCCGGCCCGGCGCGCCACCTCCCGCACGCTCACCTTCTCCTGGCCCTGCTCGTCCACCACCTCGAACGCCGCAGCCACCAGCGCCTCCGGCAACGCCCCGTGGTGGTACGCCTCCCGCTCCTTCATGGATGCCTTGCTACCACAACCGGCGGGGCCGTCGGGGCGGCTGCCGCCGACCGAGCCCCTGCCCCCGACGCCAAGGCCGGGGACAGGGACGGAGGCAGGGGCCGGCAGGCCCGACCTACCAGGCGTAGTCCTCCGGGGCCGGGCGGTGGCCGGGGAAGAGCTCGTCGAGGTGGTCCAGGGTCTTCTGGTCGAGCTTCAGGTCGAGCGCGCCGAGGGCGGCGTCGAGGTGGGCCGGGGTGCGGGGGCCGATGATGGGGGCGGTGACGGCGGGGCGGGAGAGCAGCCAGGCGAGGGCCAGGTCGGCCGCGTCGACGCCGAGTTCGGCGGCGAAGTCCTCGTAGGCCTGGAGCTGTTCGCGGTGCTGGTTCAGGAGGTCGGCCGCGTAGCCCGTGGCGCTGCGGCCGCGGGTGCCCTCGCGCTCCTTGCGCAGGATGCCGCCGAGCAGGCCGCTGCGCAGCGGGGACCACGGGATCAGGCCGAGGCCGTAGTGCTGGAGGGCGGGGATGACCTCCAGTTCGACGGTGCGGTCGAGCAGGTTGTAGAGGGACTGCTCGCTGACCAGGCCGAGGAAGTGCCGGGAGCGGGCGGCCTCCTGGGCCTGGGCGACGTGCCAGCCGGCGAAGTTGCTGGAGCCGACGTAGATGATCTTGCCCTGGGCGACCAGGACCTCCATCGCCTGCCAGATCTCCTCCCAGGGCGTGTCCCGGTCGATGTGGTGCATCTGGTAGAGGTCGATGTGGTCGGTCTGCAGCCGCCGCAGGCTGGCCTCGACGGCCTTGCGGATGGCGAGCGCGGAGAGCCGGCCCTCGTTGGGCCAGTCGCTCATCTCGGCGTAGGCCTTGGTGGCGAGCACGGTGCGCTCGCGACGGCCGCCGCCCTGGGCGAACCAGCGGCCGATGATCTCCTCGGTGCGGCCCTTGAGGTTGCCCTCGGGGTCGCGGCCGTAGGCGTTGGCGGTGTCGAAGAAGTTGATGCCGCGCTCGTGGGCGGTGTCCATGAGGCGGTGGGCCTCGGCTTCCTCGGTGTGGGGGCCGAAGTTCATGGTGCCGAGGCAGAGGCGGGAGACGGTCAGGCCGGTGCGGCCGAGGTGGGTGTACTCCATGGCGCCCCACCTAAGGCCACACCGGCCACGGTGTCCAGCACATTCCGCCGAACCGGGCGGATCAGCGCCCGTGGGTGGCGAACTTCCGTACGGCCAGCGGCCCGCAGACCGCGAGCAGCGCCGCGCACCAGAGCAGGGTGGAGAGCAGGGCGTGCTGCATCGGCCAGGCGTCGCCGGGGGCGGACGGGTTGCCGAAGAGTTCGCGGCTGGCCTGGACGACGGAGCTGATCGGATCCCAGTCGGCGATCACCCGCAGCCAGCCGGGCATCCCCGTGGTGGGCACGTAGGCGTTGGTCAGCATCGCCACCGGGAAGACCACGACGGAGAGTTGACCGGCCGCCTCCTCCTTGCCGACGGCCAGCCCGAGCAGCGTGCCGACCCAGGTCATCACGAACCGGAAGAGCAGCAGCAGCCCGAACGCCCCCAGCGCGTCGGCGACGCCGTGCCGGGCGCGCCAGCCGGTGGCCAGTCCGACCAGGGTGAGCAGTGCCAGCACGACCACGGTGACCAGCAGGTCGGCGAGGGTCTGCCCGAGCAGCAGGCCGGTGCGGGAGACGGGCATCGAGCGCAGCCGGTCGGTCACCCCGCGGCCGACGTCGCGGGCGGCGCCGACCATGGTGGGCATGATGCCGTTGGTGGCGACCATGGCGAACAGGCCGGGCATCAGGAACTCCCGGTAGTCCCCGCCGCCGGGCACCTGCATGGCACTGCCGAAGACGTATCCGAAGACCACCACCATGACCACCGGCACGCCCAGCGAGGCGGCCAACAGGCCCGGCGAGTGGCGGTAGTTGAGCAGGATGCGGAGCATGGAGGTGCCGGTGTCGGCGACCAGCCGGGCGCCGCTCGAAGGGCGCGAGGCGGTGTGGACGGCGGGGTGGACGGCGACGGACATCAGGCGGCCTTTCCAAGGTCGGCGGTGTTTCCGGACTCGCGGGGCTCAGCGGTCTCCCGCGGCTTCCCGGTGAGTGCGAGGAACACGTCGTCGAGCGAGGGCGCCCGGACCGCGACGTCCTCGGCGACCACCCCGGCGGCGTCCAACTCCCGTACCAGCGACGGCAGCAGGACGTTCGCCCCGGGCGCGGTCAGCACCGTGACCACCCGCTCGGCCACGTCCACCTGGGCGTCGCCCCCGGACAGGGCCGACAACACCACGGCGGCGGAGCCGAGTTGGCCCGGGTCGGCCAGGGTGACGGAAACCTGGCTGCCGATCGCCGCCTTGAGCCGGGCCGGTGGGCCGGTGGCGATCGCGGCGCCGTGGTCGACCACCACGATGTCGTCGGCCAGCCGGTCGGCCTCCTCCAGGTACTGGGTGGTGAGCAGCACGGTGGTGCCGCCGTCCGCCAACTCCTTGACGGTGTCCCAGATCTCCTGGCGGCTGCGCGGGTCGAGCCCGGTGGTGGGCTCGTCCAGGAAGAGCACCGGCGGGCTGGTGACCAGGCTGGCGATCAGATCGAGGCGCCGGCGCATGCCGCCGGAGTAGGTGCGGACCAGCCGGTCGCCGGCCTCGGCGAGGCCGAAGCGGGTGAGCAGTTCGTCGGCGCGCGCCCGGGCCCGACGGCCGCCGAGGCGGTGCAGCCGGCCGAACAGGTGGAGGTTGTCGCGACCGGTGATGCCCTCGTCCAGCGCGGCGTGCTGGCCGGCCAGGCCGATCGCCCGCCGGACCTCCTCGGCCTCCCGGACGGCGTCGTGCCCGGCGACCCGGACGGTGCCCTGGTCGGGCGCGACCAGGGTGGCGAGCACACGGACGGCGGTGGTCTTGCCCGCGCCGTTGGGGCCGAGGAGGCCGCAGACGGTGCCGGCCGGGACGGTCAGGTCGAGGCCGCGCAGGGCTTCGGTGGCCCCGAAGCGTTTCCGCACGCCGGCCATCTCGATGGCGGGTCGGGTGGTGTCCGACATGGCTCTGCCCTTCTCTAGGTACAGCGTACGTAGAAGCGGTTGCGAGCGCAATCGTACTACGTACGCCGTACGTATCTAAGATGGGAGGGCGAGGTGATCTTCCAGTGCCGTCCAGCAAGCCCCCGAACGAGTCCCCGACCAGCGCAGCGCGCCCCGAGGAGCCGCGGAAGCCGGTGCCCCCCGAGGCCCCCGAACTGATCTGGCTGCGCCCCGAACGCACCGGCCGCGGCCCCAAGCCGGCCCACAGCCGCGACTCGATCGCCGCGGCGGCGATCACGATCGCCGACGCCGAGGGCCTGGACGCCGTCTCGATGCGCCGGGTCGCGGCCGCGCTCGGCGCGGGCACCATGTCGCTCTACAACTACGTGCCGAAGAAGGAGCACCTGCTCGACCTGATGCTCGACGCGGCCTGCGGCGAGTACCGGCTGCCGCCCGAGCCGAGCGGCGACGTCCCAGCCGACCTCGCCGGCCTCGCGCACGAGCAGATGGCCATCTTCCGCCGCCACCCGTGGCTGCCCGGCCTGGTCATCGCCCGCCCCGGCATCGGCCCCAACGCCCTGCGCTACACCGACCACTTCCTCGCCGTCACCGCCCCCACCGGCCTGCCGGGCGGCACCCGGATGGAGGCGATGGCGATGTTCAACGGCTTCATCTGCCAGTTCGCCCAGTACGAGCAGACGGCCGCCGCGAGCGCCAAGTGGCAGGCGGAGATGGTCGGTTACCTCACCCAGGCGGCCATGAGCGGCGCCTACCCCAACCTCGCCCAGGCCTTCGCCACCGCCGGCCCGCCCGCCGACCCGGACCAGGCCTTCGACCGCACCCTGGACCGGGTCATCCTCGCCATCCTGGCGTCCCCGAACGGGAGTTAGCCCAGGACCTCCCGCGACAGCACCCCGGCCACCCGGCCGTCCACCAGCACCGCCACCGCCGGATGCCCGCCCGCCAGCACCGCCCGCGCCTCGGCCGCCGACTGCCCGACCCCCACCGTCGGCAGGGCCGGCCCGAGCAGCGGGCGCACCGGGTCGTCCGGCTTGGCCCCGCCGTCGGCCAGCGCCGCCGTCAGCACCTCCCGGGACACCGAGCCGACCACCTCCGGCACGGCCACCCCGTACGGGCGCGCCGGCCGCGCCAGCACCGCCGGAGCGACCCCGCCCGGCGCCGCGCGCAGCAGGTCCAGCGCCTCGCCGACCGTCGCGTCGGCGGCCACCGAGACCAGCGGGCCGGCGGGGTCCAGCAACTGACGCAGGCCGTCCGCATCCTCCAGGAAGCCCCACTCCCGCATCCAGACGTCGTTGTGCACCTTCGACAGGTACGAGCGGCCGGAGTCCGGCAGCAGCACCACGACCAGATCCTCCGGCCCCAGCCGCCGCGCCACCCGCAGCGCCGCCGCGACCGCCGTGCCCGAGGACGGGCCGACCAGCAGGCCCTCCTCGCGGGCGAGCCGGCGGGCCGTCAGCAGCGACTCGCGGTCCGGGATCCGCTCGAAGGAGTCGATCACCTCCGAGCGGTAGGCCTGCGGCCAGCGGTCCTCGACGGTCTCCGGGTGGAGGAAGTGGCCGATGCTCTCGACGAACCACGGACTGCCGTCCCCGCCCCCGTAGGTGGAGGCCTCCGGGTCCGCGCCGATGACGGTCACCGTGCCGCCGGAGGCCTCCTTCAGGTACCCGCCGGTGCCGGTGACGGTGCCGCCGGTGCCGACGCCCGCGACGAAGTGGGTGACCCGGCCGCCGGTCTGCTCCCAGACCTCCGGGCCGGTGGTCCGGACATGGGCGTCGGGATTGGCCAGGTTGTCGTACTGGTTGGCCAACCAGGCGCCGGGGATCTCCTCGGTGAGGCGGCGGACCACGTTGAACAGGTGCTGCGGATCCTCCTGCGGCACGGAGGTCGTCGCGAGCACCACCTCGGCGCCGTACGCCCGGAGGATGTCGGACTTCTCGGCGGAGGACTTGTCGGACACCCCGACGATCACCCGGTAGCCGCGCTGCCGCCCGACGAGGGCCAGCCCGATCCCGGTGTTGCCGGAGGTCGCCTCGATGATCGTGCCGCCGGGCTGCAGCTCGCCGTCCCGCTCGGCGGCCAGGATCATCGACAGCGCGGCGCGATCCTTGACGCTGCCGCCGATGTTGAGGAACTCGGCCTTGGCGTAGATCGGTGCGGCGATCCCGGCGCCGAGCCGGGTGAGGCGGAACAGCGGCGTGCCGCCGATCGCGTCGAGGACGGATTCGTGCACTGCGGTCATCAACGGCTCCCTGAATAGGCGTGTCCGAGCGAGCCTGCCCAAACCGGCCACCCGGCAGACTTTGACATGAGCACGAAGGGGAATGGCCGGTTCTCCCCCTACAAACCATCCAGGCCGCACCCGGAGGATCGAAGCGCGGCCCGGGATCCCGCCCCGGGCCGACCACATCCCCCCGCTACCGAACCTGTCACCGAACCTGTCACCGAAGGGACCGACCCATGCGCATGACCATCCGCCGCACCGTCGCCGCCGTCGCGGTCACCGCGGCCGCCGCCGTGATGACCACCGTGGGCGCCGGCACCGCCCAGGCCTCGACCTGGGACAACTGCCCCGACGGCGCTGTCTGCGTGTACGGACAGGACCAGCCCGCGAACACCCCGATCCTCAAGCTCTGGTCGTACGGCCCGCACAACCTCAGCAACATGTACGGCAACCACTGGGTGCTCAACAACCAGACCGGTGGCGCCGCGGCGCAGTTGTGTGACGGCTACAACGGGACCGGCAACTGTCACGACTACATGCCGGCCCAGACGGGCGTGTACGCCAACCTGACGCCGGTCAACTCCATCGTGCTCCTCCGCCCGTAACGCCGTCCCCGGGGCGGGCGCAGCGCTTCGGCCCGCCACACCAGGAGGGGGAAGTCGGCCCGGCCGACTTCCCCCTCCTCACCTCCCCGCCGAGGAGGCCGGCACCCGCTGCTCGGCCCGGTCCGCATCACTGTCGTAGCGCAGCCGGGAGCGGTCGATCTCGCCGAGATGACGCTCCGCCCATCCCGTCAGCGCGAGCAGCGAGTCGTACAGCTCGCACGCCATCGCCGTGGCCCGGTACTCCACCTTGGGCGGCACGGTCGGGTAGACGGTCCGTTCGAGCAGGCCGTCCCGTTCGAGGTTGCGCAGTGTCAGGGTCAGCATGCGCCGGCTGATGCCCTTCACCTGGCGTTCCAACTCGGTGAAGCGCGCCGGGCCCTGGGTGGTCACCAGCAGGATCCCGATACTCCACTTCCCGCTCACCCGGCCGAGGACCTCCAGGACCGAACAGGCGGCTTCCGCCGCTGGAGATTCGCACTCCGGCAGGCCTGTGACCTGGTGAGTCACATCGGTGTTCCTCTGGGACATGAAAGTGCCTCCTTCCGCCGGGCCCAATAGTCCCAAACCATGTTCTCTGTAACAAGAAGTGCCCCTAGAGAGAGAACGGGTTGTGAACCACACGGCTACCGGTACAACCGGTTCACGCGGGACGGCGCTCGCGATCCTGTGCGCGATGCAGCTGATGATCATCCTTGACGGGACGATCGTCACGGTCGCCCTCCCCACGATCCAGAACGACCTCCGGTTCTCCCAGGGCGGCCTGTCCTGGGTGGTCGACTCCTACCTGATCGCGTTCGCCGGTCTGCTGCTGCTGTCCGGGCGGCTGGGCGATCTGCTGGGGAACAAGAAGGTCTTCCTGGGCGGCCTGGTCACCTTCACCGTCGCCTCGCTGGTGTGCGGCGTCTCCGGCACCGCGGGCACGCTGATCGCCGGACGGTTCCTGCAAGGCGTCGGCGCGGCGCTGGCCTCCGCCGTGGTGCTCGGCATGATCGTGGGGCTCTATCCGGAGCCCGGTGAACAGGCCAAGGCCATGGGCGTCTACAGCTTCGTCTCCGCGGGCGGCGCGTCGGTCGGCCTGATCGCCGGTGGCGTCATCACCGACGCCCTCGGCTGGCACTGGGTCTTCCTGATCAACCTGCCGATCGGCGTGGTGGCCGCGTTCGCAGGACTGAAGAAGTTGACCCCGCAGTCGGGGCCCGGGCTGCGGGCCGGCGCCGACGCGATTGGCGCGCTGCTGGTCACCGCGGGGCTCTCGCTCGGCGTCTTCGCCATCTCCCAGGTCTCCGAAGACCGCTTCAGCGGCGGCGAGTTGACCGTCTGCGGCGCGCTCTCGGCCGCCCTGCTGGCAGCCTTCGTGGTACGGCAGGCCACGGCGGCCGACCCGCTGCTGGCCCTGCGCATCTTCCGCAGCCGGGAGATCAACGGCGCCAACACCGTGGTGGTGCTGGCCTTCGCCGCCGGGTTCGGCTTCCAGTTCCTCAACGCGCTCTACCTGCAACGGGTGCTCGGCTTCGACTCGATGCAGACCGGGCTGGCGTTCCTGCCCGCACCGCTGACGATCGGCGCGATCTCACTGTTCTGCTCGGCCAAGCTCACCGCCCGCTTCGGCACCCGCCGGGTGCTGCTGACCGGCCTGCTCCTGCTCGGCGTCGGGCTGCTGCTGCTCAGCCGGGCCCCGGTCCACGGCCACTACTGGGTGGACGTCGCGCCGACCCTGGTGGTGCAGGGCCTCGGCATGGGCCTGACCATCCCCGCGGTCATCATGCGGGCCATGTCCGGCGCCGAACCCGCCGACGCCGGTCTGGCCTCGGGGCTGAACAACACCGCGCAGCAGGCCGGGGCCGCGGTCGGCCTCGCGGTGCTGGCGACGGTGGCCACCACTCACAGCGACAGCCTGCTGCACGGCGGCGCGGCGCAGCTCACGGCGCTGCGCGACGGCTACAGCCTGGCCTTCGTGTGCGCGGCCGGCTTCGTCTTCCTCGGCTGGCTCGTCACCCTCCTCGTCCTGCGGGACACCCCGACCCCCGCCCCGGCCCCGGCCCCCGCCCCCGCCCCCGCCGCGCCGGACGCCGCCGTCCACCAACCGCTGGGCCGCTGAACCCCTGAACCCCTGAGCCGCTGAGCCGCTGAGCTGTACGAAAGGAATCCCGACATGACCGACAGGATCCGGGTGGGAGTGATCGGCGCCCACGCCGCACGCGGCTGGGGGCGCGGCGTTCACCTCCCCGCGCTGGAAGGCCTTGACCACTACCGCATCACCGCCGTCGCCGGCACCGGCATGGAGTCGGCCCGGGCGGCCGCCACGGCGTGGGGCGCCGAGCACGCCTTCGACGACGCCCGTGCGCTGATCGCGCACCCCGACGTCGATCTCGTCACCGTCGCCGTCCAACTCCCCCGGCGGGACGGCCTGGTGGAGGCCGCCATCGCGGCCGGCAAACACGTCTACAGCGAATGGCCGCTGGCACTGACGGCACCGGACGCCGAACGCTTCCGCACCCGTGCGCAGACCGTCGGCGTCCGGCACGCGGTGGGTCTGCAGAGCCGGCACCACCCGGCGGTGCGCCAGCTGCGGGACCTGGTCGCGGCAGGCCGGATCGGCGAGGTGCTGTCCGCCTCGCTGACCTACTCGCTGTCGACCCCGCAGGTGTGGTCGACCCGGTACGCGGCCCTGTTCGACCACACCAAGGGCGTCAACCACCTCGCCGTGGTCGGCGGCCATTCGCTCGACATGTTCTGCTCGGTGGTCGGCGACTTCACCGAGGTGTCGGCCACCCTGGCCACCCGGATCCGGCGGATCACCCTGGAGGAGACGGGCGAGGAGATCGAGGTCACCTCGCCGGACCAGATCGTGGTGGCGGGACTGCTCGCATCGGGTGCGGCGGCCTCCGCGCACCTCATGACCGGCGGAACGCGCGGTGACGGCTTCCGGATCGAACTGCACGGCCGGGCGGGCCGTCTGGTGCTGCGCTCGACCGACGACTCGCTGGTCGGCCCGGAGTTCGTCCTCGAGTACTGCGACGGCACGGCCGACCCGGTCCAGCTGCCGCTGAGCACCCCCTACCGGCCGGCCCAGCCCCAGCTACCGCCCGCCGTCCGCAACGTCCGCCACGTCTACGAGGAACTGGCGAACGCCATCCGCAGCGGCGGGCCGCTCGAACCCGACTTCGGCACGGCGGTCCGCACGCACCGGCTGCTCGACGCCATCAAGGAGTCCGCGCTGACCGGCACCCGCCAGTACCTTCGCTGACCCGCCCGGGTCGGGCCGGTGCGCGCCCCGGCCGCACCGCACCCCCCCCCCCCCCCCCCCGGGGGGGGGGGGGGCGCTCGCCGGGTCCGCGAACAAAGGCGCCAGCACCCCCCCGACCGAAACGGCCGCCCCCCCCCTCGCGACCTCAAAGCCGCCCGCCCG
>NZ_JBEOSV010000116.1:0-16015 GCF_040303245.1 Kitasatospora sp. NPDC096077 | reverse complement strand
CTCCTGCTGGGGATGTTTATGGGGGGTTCTTTGGTGGGTGGGGGGCGGGGCACGGGGGGGGGGGGGCCGCCCCCGGCCGGGGCGGTGGGGCGGCGGCGGGGTGCGGCGGCGGCCGAGCCGGGGCTGCGGTTCGACCACGGCGGCTTCCCCCGGCACCGGGCGCCCGACGCGGGCCGGGGGCTGGCGGTCCGCCGGCGGGTGGTGACCACCGGGGTGCTCGCGGCCGTCCTGGCGGCGCCGGTGGTCGCGCTCTGGGCCGGGCACCGGGGCGGCGGCGGGGCGGGGACGGCGGCCTCGGTCTCGGCGGTGCGGGTGGACGGGCCCGGGCGGGACGCCGGGCAGCGGCCGCCGTGGTCGGCGGGGGCCGCGGTGGCGGCGGGAGCGGCGGCGGTCGTGGGCTCGGGGGTGCCGGGGCTGGAGCTGGCGGGCACGGGCGACCGGGGTGCGGGCGGCGGGGGCGGTACAAACGCTGCAGAAACGTTGCTGCACGGTTCTCCGCGGCTCACCTTGCAGGGGCCGCTGGTCCCGGTCCCGGCCCTCGGCGCGACCCCGCTCGGCAGCCCCGCCCTGGTCGCGGCCCCGGTCCCCCCGGCCGAACGGGCCTCCGCCCCGGGCCCGGGCGACCCGGCCCCGGCCGGACTGCTCACCGTCGAGGCCGGGGAGTACGGCAACCGGACGGTGCTCACGCTCACCAACTCCGGCACCACGGAGATCCGTTGGCACGCCGTGACGGACGCCGGCTGGCTCCGGCTCAGCCGCGACGCGGGGACGCTGGCCTCCGGGCAGCGGATCACCGTGATCGTCACCGTGGACGAGGAGCTCGCACCGGCCGGCCACTGGACCGCCCGGATCGCGCTGCCGCCCTCGGAGGCGGTGGTCACCCTGGAGGGCGGGCCGCAGGACCGGGGCGGGTCCGCGTCCTCCTCGGCTGAGCCGTCGTCGGGCGCCTCGCCCGGGCCGTCCGCCCCTCCTTCCGCTCCTTCTTCGTCGGTGTCTTCCTCGGTGCCTTCCTCCGCGCCGGCCACGGCTTCACCGACCCCGGCCCCGACGCCGGGCCGGACGGGCTCGCCGTCGCCCTCCGGATCGCCGAGCGGTGCGCCGACACCGGCGCCCACGGCGGCCCCGCCCGGCGGCGCCTCCCCGCACCCGACGGGGGCGGGGACGGCTTCGGGGCACTAGCGCTGTGCCAGCGCTGTGCGCGGAGGGGGCTGCGGGGTGCCGTCGGCGGCGGTGGGTCAGGAGCGGTGGATCGGGGGGATCCGGTAGGTGCCGTCCAGGACCACGGGTTCCGGCCGGTAGAGGCGGATGATCGGGCGGAACTCGCCGAGGGGGGTGGGGAGCCAGTTGGCGGCGGCGGTCGGGTCCTTGGGCGGCTCGTGCTGGAGGGTGATCGTGAGGGAGCCGTCCGGGTCGTGGACCAGGCCGGGGGTGCGGTCGCCGATCGAGTAGCGGTCGATCGGGTTCTCCACCAGGTAGTAGTCCGGCACCGAGTACATCGTGACGGACCAGAACGCGTGGGCCGGCGGGGGCTGTTCGAAGCGCAGGGTGTAGCTGTTGGCGCCGGTGAGCGGGCGGCCGTCGGAGTCGTCGTAGGTGGTCGCGTACGAGGCCTCGTAGGCGTGGTTGCCCCAGAGGCCGGCCCGGGCGGCGGCGGCACGGCTGAGGTAGGCGGCGCGGCGGTCGGGGATCCGCCATTCGGGGTCGTCCAGGGTGCCGGGGCCCAGGTGGTCGATGTTGTAGTCGAAGAGGTGCAGCGCGGAGCGCCATTCGCCGAGCGGGTGCTCCTCGGGCGGGCGGGTGGCGTCCTCGACCCGTTCCCGCCCGGAGGCCAGGCCCTTGGCGAGCGCGAGGGTCCACTCCGCGGCGGCCGCGCGGTACGGGGAGGCGCCGTCGTCCAGCAGGCCGAGCGGGGCGAAGCGGCGCTGGTACTCGATGTCGGGGGTGGCCGGCGGGAAGGCCTGCATCCACACCCGCAGGCGCTCGAAGAAGGCCAGCCGTTCGGGGACCTCCGGGTCGGGCTCGGGCAGTCCGGCGACCAGGCCGCCCGGCTCCAGCGGCTCCAGCTGCAGGCCGGCCCGCAGGGCCTTGACCCGGGGCAGGTCGTCCGGGCCGTTGCAGGCGAAGCGGCCGACGATCGTGCCGACGGTGGTGGGCAGTTCGATCACCCGGTCCGGGTCCGGCGCGGTGCCGTGCCAGTCGGGCGGGACGACCAGCCAGGTCTGGGCGTCGGTGCCGGTGGCGCGGCTGCCGAGGTAGGCGACGTTGTCGGTCCAGGCGCCGAGGAACTGCAGCACGTAGTAGGCGCCGGCGGTGTCCGGGACGTGCAGTACCTGGGGGCCCTCGGAGAGGTCGAGCTGGGCGATCGAGTAGACCGTGTCGTTGTTGACCGAGACGAAGTGGTCGCCCGGGCCGGCCAGCCGGGTGGCGTGGCTGAAGTGGTTGAACGGCGCCGCCGGGAGGGTGCCCAGGCCGCCCTTGGCGAAGCGCTCGACCATGGTGAGGCCGGCGACGAGCGGGTAGCCGTAGACGTAGGCGTCGGCGGCCAGGGCCTCCAGCTCGGGCAGGTTCATCGGGGGTCCTTCGTCGGTGCGGGCAGGGAGACCTGGGGCGGGTCAGCGTGGGCGGCGTGGGGCGGGTCAGCGTGGGGTGAGCGGCGGGGGCTGCCAGCGGCCGTCCAGGACGGACGCCTCCGGGCCGTGGATCCGGAGCACGACGGCGAACGGACCGTCCGGGGCGGGCAGCCAGTTGGCGGAGTGCTCGGCGTCGGCGGGGCGTTCGCGCTGGACGTAGAGGGTGAGGCCGCCGTCCCGGTCGTGGACCAGGCCGGGGGTGTGCCCGCCGACCGAGTAGCGGTCCAGGGGGTTGGCGACCAGCCGGTGGCCGGGGAGCGCGTACGCGGTCGCGGACCAGAAGAAGCGGGCCGGCGGCAGGGCGTCCGGGGCGAAGCGGATCAGGTGGTCGCGGTCCCCGGCGTCCGGCGGGCGGCGGCCCTCGCTGTCCGCGGCCCAACGGCCGTACCAGACCTCCTCGGTGGGCAGACCGTACGGGCCGAGCTCGGCGCCGACGGCCTGCCGGAGGAAGTCCCCGCCGAGTTCCGCGCGGGTACCGAAGAGGCTTGCGGAGTCACGGAGTTCGGCGACCGCGCGGGTCAGTCGGGCACGGCCGTCGGCGATCCCGCGGTCGAGCTCGGCGCGGACCTCCAGCGGGAGGACGGCGGGCTCGAACTCACCTCGGCCGTCGATCCCGAGGTCGGCCAGGCGGCCGCGCAACTCGGTTTCGGCGGGCGGGAGTTCATCGGTCAGCGGGAAGAAACCGAGCAGGAAGTCGAGGAAGGTGAGGAACTCGACACCGTCCAGGACCTCGTCGCGCCAGACCGGCCAGACCGGCTCCGGCGCGGGCGTGGGGGCCGGGGTGCCGGCGTACTCGTGCAGCGGGCGCAGCCGGTACCGCTCCTGGACGGCCTTCAGGGCGGCGAGGTCGGCGGGGGCGGTCCCGGTGAGGCGGGTGTGGGCGAGGACGCCGACCAGTCGGGTGGCGGTGCGGATCACGCCGGTGATGCCGGGCGGGGCCTCCCCCTGCCAGTCCGGACCGGCCACCAGGTAGTCCCCGGCCTGCCGGCCGGTGGCCCGGGAGCCGATCAACCCGGCCTGGAGGGTGTCGAGTTCGTGTACGGCGAGGACGTGGTAGCGCTCCTCGTCGGGGACCGAGAGCACCCAGGGCTCGGCGCGCAGGTCGAGCCAGGCGCGGGAGGGGAGGGTGTCGTTGTCGGGGGTGACCGCGTCGGTGTCGGCGGGGGTGGCCGGTCGGGTGGTGTGGCGGAAGACCCCGAAGCCGCCGACGTAGCCGGGGTCCGCGTCGTCCAGGGCTTGGGCGTAGAGGGTGCGGTAGTTCCGCAGGATGGGGTGGGCGCGGATCCAGGCCTCGGCCGCGGTCGTGCGGATGGTGGCCGGATCGACGAGTGCCGGGTTGACCATGCTGTCGTTCTCCCAGGCCGAATCAGGGCAGATCGGTACATCTGGGATGCTAAGGGGGGTGGGGTGGGGTGGCATGTCGGGCGGCGGCTGCCGGGCGGCGGGCGGTGGGGCCGGGCGCTCTGCTCAGAGCCGAGCCGGGCGTACCGGCGGGGTGACCTGGACAGGCTGGACGGTATGAGGATCCTCCTGCTCGGGGGTTCGTCCTTCCTGGGACGGGCCTACGCCGTCGAAGCACTCGCCCGCGGCCATCAGGTCACCACTTTCAACCGCGGCCGTCGCGCCCCCGACCTGCCCGGGGTCGAGGCCGTCCGGGGCGACCGCGACAGCGCCGAGGATCTCGCCCGGCTGGTCGGGGGCCGCCGGTGGGACGCCGTCGTCGACACCTCCGCCCAGCAGCCGGCGCAGGCCGCGCTCTCCGCACGACTGCTGCGTGACCGGGCCGACCACTACACCTTCGTCTCCTCGGTGCACGCCCACACCGACTGGGCCACCCAGGTGATCACCGAGGACTCCCCGCTCCTCCCCTGCCCCGCCGACACCCCGCCCGACCAGCCGTTCGGCCGCGAGCTGAAGGCGGGCTGCGAGCGGGCGGTGATGGAGGGCTTCGGCGCCGGACGCAGCCTGGTGCTCAGCAGCGGGCTGCTGGTCGGACCGTACGAGTTCGGCGGCCGGCTGCCCTGGTGGCTGGAGCGGATGGCCCGCGGCGGGCGGGTGCTCGCGCCCGGGGACCCGGGCCGGACCATCCAGGTGATCGACGTCCGGGACTTCGCCGCCTTCGGGCTCGACCTGTCGACGGCCGGGACGGCGGGACGCTTCCTCACCACCGCGCCGCCCGGACTGCTCACCTTCGGGCAGTGGCTGGAGACCTGCCGGGAGGTCGCGGGCGCGGTCGGCACCGAGCTGGTCCGGGTGGACGACGGCCCGCTGCTCGCCGAGGGGCCGGACCGGGTCGAGCCCTGGAGCGAACTCCCCTTCTGGGCACCGGACCTACCGGACTGGGCGTACATCTGGGAGGTCGACAGCAGCCGCGCCCGGGCGGCCGGACTGCGCTGCCGCCCGTTCGCGGAGACCGCGCGGGACACCTGGGAGTGGCTGCGCACCCGGGGGCCGGTCGAGGACACCGACGCCGAAGGGCGCAAGGGCGCGCCGGGATGGCCGGCCCGGCAGGGCATCGAACCGGCCAAGGAGCAGCGGCTGTTGGCCGCGCACGGCTGAGAGGTACGGATGCGTCGCGGGGCGCCGGAGTGGGAAGTCGGGCCGACCGACTTCCCACTCCGAACGGGCTCAGCAGATGCGCAGCGGGGTGCGCAGCGGCCGCTCAGTGGATGCGCAGTGGGTGCGCAGCCGGTGCTCAGTGGGTGCGGCGGGTCACCAGCTCGGCGAGCGCCAGCAGTTCGTCGGCCGCGGCCGGCTCCGGGACGGCCGCGGCCAGCTGCGCCATCGCCGCCGCCATCCGCTCGCAGGACTCGCCCTGCGCCCAGCCGCGTCCGCCGGCCGCATCCACGGCAGCCGCGCAGTCGGCCAACTCCTGGGCGCTGAGCGGCCGTTCGAGCGCGTAGAGCTCGGCGAGCCGGGCGCCCGCAAGGGTGCCCGAGCCGAGCGCCTTGACCACCGGCAGCGACTTCTTCCGGGCGACCAGGTCCGCGCCGACCGGCTTGCCGGTGACCGTCGGGTCCCCCCAGATGCCGATCAGGTCGTCGATCAGCTGGAAGGCCAGGCCGATTTCCCGGCCGAAGCCGTCCATCGCCTGCGCCGCCTCCTCGGAGCCGCCGCCGTACAGCGCGCCCATCGCACAGGCGGCGCCGAGCAGGGCGCCGGTCTTGGCCTCGGCCATCGCCAGGCACTCGGTGAGCGAGACGTCGTTGCGCTGTTCGAAGGCGCAGTCGATCTGCTGGCCCTCGCAGAGTTCGACCACGCAGTCGGCGAGCCGGCGGATCGCGCCCCGGGCGGCCGGGTGGGCGTCCTCGGCGACCAGCCGCAGAGCGAGGGAGTGCATCGCGTCGCCGGCCAGGATGGCCTCGGTGGTGCCGAACACCCGCCAGGCGGTGGGTCGGTGACGGCGGGTCTCGTCCCGGTCGATGACGTCGTCGTGGAGCAGGGTGAAGTTGTGGACCAGCTCCACCGCGGCGGCCGCGGCGGCGGCCTTGGCGGGGGTGCCTCCGAGGGCCTGGGTGGCGGCGAGGACCAGGGCCGGGCGGATCGCCTTGCCGGAGGAGGACTCGGAGGGCGTGCCGTCCGCCTCCCACCAGCCGAAGTGGTAGCCGGCGACCTTGCGCATCGTGCCGGGCAGCGAGTCGACGGCGGCCCGCAGGACCGGGTCGACCAGCCCGCGGGCGCGGGCGAGGATGTCCGCCGCCTCGTGGCCCTCTTTGTGGTCCCGCTCCAGCGTGGAGCTCGTCATGGGTGTTCTCCCCCCGTAGGGCGCCTGTCGTGGGCCGGCCGGCCCGGTCGGGGCGGTCGGGTGGTGCTGGGGCGTGTCTGAGGCGTGGGGCGGGCCCGAGGCGGCGGGCGGCTCTGCGACGCAGGGCGACTCCGGGGCGGCGGGCCGGTGGCCGTACGCGCCGCAGCGCGCCGCCCGGCCGGGGCGGATCTCCCCGGTCGGACGGCGCGGATGCGCAGCGGGTCCTCAGTGGGCGCGGCGGCTCAGCGCTGGGCGATGTCCACGTTCTCCAGCACGCCGACGGCGTCCGGGACGAGGATCGCGGCCGAGTAGTACGCGCTCACCAGGTACGAAATGATGGCCTTCTCGTCGATTCCCATGAACCGCACCGAAAGGCTCGGCTGGTATTCGTCCGGAATTCCGGTCTGGTGCAGGCCGACGACACCCTGGTTGTCCTCGCCGACGCGCATCGCGATGATCGAGCTGGTGTGCCCGCCGACGATCGGGATCTTGTTGCACGGGAAGATCGGCACCCCGCGCCAGGAGCCGATGTGCTTGCCCTCGACCTCGACGGTGCCCGGGTAGAGGCCGCGCTTGCTGCACTCCCGGCCGAAGGCGGCGATGGCCTTGGGGTGGGCCAGGAACATCTTGGTGCTGCGGCGGCGGCTGAGCAGCTCGTCCATGTCGTCCGGGGTGGGCGGGCCGGAGTGGGTCTGGATCCGCTGGTCGTACTCGGCGCTCTCCAGCAGCCCGAACTCGGGGTTGTTGACGAGCTCGTGCTCCTGGCGCTCGCGCAGCGCCTCGATGGTCAGCCGGAGCTGGTGCTCGGTCTGGTTCATCGGCTGGTTGTAGAGGTCGGCGACGCGGCTGTGGACCTTGAGGATGGTCTGCGCGACGCTCAGCTCGTACTCGCGCGGCTTGAGCTCGTAGTCCACGAAGGCGCCGGGCAGGTCGTACTCGCCCTGGTGGCCGGCGGAGAGGTCGATCGCGGCCTCGCCGTGCTTGTTCTGCGCCTGCTGGAAGCCGTTCAGGTACTCCATGATCTGCAGCTGCAGCGACTCGGAGCGGTCGTGCAGCTCCTGGAAGGAGGGCCAGGTGAGCGCCATCACCGTGCCGGCCGTGGCGGCGCGGACGGTGTACGGCCAGACGCCGTCCTCCTCCTGGAGCGCCTCGTCGCCCAGGTGGTCGCCGTCGGCGAGGGTGCCGACCACCGTCTCCTCGCCGTACTTGCCGGTGCCGAGGCGGTCGAGCTTGCCGTGCGCGATGAGGAAGACCTCGGTGATCGGCGCGCCCGCGCTGACCAGGACGTCCCCCGGGTTGAACTGGCGCTGCACGAAGCGGCCGGCCAGCTCCTGCAGCACCGCCTCGTCCTCGTACCCGCGCAGCACCGGCACCTCGGCCAGCGTCTGCGGGACGACCCGCACCTCGGAACCGGTCTTGACGAAGCTCACCCGGCCGCGGCCGACCTTGTGACGCAGTCGGCGGTTGACCCGGTACGTACCGCCGGAGACCTGCACCCAGGGCAGCATCTTGAGCAGCCAGCGCGGACTGATGCCCTGCATCTGCGGCGCGGACTTGGTGGTCGTGGCGAGGTTCCGCGCGCCCGCCGTGCTCAGGGACTGCTGCTGCCGGATCTCCGGTTGCGCGCCCGGAGCAGGAACACCGGCATTGGTTTCGGTCGACATATGGGGAGCCCTTCGCAAACCCGATGAAGTGTCGCCTTGCACATTCATGTTGCAGCTTCATGGTGGGCCCGTTCGGAGGCTGACCGCAATCACTCATTCGAGTGGTTCCGAATAACCGAACAAATAGTACGACTAGATCACCTGATCGATATCTGTTCGACTTTTTATTCGAACTGATCGGAATGCCGGGCCCCATCTTCCCCCATCGACCGCCCCGTCCGCGTCACCCCTTGACACCTCCCGTACGCGTCGACCCCACCGTTCGAAGCCGTCGAACAGGCCGCTAGGGTGCCCTGACCCTTCGTCAACTACGGTCCTGGAGGCGTCGCATGACCTCACCCGTACGGGTCTGGCTGAACCGCACCTACTCCGAGAACGTCTTCTTCATCGAGCAACTCCGCACCGCCGCACGCCCGGTGATCGTCCACGCCACCCACGCCGACCCGGACTCCCCGGTCCTCGCCGCCGCCGACCACGGCGGCCCCGAACCCGCCGACCTGCCCGCCGACGCCTACGTCGACTACGCCCTGGACTACTGCGCCCGGCACGCCGTCGACGTCTTCCTCCCCCAACTCCACCAGCTCGCCGTCGCGCTGGCCCGGCCGGCGTTCGAGGCGATCGGCACCGCCCTGCTCTGCCCGCCCGCCGGCGCGATCGCGACCTTCCGGAGCAAGGCCGACGGCTACACCGCGATCGACGCCGCCGGACTGCCCACCCCACCCCGGTGGCGGGTCCGCACCCCGGACGAACTGCTGGCCGCCGTCGACCTGATCGAGGGCGACGGGCACACCGCCTGCCTCAAACCCACCACCGGCGCGGGCGGCGCGGGCTTCCGGGTGCTCACCCGGGAGCCGTACGGCCCGACCCGGTTGCGGGGCTGGGACCACCGGGTGCAGGTCGGGCAGGTGGCGGCGGCGCTGGCCGTGCCCGGGCACGACGTCGACCTGCTGGTGATGCCGTACCTGGACGGGCCGGAGGTCTCGGTGGACTGCCTGGCCGACCGGGACGGCCGCCCGCTCACCGTGGTCGGCCGCACCAAGGACGGGCGCCGCCGGGGCTTCACCACCGCGGAACGCCACCTGGAACCGGTGCGGCGGCTGGTCGGGGCGAGTGCGATGGCGTACCTGAGCAACGTCCAGTTCCGGCAGTGGGAGGGGCGGCCGGTGGTGATCGACGTCAACACCCGCCCGGCCGCCGGGCTGTACCAACTACGGCTGTGCGGGCTCAACCTGGCCTGGGACGCGGTGCGGCTGGCGCTCGGGGAGCGGGTCGAGGCCCGCACGGTGCCGGCGGCGGCGGTGGAGGGCGTCGAGTACACGCTGGTGTCCGGGATCCAGCCGGTGCTGCCGCGCACCGCCGCGGTGCCGGCCCGGCGGGCCTGACGGTCCGGACGGTCGGCGCGGGCGCGGGCGCGGGCACGGAAGGCATGGCGGGCGCTATGGCTACAGCGGGCCGGTCCAGTCCAGCGTCGGCTCCAACACCCCTTCCAGGGTGAGCAGCCAGCGCTTGACCTCGATCCCGACCCGGCCGCCGCCGAAGCCACCGATCCCGTCCGCCGCCACCACCCGGTGGCAGGGCACCAGCAGGGCGACCGGGTTGGCGGCCATCATCTGCCCGACCGTCCGGGCGGCCAGGCCGGGTTCGGTGACGTCCTCGAACACCCCGCTGCGGGCGGCCAGTTCGCCGTAGGTGACGGTCCGGCCGTACGGCACCTGCTCCCAGAGCGTCCGCAGCACCGTGCGGTGCGGTCCGGAGCTCAGGCTCCAGTCGATCGGCAGGCCCAACTCGCGGGTGCGGCCCGCCAGGTAGGCGCCGATCCGCTCGGTGACGGCGTCGGACTTCGCCGGGTCGGTGCACGGCGGGGCCGCGTCCGCCCGCACCCCGTAGCCGGCTGCAGCCACGCCCAGCGGCGTCACCCCGATCTGCATCGGGCCACTGGGCAGCGGGGTCGGCACGGTCAGCCAGGACACGGACGACGACCGGGACTGCGACACGTTCGGGCCCCCACCCTCCACCGGGCCGACCGCCGGGCGTCCCGGCGGCCAGGGGGCGGGCTCGCCCCGCGCGCCATCGTACGGCGGGCGGGGCGGGCCACCGACCGACCCGGTCGAGGCCGGGGCGGTCCGGGCCGGGGCGGTCGTGACCGCTCTGGTCGCGGCCGGGGTCGCTCCGGTCAGAGCTGCCGCTTCAGCGTGCGGGCGGTCGAGGCGCACCAGTGCACCAGTTCGGAGCGGTCCGGGCTGCGTCCCTCGCACAGGACGGCGACCTGGGCGTCGGAGATCCGGTCCGGCCCCGGGATCTCCAGCAGGTACGCCAGGTCGGCCAGGACGGTGGCCAGCCGTTCCGTGGTCTCGTGGTCCAGGGTGGCCGCGGCCTGGTGGTGGCCGATGGTGAGCGAACCGGGCATGATCGAACCTCCTCCGTCACCCCCGTGCCTCCACCGTACGACCGTCCCGGCCACCCCGCCCGCCGCGGAGGCACGCACGCGTGGGCGGAGCGACCGGCGGTACTCCGGGGCCGGCCGGGTACGGTGCGCGGTGGGCCGCACCGGTGGCCGGGGGTGCGCCCCGAAGCCGTCCGAGGGGTGCGTCAGGTGTCCGGGCCTTCCTCCCAGCGACGATTCCGTACGGCCGGTACGCCCAACACTACGACCCCGGCCACCACTTGCCAGACCGACCCGAGCAACAGCACCCCGCCGGTGCCGAACCGGGCCGCCGCGGGGCCGGCCGCCGCCAGCCCGAGCGGGCCGAGGACGAAGGAGCCGAGCGCCCCGAAGGAGGTCAGCCGGCCCAGCAGGGCCGCGGGCACCCAGTGCTGCATCGTCGTGCCGTACAGGCTCCCGCAGACCGCCGAGCCGACCCCCGCCACCAGCGCGCCCGCGACCACCCAGGGCAGCGCCGCCCCGGCCGCCAGCGCGGCGGACGGCAGCGCCCAGACCAGGCCGGCCGCGGTGGCCAGCGCGAGCGGGCGGCCGGGGCGACGGCCCAGCATCAGCAGCCCGCCCAGCACCGCGCCAGCCCCGTACAGGCCCATCACCAGGCCCCAGGCCCGGGCGCCGCCCAGCTCCCGCTGCGCGGTGAGCGGGCCGAGCACCAGGAACGGGGCCCAGACCAGCAGGTTGAACAGGCCCATCTGCGCGGTGGTGATCCACAGCCACGGGCGGGCGGCGAACTCCGACCAGCCGGACCGCAGTTCGTGGACCACCGAGCCCCCGCCGCCGGCGGGTGGTCGGTCCGGGAGCCGCAGCCCGGCCAGCGCGAGGGCGCCGACACCGTACGTCAGCGCGTCGATCAACAGCACGGCGGCCGGTCCCCGGGTCGCGGTGACCAGGCCGGCCAGCGCGGGCCCGGCCACCGTGGACACCGAACGCGACAGGCCCAGCAGGGTGTTGCCGTCCGCCAGCAGCTCCCTGCGGCGCACCAGGTCGGGCACGATCGCGCCGAGGGCGGGCATGAACAGCCCCTCCCCGATCCCCCAGACCGCCACCAGGACCACCATCGCCCAGACCGGCGCGCGCCCGGCCGCCAGCAGCGCGGCGAACAGCGCCTGGACCAGGCCGCGCAGCACGTCCGAGCCGAGCATCAGCCGGCGGCTGCCCAGCCGGTCGGCGATCACCCCGCCGGCCAGCAGGACCAGCACCACCGGGAGGATCCGGGCGGCCATCACCCAACCGAGGTCGGTGCCCGTCCCGCCGCCGTCCAGCACCGCGAAGGCGACCGCGACCGGCGCCATCGAGGAGCCGAGGAGGGAGGTCGTGTAGCCGATGAAGAAGCGGGTGAATTCGCGCTCGCCCAGCACGGCGAGACGGTCTCCGAGCGGCCTTCGGCGGGCCCGGATCCGTTCTGTTTCCACTGCCATGGACAGCCAGTCTGCGGCGCGGCGGGAACCGGGTTCAAGGGTTTCCGGGGAAAAACCTGAGCCTGGTGTCATCAATTTCTCCGGAATCCTCGCTGCCGCAGTAAATACTTCCCCATAAGCCGATTCACCTGCGGTTTACTGCGCTTCCTGGATACCCTTGAGTGAAAGGTTCCTCGGGTATTTACTGCGGTAGAAGGCGGCGCACGTGACGGAACTCCCCCCGGTCGAGTACGGCCTCGCCGTCGAGCGCTACCTGGCCGCCTCCGGGCTCGCCGAGGGCTCCCGGCGGATCTACCGGATCGCGCTGGACACCTGGGCCTGGGCACTCGCCGACCGGCCCGCCCCCACCGGCCCCGAACGGCGGCGCGCCCGCCCGCCCGTGCTGCCGCTCGCCCTGCTCGACCACCCGGACGCCGCCGCCCGGCTGCGCACCGCCGTCGCCCGACGCGGCACCGACACCGACCCGCGCACCCTCAGCCGCGAACTCTCCACCCTCCGGGCGGCCGTGGCCTGGTGGCGCGGCCGGGGCTGGATCGACGGCGACCCCAGCGCCGGGCTGCGGCCCGGGCCGTTGCCCGGAACGTTGCCCGGAGCATTGCGCGGAGCGGCCGATCCCGGCAGCGGGGACGCGGTCGGGGACACCGCCGGGATTGCGGTCGGGGAGGCCGGTTCGACGCCGTTGACCCCCGAGCAGCTGCGCACCCTGTTCGCCGGCCGCGCCCCGCTGCGCGAACAGACGCTCTGGCAGCTGCTGCACGAGTCCGGCGCCGGCATCGAGGCCGTACTGGCCCTGAACACCGACCAGTTGGACCTGCCCGGCCGCCGCACCCACCCCCGACCCGGCCGGCCCCGGATCCACTGGGGCGCCGGCACCGCCCGGCTGCTCCCGCTGCTGATCGCCGGCCGCTCCGGCGGCCCGCTCTTCCTCACCGACCGCCGGGCCCGGGCCGGCACCCCCGCCGCCGACCGCTGCCCGCACACCGGTCGTGCCCGGCTCTCGTACCGCCGGGCGGCCGAACTCTTCGGCGCCCGGGCCCGGTTGCTCGGGGAGGAGTGGACGCTGCGGCAGCTGCGGGCGGAGCGTCGGGCCGGGCGTCGGACGGGGACCACGGCCCGGCGGGGGCAGGTCAGCGGTTGAGCCTGGTCGCCAGTCCGGCGGCGCGGTCGAGCCGGGCGTAGCCGTCGTCGTGGGCCAGCAGTTCGGTGTGGCTGCCGCAGGCCGCGACCCGGCCCTCGCGCAGCAGGACGATCCGGTCGGCGTGCCGTACGGTCAGCAGGTTGTGCGAGATGATGATCGTCGTACGGCCGCTCATCAGCCGTCCCAGCGGCTCCAGGATCCGCCGCCCCGACTCCGCGTCCAGCCCGGTGGTCGGCTCGTCGAGCAGCAGCACGGGCGCGTCCCGGATCATCGCCCGGGCGATCGCGATCCGCTGGCGCTGGCCGCCGGACAGCAACCGTCCGTGCTGGCCCACCACCGTGTCGTAGCCCTCCGGCAGCCGACTGACGAACTCGTGCGCGTCGGCGGCCCGGGCGGCCGCCGTGATCTGGGCGTCGGTGGCCCCCGGGCGGCCGTAGGCGATGTTCTCCCGGATGCTGCCGTGGATGACCAGGGTCTCCTGGAGCAGCACCGCGATGTGCTCGCGCAGGTCGGCCATCGCCAGTTCGCGCAGGTCCGTCCCGTCCAGTCGGACGGATCCGCGCTCCGGGTCGTAGAAGCGCAGCAGCAGCTTGGCGATCGTCGACTTGCCCGCTCCGCTCTCCCCGACCAGCGCGACCGTCTCGCCCGGCTCGGCCCGGAAGGAGACGTCGTCCAGCGCCGCCCGGAGCGAGTCCGGGTAGCTGAACCGCACCCCGTCGAAGGCCACCGCCCCGCGCACCCGGGCCGGGCGCAGCGGCCGCGGCGGATCCGCCACCTGCGGGCGCTGGTCGAGCAGTTCGATGATCCGCTCGGCGGAGGCCGCGGCGGAGAAGAAGGCGTTGCTGAGTTGTCCGATCCCGTGGATCGGTTCGTAGAGGCGGCTCAACAGGGCTACGAAGACCAGGAGTTCACCGAGAGTGAGGCGGTCGTGAGCCATCTCCCAGGCGCCCAGCCCGAGCACGATCAGGCCGCCGATCAGCTCCAGCATGTCCACGATCGGGGTGAACGTCGCACGCAGCCGGGTCGCCGACATGGTCGCCCGGAAGCGGCCCAGGTTCTCCCGCACGAACCGCTTCTGCTCCCAGTCCTGCCGGTTGTACGCCTGCACCAGGGCGATGTTGCCCAGCGTCTCCTCGGCGAGGGCGCTGACCGAGCCGCTGCGCCGCCGCCGCTCGCGGGAGGCCGTCTTCACCCGGGCCGAGAAGTGCCGGGCGGTGACCCAGAACAGTGGCACGACCACCAGTGCGGTCAGCGCGAGGTCCCAGCGCAGGTAGAACAACACGCCCAGGAAGACCGCCAGTTCGGCGACGTACGCGACCGCTTCCAGGATGCCGGACAGCAGAAAGGTCTCGACCGCCTCGATGTCCGAGGTCAGCCGGGACAACACGTCGCCCAGTCGGCGCCGTTCGAAGAAGCTCAGCGGCAGGTCCTGGAGGTGCTGGAAGACGTCCGTGCGCAGTTCGAGCAGGAAGCGTTCGCTGACCCAGGTCGAGGCCATCTCGTCCACGAAGCCCAACGCGCCGGCCAGCAGGGCCAGTCCGGCGTACGCGAGCGCGACCGGCAGGAACAGTCCGTACCGGTGCGGCACCAGCACGTCGTCGATGACGATCTTGAACAGCCAGATCATCGCCGCGTCGACCACCGGTCCGAGCAGGACGATCACCAGCAACGGCACCAGCCAGCGCCGTCCGCCGCGGGTGTAGGGCCAGAACCGCCGGAAGGTCCGCCGCAACGAGACCGTCGGAGCCGGGGCGACGACCGGTTCGGACCGGTCCTCTCCCTCGCTCTCGTCGACGGTCAGCCACCGCCGCGGCGACCACACCTGCTCGTCCTGGCCCTACACCATCAGCGATCCGTCAGCCGTCAATACCGACCGTGCCGACGGCCCCGTCCACGACCACGACCCCGACGGCCACGGCCCCGGTCTCCCCTGTCGAACCGGTCATCCCGGTCGTAACGGTCGTCGCCGTAGCCGCGTCCGCCCCTGCCACGGGACGAGTGCCACATCGACGGCACCAGATTGGCGAGCACGCTCATCGCTGCCACCTTTCTTCGAGCGACCCCCAGGTTGATCCTTGGTTTCTCCCCCACCGAGGGATACGGACGGGCGGGCGGGGGTGCTCAGTGCGTGCTCGAAGAAATCCGCGGTCGGGTCGGGCGGCGGCCGGGACCGCCGTGGCGGACGGCGCGCGACGGCGGTTGCGGAGCCTCGCGACGGCGGTTGCGGAGCCTGTTACGGACCCTGTTGCGGGCCCTGTTACGGAGCCCGCGCGAAGACCGTTACGGAGCCGATGGGCGGCCGTGACGCGGCCGGGCGGGCACCGCGACACGGCGCTCCTACTGTCGCTGGCGACGCACCGGCCACCCCCGGCCGGGCGTGACGCAGACCAAGGAGAACCGCCCCATGAGCAGGACCCCGCGCCGGACCCGCACCGACCGTTCGCCCGCCCGTCGCATGCTGGCGGTCTGCGCCCTGACCGGCGCCGCGCTGGTGACCGTCGTCACCGGCGGGCAGGCCTGGGCCGACGGCACCCCGCAGCCGGCCCCGGCCAAGCCGACCGCCGCCCCCGCCGACGGGTCGGCCGCCGGCGCGACCTCGGCCCGTCCGACCCCCTCCGCGGCGGCCGTCGAGCCCGGCTCCGCCGCCGCCCCCGGCGTCGTCGGCACCGCCAAGCCGGCCCACCCGGGCGCCACCGGTCAGCCCACCCCCGCCCCGGCCGGCGGCCAGCCGCAGGTCCGCGAGGTGCCGAAGGGTGCCGCCCAGGCCGGTGACGGCTCGGGCGCGACGGACGGCAACGGCCTGATGCTGGCGGGCGGCGGCGCCGTCGCGGCCGTCGGCGCCGGTGCGCTGGGCTTCGCCCTGCTGCGTCGCCGCTCCGGTGCGCGTGGCTGACACCGGTCCCGAGTCCGCCGGGCACCCCGGCGCCCTTCCCCCGCACCCGGCCGGGGGGGGAAGCGGCGCCGGGGTGCCCCGGGCGGC
>NZ_JBEOSV010000115.1:0-16201 GCF_040303245.1 Kitasatospora sp. NPDC096077 | reverse complement strand
TTTAGTCTACATAAATATCACCACCGCCCCCCCCACCCCCGCCGCGCCGGCCCCCCCGGCGGCCCCCCGGGCCGGCCCGGGCCCGGGGCCCGGGGGGGTCACCCCCCCCCGGGCCCCGTCGTCGTTCCCCTGGAGGGATCACGTCTCCGGGGCCGCCCCACCTCTCGCCGCCCCACCCCTCGCCGCTACGCCCACCGCCGTCACGCCCACCGCCGTCACGCGCTGCGCGGCCAGGGTGCGCAGGACTTCGTACGCGGTCTGGACGAAGCCCCGGCCACGCCCGATCCGCACCCCCGACCGGGCCCCGGTCAGCACCGCCAGCCCGACCTGGGCCCGCGGACTGAATCCGACGAAGGCGCTGGACCCACGGGCCGAGCTGGCGTGGAACACCAGCTCCCCCGGGTCCTCCGACCCCGCGCCCGGACCGGCCCCCACCGCACCGACCGCATCGGCGACCGCCTCCGCGACCGCGTCCAGGCCCGGGTCGCCCACGTCACGGGCCTGGGCGGCGCCGCCCAGCCCGAGGACCTCGTCGAACTCGTCTACCGCGTCGAGCGCGTCGACCGCGTCGAGCTCACCGGCCGCCACGACCGGCACCCGCTGGTTCCAGCCCAGACAGAGCCGGAGGCCGCCGCCCCGGCGCCGCCCCACCCGGGGTCGGCGGACCTCACCGAGGGCCGTCCGCAGCGCCGCCTCGTCGGCCCGCTCGGGCAGCGGTACGGCGTCCAGCGACAGGTGCGCCTGCAGGTAGCGGAGCATGTCGTCGGCGGTGGAGCGCAGCGCCGAGGCGCCCGGCAGCGCGGGCAGCCGGAACGAAGGCACCCGGCGGCCGCGCCGGTACCCGCCGGCGTCCTCCCGGCCGGGGCCGCAGGAGGTGTCCACCAGGCCGAGCGGCCCGCAGACCCGGGCGGCCAGCAGGTCGTCGTAGCGCTGCCCGGCCGCATTGGCCAGCAGCAGTCCGAGCAGTCCGCAGCCGAGGTTGGAGTAGCGCACCTGCGTGCCCGGGGTCCCCCGGACGGGGGTCCGCGGCAGCGCCCTGAGCAGGTGCGCCGGGCCGAACGTGGCGTACGGCCGGGTGAACCACCGGGGGGCCACCGCCGGCAGCACGCCGACCGGCAGTCGGGGCAGGCCGGAGGTGTGGGTGGCCAGGTGGAGCAGGGTGATCGGCCGCTCGTGCGGGTAGCCGGGGACGGCGTTCGCGGGGAGGTAGCGGTCGATCGGGTCGTCGTACCGGACCTCGCCGCGGGCGGCCATCTCGGCGAGCAGCAGCCCGGTGAAGGTCTTGGTCACCGAACCGAGCTCGAACCGGGTGTCGGCGCGGACCGGACGTTCGCCGGAGCGGTCGAACCGTCCCCGGCAGGCGACCGCCCGCTCGTCGCCGCGGATCACGGCGACGGCGACGCCGCCGTCCGGGCCGGCGGTGCGGAACAGCGGGCGGAGCAGTCGTCCGAGGTCGGCCGGGATGTCGGGGTGGGGGTCCACGGGACCGTCGGGCGGAGGGTCCGGGGGACCGTCCGCGTAGCGCCCCGGACCGTTCGGGGCGGCGGGTTCGCCGGGTAAGAGGGGCGGTTGGGGCATGGTGGTGCCGCCACCGGGCATGGTCGTGCCTCCAGCTGGAACAGCGGAAAGGGTGGAGCGGGAAGGGGTGCGCACCGGCCCGGAACGGGCGAGCGCCTGGAACCGACCTTAGGGAGCCGTTCACCCGACTGCACTCGGCCTGAGCCGTTCGGGTGCCGGTCCGCTGCTCCTCGGGAGTGCAGAACCGGCCCACAGGGCTTAAATCCTTTATAAGGACAGTCCGGATGTCACCCGAACGTCCCGCTAGACTGTTAAGGACGCATCAAGATCCTTGAGCAGGAGTCGCGGGCGTCACAGGGCGCGCCGGGAAGTCTGGTCGGCAACTGCACCACCCGTGCATCCGTTGCCGCTCCCAGCCCCAGGAGGTCCCTCGTGACCGACCAGCCGCCCGTCCACGAGCCGACGACCCGCCGCCGGCAGTTCCTCGGCCGGCTGTCACTGCCCGAGCGCACCTTCGTCACCGACGCCCTGCGCACCGAGACGGTCGGCGGCATGCTGCTGCTGGCCGCCGCCGTGGTCGCGCTGATCTGGGCCAATGTGTGGCCGCACGGGTACGAGAGCCTGCTCGACTACAAGATCGGCCCGTCCGCCCCGCTGCACCTCGACCTCACCCTGGCCAACTGGGCCAAGGACGGCCTGCTGACGATCTTCTTCTTCGTGGCCGGCATCGAGCTCAAGCGCGAGTTCGTCGCGGGCGAGCTACGCACTCCGAGCGCGGCCGCGCTCCCGGTGATCGCCGCCATCTGCGGCGTCGCCCTGCCCGCGATCCTGTTCGCCCTGATCAACTCCGGCAGCGGCGGCCACCCCGGCGGCTGGGCCATCCCGACCGCCACCGACATCGCCTTCGCCCTCGGCGTGCTGGCCGTGGTCGGCAGCCACCTGCCCTCGGCCCTGCGCGCCTTCCTGCTGACCCTGGCCGTGGTCGACGACCTGATCGCGATCCTGATCATCGCGATCTTCTACAGCTCCGGGATCAAGTTCTGGGCGCTCGGCCTGGCCTTCGCCGGCCTGGTGCTGTTCTGGTTCCTGCACCGGCGCGGGGTGAAGGGCTGGTACCTGTTCGTCCCGCTGGCCCTCGTGGTCTGGGCGCTGATGCACGAGAGCGGCATCCACGCCACGGTCGCGGGCGTCGCGATGGGCCTGATGCTGCGCTGCCACCGGGAGGGCGACGAGAAGCACTCCCCCGGCGAGCACATCGAGCACCTGGTCCGCCCGCTCTCGGCCGGGCTGGCCGTCCCGGTGTTCGCACTGTTCGCGGCCGGGGTGACGATCTCCGGCCCGGCGCTGCGCGAGGTGTTCACCCAGGCCACCCCGCTCGGCATCGTGATCGGCCTGCTGGTCGGCAAGACGGTGGGCATATTCGGCGGCACCTGGCTGGCCGCCCGGTTCACCCGGGCCGAACTGAACCCCCAGCTCAAGTGGGCCGACCTGTTCGCCGTCTCGGTGCTCGCCGGAATCGGCTTCACCGTCTCGCTGCTGATCAGCGAGCTGGCCTTCCGGGACGACCTGACGCTCGCCGACCGCTCCAAGACGGCCGTCCTGGTCGGCTCACTGCTCTGCGCGCTGATCGCCACCGTGCTGCTCAAGCTGCGCAACCGGCACTACCGCGCGCTCTGCGAGGAGGAGGACCGGGACGAGGACGGCGACGGCATCCCGGACGTCTACCAGCAGGACGACCCGGCCTGGCAGGCCCGGAGCGCCGACGCTGCCGGGACCACCGACGCCGCCGACACCGGCACCGGCACCGGCACCGGCACCGGCACCGTCCGAGGGCTGCCCGACGGACGGCCCGGAACCGACCGCTGAACCGCCCACCGAACCGATCACCGAACGGACCGCCGGCCCGGCGCCGAAACCCTCCAGGGAGGCTCCGGTCGGCCTTCCGAAGCCAGGACACGTCCCTCCGGCGGGGCCCCGGAGTGGTGTCCGACTGACCGGTAGGGGCATGATTCTGAGCTGTCGACAAACCACTGACGCCTCCGGACCCCCCACCGGCCCCGGAAACCGCACACCGCGACGGCGTCACGCCGCAACAGCCGCAGAGGAGAACAGCTGATGCCCGCAGGAGCCGCAGACCCGTCCAGCAACGGCCGGGCGCCCTACGAGGGCGAGCGTTCGGTGGGGCAGCTGTTCGCGGCGGCCACCGCCGACCTGAGCGCGCTCGTCCACGACGAGATCGCCCTCGCCAAGGCCGAGATCCGCAAGGACGTCAAGCGCGGCGTCTCCGGCGGGGTCTCGATCCTGGTCGCCGCCACGGTGGCGCTGTTCGCCGTGCCGATGCTGAGCGCCGCGGCGGCCTTCGGCATCCACGCGCTGGGCCTCTCGCTCGGCTGGTCCTTCCTCATCGTGGCGGGCGCCTACCTGCTGCTCGCGGTCCTGCTCGGGGTGCTGGCCTACCGCTCGTTCAAGAAGATCGAGCCGCCGCACCGCGCCATCGAGGGTGCCCAGAAGACCGCCGAGGTGCTGAAGAACGCCCGGCCGCGTCCGGCCACCCAGGAGGAGATCGACCGGGGCCTGGGCCGCATCCCGTAACCACGGGAGGGCCTCGGGACCCGCCGACAGCGAGTGCCGGGCACGTGTCCGGCGCGCGGATGTGACACGCTCTCGGTATGCCGCTCGACCAGAAGCCCGTGACCGCGCAGCCGTCCGCCGATCCCGGCCCCGACTCCGGCCCCGAGCTGTCCCCCGAACGGGGATCCGGACCCGAGACCGGACCGGACGCCGGACCGGAGGCCGCCGACACGGTCCCCGGGCTCGGCCGGGCCGACGGCGAAGGCGTCACCGGCGGGCGGAGCGGCGGAGCGGGCGAAGGCAACGAGGACACGGACGGGGGCGAGGGCGTGGCCGAGGCGTGGAGCATCCGGCAGTCCGGCCCCTGGACGCACCGCGACCTCGCCGCCAACGGCGCCCGCTTCCACATCACCGAGCTGGGCTCCGGCCCGCTGGTGCTGCTGGTGCACGGCTGGCCCGAGTACTGGTGGGCGTGGCGCCACCAGCTGACCGCGCTCGCCGAGGCCGGCTACCGCGCGGTGGCGCTCGACCTGCGGGGCATCGGCGGCAGCGACCGCACCCCGCGCGGTTACGACCCGGGCAACCTCGCCCTGGACATCACCGGTGTGATCCGCTCGCTCGGCGAGCGCCAGGCGCACCTGGTCGGGCACGCCTCCGGCGGCACCCTGGCCTGGGTGGCCGCGGTGATGCGCCCGTCGGTGATCCAGAGCCTCACCGTGGTCTCCGCGGCCCACCCCCGGGACCTGCGCCGGGCACTGCTGACGGACCGCAAGCAGATGGCCGCCTTCGACCACGTGCTGGGCTTCCAGCGGCCGTGGATACCGGAGCGCCGCCTGGTCGCCGACGACGCGGCGCTGGTCGGCCGCTACCTGGACGAGTGGACCGGGCCGAAGAAGCTGGACGAGGCGGCGGTGCACGCGTACCGGCAGGCGATCCAGATCCCCAGCACCGCGCACTGCTCGATCGAGCCGTACCGCTGGCTGCTGCGCTCGATGGCACGCCCGGACGGCATCCAGTTCGCCCGCCGGATGAAGAAGCCGATCACCGCGCCGACCCTGCACGTCCAGGGCGCCTCGGACCCGGTACTGCTGTCGCACACCGCGCTCGGCGGCGGCGAGTACGTGGCGGCGCCGTACCGCTGGCGGCTGCTGCCGGGGGTCGGGCACTTCCCGCACGAGGAGGCGCCGGAGGAGTTCACCGCCGAGCTGCTGGACTGGGTCGGCCGCCACAAGGAGTGACGGCCGAAGGGCCCGGCGAAGGGCCCTCCGGGGCGGGCCCAACGGCCCAACTCCCTTTATGTTGTGCTCATATGACAACCGCATGGGCCAGTTTCGGCGAACCCGTACGGTTACTCCCACCGGCCCAGGGGCATCCCTTCCGGTATGACCTGGATGCCCGATCGCGGCGACGCCCCGCGCGGCCGACGCCACAACAGTCCCCAACGCTCCGCACACCGCCCGGACTGGGCGGAGGACCTCGGCTTCGACGGCCGCGACCTCCGGCAGCGCGGAGCACAACGGCAGATGGGCATCCCGCGCATCCTCGGTCGGCGCGCCCGGTGGGTCGGCGCGCGACTGCGGCGCGAGACCTGAGGCCTCGCGCCGCTTCATCAGGGCCGCCCGCGACGGAACGCGGTCGGTTCACGATCGCCGGTCAGTTCACCATCGCCGGCGACAGCGCGGTGAACCAGAGCAGGACGAAGGTCGCCACCGACATGATCGGCACCAGCACCTTGGTCTCGACGTTGTTGCCGCTGCGCTTGATCAGCACGATCTCGTAGCGCTCCTTGTGCGGCCACAGCAGCGGCGCGCCCTTCTTGGTCAGGCAGTCGCCCAACAGGTGCGCCAGCGTGCCCAGTCCGACCGCGTACGGCAGCCAGCCGGGCGCGTTGGGCATCCAGGTGTTCATCCCGAAGGTGCCGAGCGCGGCCAGGCCGATGACGGTGATCCACGCCTCCGGGCCGTTGCTCGGCGGGCAGAGCCGCAGTGCCTTCACCGCCAGTGCCAGCAGGAAGAACGTCACCGAGAGGGTGAAGTAGCGGCCCAGGAAGGTGACGCCGGCCCAGGTGCCGCCGCCCATCAGCGCGACGAACAGCAGCGAGTGGGTGGCGTGCCGGTGCCCGCCGGAGGCCCAGGCCACGAAGCGGCAGAGCGCCTTCGAGATCGGGCCGAGGAAGTTGGCGATCGAACCGTCGTGGTGGTCGAGGTCCGGCAGCAGCGCCGCGCCCGCACACAGCACGGTGCCCATCAGTATGTCCGCCGGCTGCAGCGTGGTGTGCAGCAGCAGCGGGGGCAGGAACGGGGCGGAGGCGGCGTACAGCATCGCCCCGCTCACCGCGTGCGAATGACCCATCATCGGACTACCACGACCTCCCGTTGAACTCACTCCGGGACGGCAACCCGGTTGAGCCGAACGGGTGAGCGCGCCGAGGCTATCAGGGCGGACTGACGACACGACGGATATCGCACCGTCAGCGCCGCCGGGGCGTCGGGGCGTCGGCCCCGCCGGTCAGACGCCGTCGGGTCGGGTGCCGTCGGGTCCGGCGCCGACGGGGCCGGTCCGGCCGGGGTGTCAGAGCGCGCAGCCCTGGGTGTCCACCCTGCCGCTCGCGGTGCTGCCCGCCGTCGCGTCCTCGCGCACCTCCGCCGAGGTCAGCACATACCCGGTGTCGGCACTGTCCAGGGACTTGGCGAACACCACGCCGTACACCTGTCCGTCCGGGGTGAGCAGCGGGCCCCCGCTGTTTCCCTGGCGGACCAGCGAGCGCACCGAGTAGACGTCGCGCACCACCTGGCCGCGGTGGTAGATGTCCGGGCCGTTGGCCTGGATCCGGCCGCGGATGCGGGCGGGCTGGACGTTGAAGGCACCGTTCTCGGGGAAGCCCGCGACGATCGCGCTGTCGTTGGTCTTGGCCTCGCCCGCGAAGGTCAGCGCGGGCGCGTTCAGCTTGGGCACGTCCAGGACGGCGATGTCGCGCTGCCAGTCGTAGCGGACGACGGTGGCGTCGTACAGCTGGCCGACCCCGCCGATCTGCACGGTCGGCTCGTCGACGCCGCCGACCACGTGGGCGTTGGTCATCACCCGGTGCGGGGCGAAGACGAAGCCGCTGCCCTCCAGGGTCTTGCCGCAGGAGGTGGCGGTGCCGACCACCTTCACCAGGCTCTGCCGGGCCCTGGTCACCGCCGGGCTGTTGGCCAGTGCCGGGTCGGGGGTGTCGACCTGGGTGATCGGCTCGTGCTCGAAGGGGTTGAAGACCTGCGGGAAGCCGTTGCGAGCGAGCACCTTGGAGAAGTCGGAGAACCAGTTCGGCGCGTCGCCGGGCAGCGCGTTCTGGACGCCGCCGAGGATCGCCGAGGAGCGGACCTGCTTGGAGACCGTCGGCAGTGACGTCCCGGCCAGCGCGGAGCCGATCAGCCAGGCCACCAGCAGCATCGAGATCACGTTGACCACCGCGCCGCCGGAGGCGTCCAGCACCCGGGCCGGTCGGCGGTCGATGTGGCCGCGCAGCTTCCAGCCGTAGTGCGCGGTGACCGCCTGGCCGATCGCGGCGCAGACGATCACCACCACGACGGCCACCACCGAGGCGGTGGTGCCGGGGCTGAGGTGGTCGAGCAGCAGCGGCAGCAGCTGGACGGCCAACAGGCCGCCGCCGAGGAAGCCGACGAGCGACAGGACGCCCACCACGAAGCCCTGCCGGTAGCCCGAGATGGCGAATCCGACGGCGGCGAGGACCAGCAGCACATCCAGCACGTTCACTCCGACACCCTCCCACGCTTCGCGACCGTGCCGCGCCGACGGACCGTCACGAGCCCTCGGCGTCGCCGCCCGGCAGGGCCCGGGAGTGTTCGAGGTCGCCCTGGACGAGCGCGAGCGCGTCGTCCGAGAGGTCGACGATCCGGGACGGGTCCCAGGGCAGCTCCAGCCCGCTGTGGTGCAGCACCCGGTCGATCACCCCGGCGGTGAACCCCCAGACCAGCCGCCCGGCGACCGCGAAGGCCGGGCCGACGTGCCCGGACGGGTGCCGCAGCCGGACCCGGTTCGCCGGGTCGGCCAGATCCGCGATGGTCACCCGGAACACCGCGCCGGTCTCGCCCCGGTCCACCGGACGCACCGGCGACTCCTCGCGCCACCAGCCCAGCACCGGGGTCACCACGAAGTCGCTCACCGGGATGTACAGCCGGGGCAGCGCGGCGAAGACCTGCACCCCGGCCGGATCCAGGCCGGTCTCCTCCCAGGCCTCGCGCAGCGCCGCCGCGACCGGGCCGGGACCGTCCGGGTCGCCGTCCTCCGGGTCCAGCGCGCCACCCGGGAAGGACGGCTGACCGGCGTGCGAGCGCAGCGAGCGGGCCCGCTCGATCAGCAGCAGGTCCGGCCCGTCCGGGCCCTCGCCGAACAGCATCAGCACGGCCGCCGGCCGACCGCCCTCGCGCGGCGGCAGGAAGCGGCTCAGCTGCTCCGGCAGCACCCGCTCGGCCGCGTCCCGGACCGGCTCCAGCCAGCCCGGCAGGTCGTTCCGCTCGACCGCGCCGCCGATCACCCCTCCGGCCCCGATCACGCCTCCGCCCCCAGGTCCGCGACCTTCCCCTGGTGAGCGGCCGCGTCGGCCCGGGCGGCGGCCTCGCCGGGGAAGTCCGACGGCGGCCTCAGCCGCTGGCCGGGCCGGCCGCCCATCTCGTACTTGAGCAGCTTGCGGGCCTTCTCCAGGTCCAGCTCGCCCTCGCCGTACGCGGGGCAGAGCGGCGCGATCGGGCAGGCGCCGCAAGCCGGCTTCTGGGAGTGGCAGATCCGGCGGCCGTGGAAGACCACCCGGTGCGAGAGCATCGTCCACTCCGACTTCGGGAAGATCTCGGCGACGGCCAGCTCGACCTTCACCGGGTCCTCCTCGGTGGTCCAGCCGAACCGCCGGGCCAGCCGCCCGAAGTGGGTGTCCACGGTGATGCCGGGGACCCCGAAGACGTTGCCCAGCACCACGTTCGCGGTCTTGCGGCCGACCCCGGGCAGCGTCACCAGATCGGCCAGCCGACCGGGCACCTCGCCGCCGAACTCGTCGCGCAGTGCCGTGGACAGACCGATCAGCGACTTCGCCTTGTTCCGGAAGAAGCCGGTCGGCCGGATGATCTCCTCCAGCTCCTCCGGGTTCGCCGCCGCCATGTCCTCCGGCGTCGGGTACTTCGCGAACAGGGCCGGGGTGGTCTGGTTCACCCGCAGGTCGGTGGTCTGCGCCGACAGCACGGTGGCCACCAGCAGCTGGAACGGGTTCTCGAAGTCCAGCTCCGGGTGCGCGTACGGGTACAGCTCCGCCAGCTCACGGTTGATCCGCCGGGCCCGCCGCACCATCGCCAGGTGCGACTCCGGCTTCCTCGGCTTCACCGCCGCCTTCTTCACGGCCGGCTTCGGCGCCGCCGCCTTCCGGACCTTGCTCTCTGCCATGGACGAAGGCTACGCCGGACGATCCGCCGGTTGTGGCGCATTCCCACACGGCTTCATGCACCTTGCGGTCGGTCTGCCGGGCAAGGAGCGCAGCGGGCCCGGCGTAGCCGACGCCGACCGGGGTGCCGCCGGGCACCGTCCCAGGAACGGCCTCGTCCCACTGTGACGACAACCCGTCGCGCATGTCACGACACCGGTGCTGAGCGTTCCAGCCAGTCCGACAGCTTGCCTCGGCTCATGCTCACGGCGACATCGACGTCGATCATTCCGGTTCCGTCTAGGGTGAAGCCGCCGCCGTTCTCGAAGAGGAAGACGATGGGCTCATAGGGGTCCGGCAGTCGGGGCGTGGCCCGGCCGGATTCCTGGAGGGCGGCAAAGTGCAATGCACCCATGCAGCTCTGCTGGACGGCGGCACTTTGCAGCGCGCAGCTCTTCGAGACCAGTTCGACCAGTTTGTGATCGGCGCGTACGGACGGGTCGATCAGAGCGGCCACGTCGAAGAAGGGCCATGTGTCCGAGCCCAACTGGTGGGCCCACAACGCCGAACGCCGGAGGAACTCCTTCATGAGCGAGATGCGTAGCCGGGGGTCCGTCTCCACGGGGTCCCAGTCGACGTTCGCCAGCCGGTCGGCCAGGGCGTGCGTATCCTTCATGGCGTCTTCCTCTGCGCGAGAATCAGTGCGGCAATTTCGTCAAGATTGGACAGATCTTCGGCTATCGGGAAACCGGGCCTTTCAAGACCTAGCTTTTCCCAGGCAGAGAAGGCGTCCTGGCGGTGTTCGTGCGGCGCCACCTCATGCGCGCCCCAGTCATCCCGGACTGGCCAGTGGGTGCCGTCTTCCCAGTACCCTTGCCTGTATGGAAGATTGTGAGGGGGCGCCATAAGTATACTCTCGACACCTTCATGGCAGGCCCACCGGAAGAATTTTGTGGATTCTTCCGGAGTGAGCGTGCCCGCCTCTGCCTTTTGCCACATTTCGGCAATATGGTCCATGGGTGCAAACCTGCCGGTTGCCGGAGCCCCTTCTGGCGGCACGGGCACACGAGCATGGACTCTCTCGAAAATGTGATTCTTAATCCTATTGAGGACGTCCACATCGAATCCAGTGTTCGCGGCGATCCGTTCCGTGTCGCCAGCGGTCTGGCGAATCTTCTCGTACGCCTGCCGGGTCTTTTCAGATTCGGGCGGGTCAATATAATCCGACCCGCCCGTCCTGAGCAGGTATTCCTGGCCCTCTCCTGCTTGGCTCAAACTCCGCCCCGCCTTTCCCCTAGGCGCGGCACTGGCGCCGACGGCGCCGGTGATGAGGTCGAGGGGCATGACCGGGCCGGTCTGGAAGGTGGAGTCGTAGGCGTAGGTGAGACCGGCACCGACCGCCATGCGGCCGGGGAGGGACTCGGCGGCGGTGGCGGCCTTGGCGAGGCCCGTGAGGGCGAGGGGGGCGGCTTCGGCGCCGGCGGCGGCTTTGACGAGGGCGCGGCCGCCGGCTCCGAGGCCACCGCCGGCGGCGCCCATGATCTCGCCGGACTTGCCGGCCTCCACGGCCTCGTCGAGGCTGTAGCCGCCGTCGCCGAAGAGTTCGACGCGGATGGGCTGGGCGACGGCGAGGTCGACGGTGATGGCCTCGACGGCGCCGAAGGCGGCGCCGACCAGGACGGTGGCCGCGATCAGCGCGATGGTCTCGGAGACCGTGATGCCCACCGACGCTGCTGTGGCGACGATGGCCGCGGAGGCGGCGAGGGCGGCGCCCTCGGAGATGCCGACGGTGACGATGGCGAGGGCCGTGCCGGCGAGGAGCGTTCCCGCGACGAGAGCCGCCTCCTCCTCCAGCTTGTCGATGGCCTTGTCCACCTCGTGGGCGAAGTCGCGCAGCGCCTTGGCGAGGGCGCGGCAGGCAGCGGCCGTCTCGGGGAGCCAGCCCTTGTCCTTGCCGCCGTAGTAGCGGCCCCAGAACTTGCCGAAGGCGTCGATCGCCGGGCCGTGGTTGTTGGCGACGATGGCGGCGGCGGCCTTGTTGGTCGGCACGGTGACGTTGTCGAGGGCGGTGGCCATCGCGTCCCAGGCGTCGGCGACCCTGCGCAGCTTTCCGGGGTCGGCGTCCGGCCACCACATGCCGGTAACCTTCTGGACGGCCTTGGCGACGGAGGACTTGCTCACGGCGTCAGGTTCTTGCGGGCGTAGTTGTCCGTGTCGGTGTGGTTGTCCGCGTGGGCGACCAGGCCGTCGTGGATGCTGCCCAGGCCCTTGACCAGCACGTCGAGTGCCTTCAGCACGTTGTCGTGCGGGTCCTTGTACGCCTGGGAGAACTCGTGGCCCTGCTTGTCGTCGCCCCACGGGCTGCCGGCGTCCGCCAGGGTCTTCCGGAGCTTGTCGACCGCTTCCTTCAAGGCTTTGCCCTGGGTCTCGAAGGTCGGCGCGGCGTCCTTCAGCTCCCCCGGCCGGACCTTGAACTCCGGCCCGCCCGCCTTCACATCGTCACCCGCCACGGCGAACACCCCCAAACCGTCCGTATGTCGAATGGTGCCAGGAGGGAGACGACAGATCGGACTGACGCAGTTTCAGCCTGGGTGCGTGAGACGAGTCACGTCTTCCGCAGCGGCGCTCAGGTGGGTCCGAGTGGCCGAGGAAGTGTGCTACGCCGCGATCAACGTACGGGGCGTCATTCCAGCCGCACCGAAGGGTTCTCCCGTTTTAGGATCACGAGCGTTTCCAAGGACGACGTTGGCCGTCTTACGGCCCACGCCAGGCAGGGTAACCATCTCCTCCAGAGTCTTCGGCACCTCACCGCCGAAGTCGTCCCGGAGCTAGATGGACAGGCCGATCAGCGACTTCGCCTTGTTCCGGAAGAACCCCGTCGGCCGGATGATCTCCTCCAGTTCCTCCGGCACGGCCATCGCTATGTCCTCCGGCGTCGGGTACTTCGCGAACAGGGCCGGGGTGGTCTGGTTCACCCGCAGGTCGGTGGTCTGCGCCGACAGCACGGTGGCCACCAGCAGCTGGAACGGGTTCTCGAAGTCCAGCTCCGGGTGCGCGTACGGGTACAGCTCCGCCAGCTCACGGTTGATCCGCCGGGCCCGCCGCACCATCGCCAGGTGCGACTCCGGCTTCCTCGGCTTCACGGCCGGCTGCTTCACCGTCGGCTTCACCGTCGACGGCTTCACGGCCGGCTGCTTCGCCGTCGGCTTCGACGCCGCCTTACGGACCTTGCTCTCTGCCATGCACGAAGGCTACGCCGAGCGGCGGACCGCTTGGGGCTGATCAAGGAGGGAAGAAGCGCCTCCCGGGGCGGCCGTCGCGTCCGCGGGGGCGGTCCGGACGGGGGCGGTCACCGCGGGTGACGGCCGATGGTGCCTTCCAGGGTGTTGAGGAGGCCGGCCAGGGCGTCGGCGAGGTGGGTCTGCTCGTCGGGGGTGAGCCCGGCCAGGAGGGCGCGGTCGTAGGCGACCAGTTCCTGGATGAGGCCGTCGACCAGCTCCCGTCCGGCATCGGTGAGGGAGAGGTGGGCGACCCGGCGGTCGCGCTCGTCGGTGCGGCGGCTGACCAGGGCGCGCTCTTCCAGCAGGCGCAGGCGCTTGGTCACGGCGGCGCCGGAGGCGAAGCTCTCTCGGGCGAGTTGAGTGGGGGTCAGCTCGCGGTCGACCCGGCGCAGGGCGCCGAGGATGTCGAACTCGGCGCGGGTCAGGCCGGCCCGGGTGAGCGGGTCGGGGGTCTGCTGGAGGAGGGCGGCGCAGCGGTTGATCCGGCCGAGGACGGCGATCGGGCCGGTGTCCAGGCCCGGGTAGGCACGTTCCCACTGGCGCAGCACACCTGCGACGACGTCCTCCACGTGTGCTGCTCCCGTTCCGCGACCGACAGTCCGACCGATGGTCCGGCCGACCACCGGGCCGGCCGACGGGCCGACCGGCAGGGCCCGACCGTCCGTCGATCCTAGACGGCGCGTGCTCCGGCGCCGCGCCGCTCCAGCAGGGTCGCCAGCAGGTGGTGGGCGTGCTGCTCGGTGTCGGCGGCGCGCTGGTGCGGGAGGGCGGGGCGACGCCACTCGCCGGTGGCGGTGGCGGCGGCCTCGCGCAGCTCCAGCAGGGCGGCGGCCAGGCCGGTCCGGGCGGCGGCCGCCTCGACACCGGCCGCCTCGACACCGGAGGCCTCGGCCGCGGCGACGGCGGCGCGGGCCTGTCGGGCAGCGGTCTCGGCCCCGGCCAGGGCGTGGGACAGCCGGGTGGCGGTGCGGCGGTTGGTGACCAGCAGGCAGGCGGCGAGGCCGGTGAGCGCACCCACGCAGGTGTCCAGCCAGCGGTCGGCGACCAGGGTCGCGGCGGGCTGCCGGCCGGCGAACTCGGTCATCATCAGCGCCATCGGGGTGACGAAGACGGTGGCCAGCCAGTAGCTGCGGGCGATCGTCGCCTCGGCGCCGAACTGGCACAGCAGTCCCAGCGCGATCAGCGCCACCGGGCCGGAGTGGGCGACCGGCAGCGCGGCGGTGAACAGCGCCAGCCCGATCAGGTTGCCGAGCACCCGTTGCAGCGCGCGCTGCCAGGAGAGGGTGCTGTTGGCCTGGAACACCGAGGCCGCGGTGACCACCGCCCAGTACGGCCGGCCGACGCCGAGGGCCAGCGAGAGCCAGCCGGCGGCGGCGCAGCCGACCGCGACCCGCAGGACGATCGGCAGCAGTGCCGAGCCGGGCCGCAGCGCCCGGCGCAGGGACGGCCGGGGTTCGGGGCGGTGGGCGCGCAGTTCGGCGGCCTCCGCCCCGGTGAGGTCGAGCAGCGGCAGCGGGCGGCCCCGGCGCAGGTCGCGGGCCCAGCCGGCGTACCGCTCGGCGGCGGCCGGGGCTGCGGCCGGGGCCGCCTCGGCCGCCGGGTCCGGGCCCCGGGTGGTCGGCGCGGCCAGCGCGGCCTCGGCGTGGACGAGCAGCCGCTCGGGTGCGTCGCCGAGGGCGCGTCGGCGGGCCGGGGAGGACAGTGCGAGGCTCTGCCGGGCCGCGTCGACCGCGCCGACCAGGGCGGTGCGCGCGGCCGCGTCGGAGCCGTCCGGCCCGGTGCGTGCCAGTCGGGCGGCGGCCTCCAGCGCGCGGGCGGTGGCGATCCGCTCGGGCCCGTACGGGCGCAGCAGCGCGGGGGCCATGCAGACCAGCCAGGCCAGGGCCGCGCCGAGCACGGTGAGCGCCAGGTGCGGCGGGAGGTCGGCGGGGCGTTGCGGGACGAAGGCGCAGCTGGCGGTGGTGAAGGTGATGATCAGGCTGCCGGGCGGGCCGACCCGGGCGGCGTCGCAGCCGAGCCTGTGCAGGGCGGCGAGCCCGGCCGCCACCGCGACCAGCACCACGGCGTCGCGGGTCAGCGCGGCGGCGGTGAGGGCGGCGGCCGTGCTGAGCACGGTGCCGAGCAGGACGCCGGCCAGGGTGCGCGCCCGGGCCCGGTAGGGCAGGCCGTGTCCGTACAGCGCGCCGAGTCCGCCGGCCGAGGTGTAGAGGGCGAGGTCGAGTCGGCCGAGGGCGAGCAGGGTGAGGTTGAGGGTGCCGAGGGTCAGCACGGCGCTGAGCGCGGGCTTGTGCCAGCTGTCCCCGGGCGGGCCGACCCGGAGGGCGTGCCGGAACTGGGCGGTTGTGGCCATGAAAAAAGATTAGCAGGTAATTTACCCGTGAAACATATGTCCGGAGAACGGCCCGTCACCCCGCCCCGGAAGTGCTCGAAGAGCTCCTCGAAAAAATCTTCCGGCCGGAGCGATGAGTTCTGCGGCGCGCCCCGGTCTACCCCCATGACCGACTCGCACGCGACAGAAGTACGCGACAGAAGACAGAAGGAAGCCCCCATGAGCACCGTGGTCTCCGCCGACGGCACCACCCTCGCCTGCACCGTCACCGGCTCCGGCCCGGCCGTCGTCCTGGTGGACGGGGCGATCGGCCACCGCGGCTTCGACCCGGGCGTCGCGGTCGCCGAACAGCTCTCCGCCCACCACACCGTGTGGGCCTACGACCGCCGCGGCCGCGGCGGCAGCGGGGACACCGCGCCGTTCGCCGTGGAGCGCGAGATCGAGGACCTGGCCGCCGTCATCGCGGCGGCCGGCGGTTCGGCCGCCGTGTTCGCCATCTCCTCGGGCGCCGCGCTCGCGCTGCGGGCCGCCGCCGCGGGCGTCGGGATGACCCGACTCGCCGTCTACGAGCCGCCGTTCAGCACCGGGGCGGAGCGCAGCGAGCTGTTCGTCGGGTACGTCACCGAGCTGGAGACGGCGATCGCCGAGGGGCGGCGCGGGGACGCCGTGGCGGCCTTCATGACCTTCGTCGGGATGCCCGGCGAGATGGTGGAGGGGATGCGCTCCGCCCCGGTCTGGCCGGTGTTCGAGGCGGTCGCGCCGACCCTGGCGTACGACGCGGCGGCGCTCGGCGGGCGGACCGGCGGGACGGTGCCGACCGAGCTGCTGGCCACCGTCGCCGTGCCCACCCTGGTCCTGGACGGCGGCGCCAGCCCCGAGCTGCTGCGGGCCCCCAGCCGCGCGGTGGCCGGTGCCGTGCCGGGCGCGGAGTACCGGACGCTGGCCGACCAGACCCACGAGGTGTCCGCCGAGGCGCTGGTGCCGGAGCTGCTGAAGTTCTACGCCTGAGAAAGTGTTGGGTTAGCTGGTGACTACTGGTTGTTGAGGTCGTCGGCGAGGCGGCGTGCTGCTTCGGTCTCGATGGTGCCGCGCGGT
>NZ_JBEOSV010000114.1:0-16586 GCF_040303245.1 Kitasatospora sp. NPDC096077 | reverse complement strand
CACGGATCCCCCGGTGATCATGAAGCGTAGAGAACTCCATGATCGGGTGAGCCGTGCCTGCCTTGCTGCAACCACCTACTGGCGGACGCCCTTAGTCGGGTAGCCGGGTCACGGCGACGTGATCCGGCTACCCGACTAAGGGCTGGGAGGACGTCAACTGCCAGGTGCTCAGCGCGAGTTTGACCGCGCCGGTCTGGAGATCGGCGGTCTCGACGGTCGCGATCGCGATGCTCTTGGTGCCGCGGTCGCGGATGCAGAGCAGTCGGCCGCCGTTCACCTGGGCGAAGCCGACGTGGGCTTCGGGCTGGGTGTCGATCGCGGCGTCGCACTGGGCCGGGGTGGACGACGGGTCGGTCAGCACGGCGAAGTCGGAGAGTTCGTAGCCGGCCGCGCTGAAGGAGTCGGCCGAAGCGCTGCCGGCGGGGCTCTCGTGCGTCAGGGCGAGCGCCCACTTGGGGGTGGTGACGGCCGGGGCCGTCTTTCCGCCGACCAGGTCGACCTGGTACGCCTGGGTGGCGAACAGGGCTGCCGGGATGCTCAGTTCGACCTTGCTCACCAGCGGGAGGTAGCTCGCCGCGGCGGCGGGCGCCGAGCCGGGGGCGCTGGGCGCGCCGGTGGAGGCGCCGGTGGGCGCGGTCGCGGGGGCCGTCGCGGGTGCGACCGGGGGCTTGGTGGCGGCCGGGACCTGGGCGGCGGCCGTGCCGACGCCGGCGCTGGCGCTGGCGCTGGTGCCGGTGCCGGTGCCGGTGCCGGCGCCGGTGCCGGTGCCGGTGGTCGACTTGTCGTTGCGGGTCAGCACCACCCCGGCCAGCGTGCCGCCGAGCGCCACGGCCACGGCGACGGCCAGCAGGGCCTTCCAGGAGACGCCTCCGGTCCTGGTCTGCGGCGCCGCGGCGGCCGACACGGCCCCGCCGGTCGGAACCGTCCGCTCCGGCGGCTGCACCCGCGTGGTGGGCAGCTCACCGAACGACGGCGGCGGCACCGCTGCCGGCGTAGGCATAGGCGTCGGCCCAGGAGCGTCGGGCGCGAGTGCCGTCGCCAGCACGGTGGGGGTCGGCAGCGTCCTGGGCAGGTCGGAGCGCCGGGTGATCTCGGAGGACACCGGCGCCGGGAGCCAGTCGTCGGCGAACCGCAGCTGCCCGCCGACCTCGGGGTGGTTGCGGGCGGTCTCGATGATCTCGGCCGGTGTGGGACGGTCCGCGGGCGACTTGGCCAGGCACCGTTCCAGCAGGGCGCGCAGTTCGGCGGGCACCGCGTCCAGCTCCGGCCGCTCGTGCACCACCCGGTAGAGCACCGCGGTGTCCGGTCCCTCGCCGAACGGCTGCACGCCGCTCGCCACGTAGGCGGCCAGCGCGCCCAGCGCGAAGACGTCGGTGGCCGGGGTGACCGCCGCGCCCTGGGCCTGCTCGGGCGACATGAACGCGGGTGAGCCGATCCGCAGGCCGGTACCGGTCAGCGCGGTGGCGTCGGCGGCCCTGGCGATGCCGAAGTCGATCACCCGCGGGCCGTCGGCGGCGACCAGCACGTTGGCGGGCTTGAGGTCGCGGTGCACCACGTCGACGCCGTGGATCGCCTGCAGCGCCTCGGCGATGCCGCCCATCAGCAGCAGCACGGTGCGCACCGGCAGCGCGCCGTGCTCGCGCACCACCTGCTGCAGCGAGGGGCCCGGCACGTAGGCGGTGACCAGCCAGGGGCTGTCGGCCTCGGTGCCAGCGTCGATCACCTGGGCGGTGTAGAGGCCGTGGATCCGCTGGGCGTTGGCCACCTCCTGGGTGAACCGGCGGTGGAACTCCGGGTCCTCGGCGAACTCGGGACGGACCACCTTGAGCGCCACCGGGCGCCCGCCGGGGGTGTAGGAGAGGTAGACCCGCCCCATCCCGCCGGCCCCGAGCCGTGCGTACAGCCGGTAGCCGGCCACTTCGGTCGGGTCCTCCGCCTGGAGGGGCTGGAAGGCGGGCGGTGGCGGTGCGGCGTGCTGCGGGTCGGCTGCAGACATGGGCGGAACACATCCTAACTGTTCGTCAACTACCAAACCTCAGATCTGATTCGAGCGAACCGCCGGGACGCCGTGCGGGCTCACGGAGAGGAGGCTAGCGTTTTGTTCAACAATCCTACAAGGGGCGAAGTGGGCTCCTCCCCAACGGATTTGGACGCGCGCCGCCCGACGCCCCGGCTCGCGGACCCGCTGTCGTACCGGCCCGGTAGCGTCCGACGGACGACGTCGCGACCGGACCCATGGACGGGAGTCCCCTTGACCGAGTACGAGACGCGGGCCAGGCTCGCCGCCCTGCTCCTCGACGACCTCTGGCCCGAGCTGGACCGGGCCGGCCTGAACGTCGTGGAGTACGACCCCGCATGGCAGTCCCCCTGCCGGACGGGGGACCCCACCCCCGACGGCACGATCCGCTGGAAACCCGTACCGATGGAGCCGGCCCCGGACTTCGCGGAGCTCGAACGCGCGCTCGCCGAGACCGGCACGACCTTGCACCCGGACGTGGCCGCGCTCTACGGCAGCTTCTGGTGCGGCCCGGTGGACGGACTGGAGCACTCCGGCGAACCGGTGTCGCTCCGCACCCTGTGGAACGAGGAGGAACTCCGCCACACCGTCCACGGCCTGGCCGACCACGCGCGCCGCCAGGCGGCGGAGTCGGGCGGTGCCATCACCTTCCCCGTCGCCGGCACCGAGTCCGACCTGTTCTTCGTCCTCGACAACGCCACCGGCGCGATCCTGCTCCAGGAAGCCGGCCACCACGGCGGTCGCCCGGTCGCACCGTCACTCGCGGAGTTCCTCGCGGCCCTGTAGCTCGCGGCCCTGCAGCAGGTCCCGCGCGCCTCCGCCGAGGCACCTCCGTCCCGTACCGACCCGATCAGGGGCCGATGTATCATCGCCCGTCCGCCGGACGCTCCGCCGCGCGCTCCGCCGCAGCGGCGGGACGGCCACCCGGATTCCGCTGCGCTCGGGCCCAACTTCGTGAAGACTGAGTGAAGTTGACGTGCGCCGAGCAGTGTGGCGCACGTCGATTCCCCATGCGATACCTGACACGGCAGCACCGCACAGTGCCATTCCGAGGAAGTCCACGAGACGAGGAACGCACTCATGAGCATCGGCACACGAGCCCTGCGCGCCGCAGGCGCCGCCACCATCGCCCTGGCCGCCGTCGGCACGCTCACGCTGGGCGCGGCCGGCACCGCGGCGGCCGACACCGATCCGGCGCCCAACACGGCCGTCGACCTGCCCCTCCCGTTCCCCAGCACCTGGACCGACCCCGTCGCGGTCAACAACAGCGGGGTGATCGTCGGCACCGCCACGAACAGCGCCAACCAGGACTCCGCAGTCCGCTGGAGCCCGGACCTCACCCCCACCGTCCTCCCGCACCTGCCCGGGGACACGTACAGCCGCGCCGCGGCCGTCAGCGACGACGGCACCGCCTTCGGCTACTCCGGGGACTACCACCCGGTGCGCTGGGCCCCCGACGGCACGCTCACCCGGCTGCCGCTGCTGCCCGAGGACGCCGGCGGCTGGGGCTACATCTACACGGCCAGCCGCACCGGCATCGTGGTCGGATCCTCCGAACACGCCCTGGCCTCCCACGGGGTGATCTGGACCCCGGACGGCAAGGTCGTCCGGCTCGCCCCGCTGGCCGGCGACGTCAGCAGCCAGGCCGTGACGGTCAACAGCTCGGGCGAGTCGGCCGGGGTGTCCCGTTCGGCCGACGGCACCACCCACCCGGTGAAGTGGCACGCGGACGGCACCCCGGTCGCGCTCGACCCGGCCCACGCCTACACCGGCGCGTGGGTCGTCCAGATCAACGACGCCGGCACCGTGGTCGCCAAGGACGCCACACCGGCCGGCGCCCCGAACAGCGAGTGGCGCTCCCTGACCTGGAGCGCCGACGGCACCGTCACCGACCTGGGCCGCCACTCCACCGCGAACGCGATCAACGCCTCGGGCACCGTCGTCGGCCGGCAGGCCGGGGCGGACGACATCGACTACACCGCCACGAGTTGGGGCCCGGACGGAACCGCCACCACGATCGGCTCCGCCTACGACTACACCACGGCCGTCGCCGTCAACAACGCCGGCGCCTCCGTCGGGTACACCGGCACCAAGGTGCCGTCCGACCAGCACCGCTACGCCCTCCGCTACGAGACCGACGGGAGCCTGACCGAACTCAACGCACTGCCGGAAACCTCCAACTCCTACGCCGAGTTCATCACCGGCTCCGGCCTGACCGTCGGCGTCCGGATCGGCTACCCGGCCCCGGGCAGCTCCACCCACGTCCCGGTGATCTGGCGCCCCTGACCACCACCCGCCGCTCGGGGCCCGGCGGTGAGCTTCAGAGCGTGGTCCGCAGGGCGGCCGCGGCGGCGACCAGGTCGTCGAGTCGGCGGAACTCCCGCTGGTCCTCCTCGGTCTCCGCGGAGGACCACAGGAGGTAGGAGCCGTCGTCCCGCCGGCGGATCAGCAGTTCGCCCGGCTGCTCGCGGTAGGAGTCCTTCGCCAGCCGCAGTGTCCACATCGAGAAGAACGGGAACATCGGCGCGAGCTGCGGCTCGGCGCGCAGGGCGGTGAGCAGGTCCCGGTACTGCGCGAAGGCCGGGTCGCCGAGCTGCAGGTCCCACATCACGGCCACCTGGTCGCCCTCGTCGTACCCCCGGCCCAGCCTGCTGGACGTCATGAAGGGGAAGCGCCGGGAGAGTTCGGCGAGGGTCGCGCCGTGCTGCCACGCCGCGAGGACGCCGGCGGCCTCGGCGATGTCGGCGGTGCTGCCGTTCGCCCAGTTCGCGAACCATCCCCGGTCGCTGAACAGCGCGATGTCGAACCCGGGTTCCGCGCCCCGGAGGGCGACCTCCATCCGCCCCCGCGGCGAGTCGAACCACGCGGCCGTCGGCTCCCGGTCGACCCCGGGGGCAGGCGATCCGCCGCCGAGGTCGAGGCCGTGCTCGGCCGCGGTCGCGCGGAGCGCGGCGGTGAGACCCCCGTGCCGGGCGAGCTCCGGATGGTGCTCGGAGAAGTCCGGCGGGTGGCCGCCGATCACGTCGGTCACGTCGGTCATGGCAGGGTCCGTCCTGTACGTACTGCGCCCCGTGGTCGGGGCGAAGGACGACCATAACGGAGGACGGCCGGGTCGGCCGATGCCGGCGGGCGCCAAAAGGAAGCGGGCACCAAAGCGGGCGCCAAAGCGGGTGCCAAAAGGAAATGGAAGGGAGAATCCTCTCCCTTCCATTTCCAATCTATAGCGCACCGGGGGGCTTGCGGCAAGGCCCGGTTCACGGCGCAGAATGGTCGGCCGATGCCCCGCTACCTGCGGAAATGCGGGCAGGACGGGTGGCCCGGCGGGGCGGGGCGTCCGGCCGGGCCGGTCCGGGGGATGGTGAAGGTGGAGAGGGTTGACGCCGTGTTCGAGGAGCGTGCTGGAGGTGTCGCGATGACCGGGCGGTACGTGCTGGGATTCCACGAGGTGGACGAGTCGCAGGTCGCGGTGGTCGGGGGCAAGGGCGCGCACCTGGGTGCGCTGTCGCGGATCGAGGGTGTCCGGGTTCCGGCCGGTTTCTGCGTGACGACGGACGCCTTCCGGCGGATCGTCGCCGAAGTACCGTCGCTCGACGGGTTGCTCGACGAGCTGGCGGGTTCGGACCCGGAGGACCGGGAGGCGGTCCGCACGCTCAGCGCGCGGATCCGGCGGACCGTCGAGGAGACGGCCGTCCCGTCCGAGCTCGCGGCGGCGATCACCGGGGCGCTCGCCGGGTTCGGTGAGCGGGTGGCCGTCGCCGTCCGGTCCAGCGCGACGGCGGAGGACCTGCCGACGGCCTCGTTCGCCGGGCAGCAGGACAGCTACCTGAACGTCGTGGGGCCGGAGGCCGTCCTGCGGCACGTCAGCCGGTGCTGGGCGTCGCTGTTCACCGAGCGGGCCGTGACGTACCGGCGGCGCAACGGGATCGACCACCGGGCGGTCCAGATGGCCGTGGTGGTGCAGCGGATGGTGTTCCCGCAGGCGTCCGGCGTGCTGTTCACGGCCGACCCGGTCACGGGCGACCGGAGGAGCGCCGTCGTGGACGCCGGCTTCGGGCTCGGCGAGGCCCTGGTCTCCGGCCTGGTGAACCCGGACGTCTTCACGGTGCGGGACGGCGAGGTCGTCACCAGCACGATCGCCGCCAAGCAGCGGGCCGTGCTGGCGCTTCCGGCCGGCGGGACGCACGAGGTGGCGATCGACCCGCAGCGGCAGGGGCAGCCGGCGCTGACGGAGGCGGAGGTGGTGCGGCTGGTCCGGCTCGGGCGCCGGATCGAGGGGCATTTCGGGCGCCCGCAGGACATCGAATGGTGCCTGGTGGACGGTGACTTCCAGGTCGTCCAGAGCCGGCCGATCACGACGCTGTTCCCGATTCCGGAGGCCGACGACCGGGACAACCACGTCTACGTCTCCGTCGGCCACGGCCAGATGATGACCGACCCCATGAAGCCCCTGGGGCTCTCGATGTGGCGGCTGACGGCCATGGTGCCGATGCACGAGGCCGGCGGGAGGCTGTTCGTCGACGTCACCCGGCGGCTGGCCTCGCCCGCGGGCCGCGCCGCCCTGCTGGAGGTCATGGAGCGGGGCGATCCGCTGATCAGGGACGCCCTGGAGACCGTCCTCGGCCGGGAGGGGTTCGTTCCGGCGGCCCCTGACCCGGGTACCGGGGCGTCTCCGGCAACAGCGACAGCGACAGCGACAGCGACAGCCGCAGCGACCGCGTCCGCCCCGTCCGCCCCGATCGAGACCGACCCGGAGCTCGTCATCGGGCTGGTCGAACGCAGCCGGGAGTCCATCGCCGCCCTGGAGCGCGACATCCGGACGAAGTCCGGACCGGAGCTGTTCGACTTCCTGCTGGAGGCCTTCGAGGAGCACAAGCGGTTCCTCCGCGACCCGCTGAGCTTCAAGGCGATCATGGCGGGGATGGAGGCCACCTGGTGGCTCAACGATCACCTGCTGGAGTGGCTGGGCGAGAAGAACGCGGCCGACACGCTCACGCTGTCCGCCCCCGGCAACATCACCTCGCAGATGGGCCTGGCCCTGCTCGACGTCGCCGACGTGATCCGCCCGAAGCCGGAGGTGGTGGCGTTCCTGCGCGAGGTCGGGGATGGCAACGTCCCGGACGCCGGCTTCCCGGACGGCAACCTCCCGGACACCGACTTCCCGGACGGCGACTTCCTCGTGGGGCTGGACGGGCTCCCGGGCGGGAGCGAGGTGCGGGAGGCCGTCGAGGGCTACCTCGACCGGTTCGGCATGCGCTGCGTCGGCGAGATCGACATCACGCGGACGCGGTGGCACGAGCACCCCGCCACCCTGCTGCCCGCACTCCTCGACAACGTCAGGAACTTCGAACCGGGCGCCGCCGCGCGGCGGTTCGAGGACGGGCTGCGCAGGGCGCGGGACGAGGAGCGGGACGTGCTGGCGCGCCTGCGGGCGCTGCCGGACGGGGACCGGAAGGCCGAGGAGACCAAGCGGATGATCGACCGGGTCCGGACCTTCATCGGGTACCGGGAGTACCCGAAGTACGCCATCATCAGCCGCTACGCCGTCTACAAGCGGGCCCTGCTGGCGGAGGCCGACCGCCTGGTGCGGAGCGGGGTGCTCCGGGAGCGGGAGGACGCCTTCTACCTCACCTTCCAGGAACTCCAGGAGGCGGTGCGCACCCACCGGGTGGACGAGCGACTCGTCCGGCAGCGCGCGGAGGCGTTCCGGTCGTACCACGCGCTCACCCCGCCCCGGGTGCTCACCTCGGACGGTGAGGCCCTCAGCGGGGCGTACCGGCGCGACGACGTGCCGGACGGCGCCCTGGTCGGCGTTCCGGTCTCGGCCGGAACCGTGGAGGGCAGGGCCCGGGTCGTCCGGGACCTGGCGGACGCCGATCTCGCGCCGGGCGACATCCTGGTCGCGCCCTTCACCGACCCCAGCTGGTCGCCGCTGTTCGTCGGCATCGCGGGCCTGGTGACGGAGGTGGGCGGTCAGATGACCCACGGCGCGGTGATCGCCCGGGAGTACGGTCTGCCGACCGTGGTGGGGGTGGAGCAGGCGACCCGGCTGATCCGGGACGGGCAGCGGATCCGCGTGCACGGAACGGACGGGTACGTCGAGCTCCTCTCCTGATCCGACCCAACCCGGCCCCGGGCGGCCCGGCCGCCGGGGTGCCGGTCCCCTACCGGGGCTGCGTGGCGATCTGGATCAGGTTGCCGCAGGTGTCGTCGAAGACCGCGGTGGTGACGGGGCCCAGCTCCAGGGGCTCCTGGGTGAAGTGGACGCCGAGGCCGCCCAGCCGCTCGTGCTCCGCCCGTACGTCCGCGACGGCGAACTGGGCGAGCGGGATGCCGTCCTCGACGAGTGCGTCGCGGTAGGCCCTGGCGGCCGGGTGGCCGGCGGGTTCCAGGAGGAGTTCGGGGCCCTCGGGGTTCTCGGGGGAGACGACGGTGAGCCAGCGGGCGCCGCCGCCGAGCGGGACGTCGTGCTTCTTCACGAAACCGAGGACCTCCGTGTAGAAGTGCTCGGCCTCGGCCTGGTCGTCGACGAAGACGCTGGTCAGGTGGATCTTCACGGGCTCTGCTCCTGGGTGCTGGAGGGGTCGGGCACGGGCCAGCGGTCGACTATCCGCCGCAGCGGGGCCGTGTTCAGGTCGTGGAACTTGTAACGGCCCTCCCGTCGGGTCTCGACGAGGCCGGCGGCCTCCAGCACGGCGAGGTGCTGCGAGACCCCCTGGCGGGAGAGGTCGAGCTGATGCTTCATGGTCAGCCGCGAGCAGATCTCGAACAGCGTCTGCCCGGACTTCTCCGCGAGCTCGTCGAGGATGGTGCGGCGGGTGGGGTCCGCCAGGGCTTTGAAGAGGTCGTCGGCCACAACTTCAGGATAGGCAAGTCAGGACTTGCCTATCAAGTCCGCCGACTCGGCGCGCTGCCGGCCTGCTCGGTGACTCGCTGCCGTCCGGAAGGCGCGGTTACCTGGAGACAGGACCCGGGGCACACCGGTCCGGGCCCTTCCCCCCACCTGACCACCTGACCAGCTGGCCAGCTGACGTAAGGACGTTCCCATGCGCGGAGCAGTGATCCACGCCCCTGGCGATGTGCGCTTCGAGACCCTGGACGACCCGAGGATCCTCGCTCCCACCGATGCGATCATCCGCACGGCGGTCACCTGCGTCTGCGGCTCCGACCTGTGGCCCTGGCGCGGCCTGGACGCGACCGACGCGGCCCACCCGATGGGCCACGAGTACGTCGGCTTCGTCGAGGAGGTCGGTTCCGCGGTCACCGGCCTGCAGCCCGGCCAGTTCGTCGTCGGCTCGTTCGCGACCTCGGACAACACCTGCGCCAACTGCCGCAACGGCTGGCAGTCGAACTGCCTGGAGCGCGAGTTCATGTCCACCTGCCAGGCCGAGTACGTACGGATCCCGAACGCCGCCGGCACCCTGGTCGCCACCGACGGCGTGCCGGACGAGGAGTTCTGGCCGGGCCTGCTGACCGTCTCCGACGTGCTGGGCACCGGCTGGTACGCCGCCGACGCCGCCCAGGTCCGCCCCGGCTCCACCGCCGTGGTCGTCGGCGACGGCGCGGTCGGCCTGTGCGCGGTGATCGCCGCGAAGGAACAGGGCGCGGAGCGGATCATCGCCATGTCGCGCCACGAGAGCCGGCAGAAGCTCGCCCTCGAATTCGGCGCCACCGACATCGTCGGCGAGCGCGGCGAGGACGGCATCGCCCGGATCAAGGAGCTGACCGGCGGCATCGGCGCCGACAGCGTGCTGGAGTGCGTCGGCACCGCCCAGTCCATGCGGCAGGCCCTGCACTCGGCCCGGCCGGGCGGCAGCGTGGGCTTCGTCGGCGTGCCCCACGAGGTCGCGATCGACGGCCAGGAGCTGTTCCACTCCCACGTCGGCCTGCGCGACGGGCCCGCCCCCGTCCGCCGCTACCTGCCCGACCTGATCGACCGCGTGCTGACCGGCCGGATCGACCCCGGCAAGGTCTTCGACCTCACCCTGCCCCTGGAGCGGGTCGCCGACGGCTACCGCGCCATGGACGAGCGCCGCGCGATCAAGACCCTGCTCAAGCCCTGACCTGACCCCCTCGACCCCTCACCCCCGCCCCGAGGACGGAACCCCGTGCAGATCACCCGCAGCTCGATCGACACCCGCAAGGGCCCGGCCGACTGGTTCACCGGCGACGTCTACATCGACGCCGTCGCCGCCGCCCCCGCGCCCTCCCGGGTCACCGCCAACCTGGTGCACTTCATGCCCGGCGCCCGCACCCACTGGCACCGCCACCCGCTCGGCCAGACCGTCTTCGTCACCGAAGGCGTCGGCCTGTGCCAGCGCCGAGGCGGCCCCGTCGAGGTCATCCGCCCCGGTGACCGCGTCCTGTTCGAAGCGGACGAGGAGCACTGGCACGGCGCCGCACCGAACCGCCTGATGGTCCACCTGGCCATCAACGAGGGCGACGCCGACCACGACGTCGTCCACTGGCTGACCCCCGTCACCGACGAGGAGTACGCCACAGCACCCGCCGCCGACTGACCCCTCCCCCGCCGGGTCCGGCGCTCACTCCGGCAACTGCTCGAAGGCCATGCGGACGGCCGCAGGAATCCGCCCGCGGTCGTGCACGACCAGGCCGTGGGCGCGGGCCCAGTGGCGTATCGGCTCGTCCTCGGGGCGGGTCCGCTCCGGAGCGCGGGGCCGGGCCGGCCGGCCCGGGCCGCTCCAGTCCCCGGTGGAGACGCCCTCCAGCAGGTCGGCCGTCTGCTGGAAGAAGGCGGCCAGGGAGGCGTACACCCCCTCCTCGGGGCCGTACGGCTCCGACCACGTCCCGACGGTTCCGTGGACGGTGTCCAGGAACGTTCCGTAGTAGCCGTCGCGCTCCGCGGCGATCGGCACCCACTCCCGGCGCCACAACGGCCGGTCGGGCTCCGGGGACGGTCCCGCCTCCCCGGCGGCCGACTGTCTGCGGTGGACCGACTGGACGTCCGTCAGGCCCAGCAGCAGACCGCCGCCGGGCAGCGGGACGTCGCAGCCGTGCGTCACCACGCACGGCTGCGCGTCGGACCGCGCCGCGGCGTCCAGGTCGTTCGCCAGGAACCACCACCGCAGCTCCTCCGGCAGCTCCAGGCCCATGGCCAGCTCGGCCCGGCGGACGGCCTCCGCGTCCCCCGGACCGCCGAGGGCCGCGAAGCGCCCCGGGTCGTGCCGTTCCAGCCGGCCGACCACCCGGCCCCAGGCCTCCCGTACGTCTCCCGCCCCACCCATCGGACTGCCACCACCCTCCCGCGACCATCGCTGATCATCTACGGGGCCGACAGTAGCCGGGGCCACTGACAGTGACCGGTACGGCGGCCGGGGGCAGCAGCGGCTCGGGTCCGGAGGGTCAGCGGCTCGGTGCGGGCTGCTCCGGGGCGAGGGAGTTGCCGGCCGGGATGTGGCCGCAGTCGGAGGGCGCGGGGCGGCCGGCGAAGCGGTCGTTCAGCCAGCCGAGGGCCTGCGGGGCCCAGACGACCGGGACGCCGAAGTGGCTCAGCGCGTCGTACTGCTGGTACGAGACCGCTCCGGTGCCGGTCGCGCAGTACTGGCGGGCGAGCGCCCGTACGTCCCCGGCGACCATGACGCCGTCGCCCGTGCCGATGCCGGCCGGGTTGCCGAAGGTGCCCTCCAGGACGCCGCCGTTGCCCTGGGCGATGTAGCCGGGCGCGGTCGGGGTCGGCGCCGAGCCGAGGTTGATCCGGTTGGCGGACGTGACGTAGGGCTCCACCGAGTTCGGGTCGGCGTACTGGGGCTTGACGATCGCCTGCCAGGTCAGCCCCGGGTAGTGGCCGAGGCCGTCGACGAGCGAGGCGTGCTCCAGCTGCCGGTAGACCGACCGGCCGTAGTCGTTCAGGTAGGGCGTGAGGTCGATGTCGTACGAGCGCGAGACCCCGATCAGTGCCATCGGGATGATCCCGCTCCAGACCAGCGAGCCGTTCATGTACTTGACGTTGTGCGCCGGGTCCACCATCAGCCCGCCCTCGGCGTAGCCGACCAGTCTGGCGTTCACGTCGGGCGCGTAGCTCGGCGCGAGCGCGGCCGCCCAGTTGGTGGCGATGGCGCCGCCGGAGTACCCGAGCAGCCCGACGCGGGTGTCCGCGGTCAGGCCGGTCGCCTGGGATCCGGTGGCGGCGCGGATCGAGTCCAGGGTGCTGGTCCCGTACTCCGGCCCGGCCCCGAAGTCGGCGCTCTGGCCCTCGGTGTCCGGGATCACCACGCTGTAGCCCTGGGCGAGCAGCGGCACCACGAAGATCGCCTCGACGTTCGGGATCAGCCCGCCGATGCTGAGGTTCCCGGCCACCGCCCGGGAGGGGCCGTCCTCCGGGTTGAGCGAGTCGTAGAAGGACTGGTACGAGACGGCCTTGCTGCCGTCCCCGGTCAGGCTGCGGAGCACGGTGGTGACATTGGCGACCGCGCGCCCCTGGGCGTCGGTGGTGCGGTAGAGCAGCTGGACGGCCGTGACCGGGGTGGGCAGCCCCAGGACGTGGTACGGCAGGGTGCGCGTCCTGAGCACGGTGCCCGGCGCGAGCGAGGCCAGCGGGGTGCTGCCGTCGTAGGCGTAGAAGGGGTCGCTCGCGGCGGCGGCAGCCGAGCGCGCGGCGGTGGGACGGTCCGCCGCCGAGGCCGGGCCGACCGCGACGGCCGTGGCGGTGGCGGTCAGGGCGGTGGTGACGGCGGCGGCGAGCAGCCTGGACGTGCGCTTGCGCATGACTCCCCCGGGTGGCTGGGATTCCTGACGGTCCGTCCGGTCCGTCGGGGGACGTGTACCACCGGCCCGTGTTACCAACCGGTAGGTAGCGTCCCGGAGAACATCATGGCGAGGGCCGGGCACGCTGTCCCCGGGTGCGACCACAGAAATTCCCGCGGCGGTTTGTGACGGATCACAAGGCGCCCCTGTCCGCGCCGGTGCGCCCCCTTCCACGCCGGCGCGCCCCCCGTCCACGGAGTGGCCCCTTCCGCGCGGCGGCCCCTTCCGCGCGGCGGCCCGTCAGCCCTGGACGCCCAGCCAGCGGCGGAAGGCGAAGCGCAGGCGGCCGGGGACCGGGCGGCCGGCGACGACCGCCTCGAAGCGGCGGTGCTCACGGGCGGCCCGGAGCACCGCGAGGTCGTGGGTGCCGGGGACGGGCGGGGCCGCCTCGCCCTGCTGGGCGGCGCGGTAGCTGTCCACGAGGTGCTGCTGCAGTGCGTTCATGCGCCCACCGTGCACCACGGCCGTCCCACCGGTCCCGTCGATTGACAACCCCCGTCAAATGACGACCCCCGGTAAATGCCCTGGTCACCCCACCCGGCACCATGGAGGGGTGAGCGTGACGATCGACATCACCGGACTGCCCCACGAGCGGATCACCTTCGGCCCCTCGCCGCTGGCCGAGCTCGGCAACGCGCTGCACGCGCTCGCCGAGCCGGCCCACCACCCCCGGCTGCACGCCTGGACGACGGCGACCAACGGCTCCCTCGAACCGGAACTGGCCGGCCGGATGCTGGAGGCCGACTTCATGTGGCGGTCGACGCGCGCCGACTTCCTGATGCCCGCGTGCCCCCGGCCGACCCTCGCCGAGGAGCTGGACGACCTCGACCGGATGGACGACGAGAGCTTCGTCGCCACCGCCCTGGAGATCTCCTGCAGCTCCCGGCACTACCCCAAGGGACTGCCGTCCCCCCTGGTCGACCCCTGGGCCCGGCGCCGGGCGCTCGACCTGGCGGCGGCCCGCGGCCCGCACCAGGCCGCGTTCGTCGAACGGATGCTCGCCGACCCCACCGGCACCCGGGCGTGGATCCGCCGGCTCCTGGAGGACTGCGACCGGGCGTTCTTCGCCGACACCTGGCGCCGGGTCCACGTCCAGCTCACCGCCGACGCCCAGCAGAAGAACGACCTGCTGCGCCGCCAGGGCCTGGCCGCGGCGCTCACGGCGGCGTCACCGGCGCTGAGCCTGGAGGAGGACGAGCACGGCAGCCGCATCGTCGTCGACAAGCTGGTGCACGGCCGCACCGACGCCCGCGGCCGCGCCGTCACCCTGATCCCCAGCGTCTTCGGCTGGCCGCACCTGTTCACCCTGTACGGGCCGGGCTGGCAGCCCGTGATCCAGTACCCGGCCGCGGCCCACGAGATCGGCGGCGCCGAGCCCGTGGAGACGGTCAAGCTGCGCCTGGACGCGCTGACCCACCCGATGCGGATGAACCTGTGCCGCAACCTGGCGCGCGCCGCGTACTCGACGAACGAGCTGGCCGACGCGTACGGCCTCACCGCCCCCGAGGTCTCCCGCCACCTCTCCGTCCTGCGCAAGGCCGGGCTGCTGGTCACCCGGCGCCGGGGGCGCTACGTCCTCCACCAGCTCGACATCTCCGTGGTGGCCCGGATCGGCAGCGACTTCCTGGAGTCCGTCCTGCGCTGACGGTCCGGCGTGCCGGACCTGACAGCGGTCCCGTCCCGGTAAGGCCGGGTGGATCAGGCTGCTCCCGTAGGCGAAGACCACGGCCCCCTCACCCCCGCCCTGCACCAACCGGTGCTCGCACTCACCCAGGCGATCACCCCGGCCGGCGACCCGCGCTACCTGCCCCGTCTCACCGCGGCACTCGCCGCCGACACCGCGACCGGCGGCGGGTGCGGCCGGCCCCGGCCGTACCCGCCGCCTAGGCGGGCTCGTTGACAGATCATGCGAATGATCACAACGGCCGCCCACAGCCGGCGCGCCCTGCTCACCACGGCGGCCGGGGCCGCCACCGGCCTGGCGCTGACCGCCGCCGGGCCGGCCCGGGCCGCGGAACGGCCCGACGGGCAACCGGAGCGACCGGAGCGGCGGGTCGCCGTGCTGGGTGGCGGGGTCTCCGGGCTGAGCGCGGCGCAGGAACTGGCCGAGCGCGGCTACCTGGTGACGGTCTACGAGCGCAATGACGTGCTGGGCGGCAAGGCCCGCAGCATGGACGTGCCAGGCACCGCCCGCGGCGGCCGGCGGCCACTGCCCGGCGAACACGGCTTCCGCTTCTTCCCCGGCTTCTACCGCAACCTCCCCGACACCCTGCGCCGGATCCCGCTGCCGGCCGGGGCGGCGGGCCGCACCGTCCACGACAACCTGGTCAACGGCACCGAGGAGCTTTTCCCCCGCGCCGCCGGACGACCGGCCCTGCGGCTGCCGTTCCGTACCGTGACCACTCCCCCGCTGCTCCAGGAGCTGCTGCCCGACGCGCTGCTGCAGACGCTGACGGGTCTGCTGGACACCGCCCTGCACCTGCCGGCCACCGAGGTGGCGTACTTCGCCAACCGGCTGCTGGTCCACTTCACCAGCTGCGAACGGCGCCGTGACGAGCAGTGGGAGCGGGTCCCGTGGTGGCGGTTCATCCGGGCCGACGAGATGTCGTACGACTACCAGCGGCTGCTCGGCATCGGCCTCACCCGCAACCTCGTCGCCACCAAGGCCGAGGAGGCCAGCACCCGCACCGTCGCCCGGATCCTCCAGGCGTTCGTCTACAACGTGCTGGGCCAGGGCTGCGACGGCGAGCCGGACCGGGTGCTCAACGCCCCGACCAGCGAGGCCTGGATCGGCCCCTGGGAGGCCCGACTGCGCGCCCTCGGCGTCCGGTTCGAACTCGGCTCCGAGGTGGAGGAGTTGACGTACGAAGGCGGCCGGATCACCGGCGTGCGGCTGCGCGACGCGGCCGCTCCCGTCGTCGCCGACCACTACATCAGCGCGATGCCCGTCGAACACGCCCGCGCCACCTGGGGCCCCGCCCTGCGCGCCGCCGACCCCCGACTCGCGCGCTGCGACCGGCTGCGCACCGACTGGATGGTCGGCGTGCAGTTCTACCTGCGCCGCCGCACCCCGATCGTGCACGGCCACGTCGACCTGGTCGACTCGCCCTGGTCCGTCACCTGCATCGGCCAGGCCCAGTTCTGGCCCGTCCGGGACTTCCGCCGCGACTACGGCGACGGGCAGGTGGCCGAGTGCCTCTCGGCGATCGTCTCGGAGTGGAACCTCCCGGGGATCGTCTACGGCAAGCCTGCGCTCAAGTGCACCCGCGAGGAGGTGGTGCGCGAGACCTGGGCCCAGCTCAAGGACTCGCTGAACAGCGGCGGCCGGCGCGTGCTGGACGACGCGGACCTGGTCACCTGGTTCATCGACCCGGCCGTCACCGGCCTCGGCGGCCCGGCCCCGGCCAACCGCGAACAGCTGCTGGTCCACCCGGCGGGCACCCTGTACGACCGCCCGCCCGCCGCGACCGCCGTGCCCAACCTCTTCCTGGCCGGCGACTACGTCGCCACCGACATCGACCTGGCCACCATGGAGGGCGCCAACGAGTCCGCCCGCCGCGCCGTCAACGCCCTGCTCGACGCCGACGGTTCACCGGCGCCGCGCTGCACGGTGTGGCCGCTGTACCGGCCGCCGGAGCTGGCCGCCCTCCAGCAGGAGGACGAGGCCCGCTACCGTCGCGGCCTGCCGAACGCCCTCGACCTGGGCTGACGACGGGCGATGCTCTTATGGATGTCAAGCAGCGGTGGTGAGCTGCTCGGCGGTGATGGATGTAGTGCTGGGTGTGGTCAGGACCTGGTAGATCTCGCG
>NZ_JBEOSV010000113.1:0-17242 GCF_040303245.1 Kitasatospora sp. NPDC096077 | reverse complement strand
ATAGTTGCGCTCGCGTCACGGAACACGGTCTACCGGATCAGGCCGCACCGCGGGGGCAACTTCCCAAAATGATCACAACCGAATACGCGCCCTAGTCCCGCAGCTCCCGGGCGATCAGTTCTGCCAGGTGCAACGCCCGTCGGCCGTCGGCGAGTTGGGCGATCTGGGTGCGGCAGCTGAAGCCGTCCGCCAGCACCACGGTGTCCGGGCCGGCGGCCCGGACCTCGGGCAGCAGCACCCGTTCGGCGATCGCCTCGGACACCTCGAAGTGGCCCTGCTCGAAGCCGAAGTTGCCGGCCAGGCCGCAGCAGCCGGAGTCCAGCACCCGGTTCTCCAGGCCCAGTTGGGCCTCGACCCGGCGGTCCGCGGCGCTGCCGAGCACCGCGTGCTGGTGGCAGTGGGTCTGGGTGACGGCGTTCAGCCGGATCCGGGGGAGCGGGGCGTCCGGGGCGTACTCGTCGATGAACTCGGCGAAGGTGCGGGTCCGTTCGGCGAGCGGGCGGCCGTCCGGGCCGAGCAGCCGGGGCAGGTCCTCGCGCAGGGTGGCGGTGCAGCTGGGGTCCAGGCCGATCACGGGGGTGTCGGCCGGGAGTCCGGCGGCCGTCAGCGCGGCCAGGCTGCGCCGCAACACCCGGCGGGCGGTGCCGAGTTGGCCGGTGGAGTACCAGGTGAGGCCGCAGCAGACCGGCCCCTGCGGCAGTCGGACGTCGAAGCCCAGGTGCTCCAGCACCTCGACGGCCGAGCGCAGCACGTCCGGCTGGAGGTGGTTGGAGAAGGTGTCCGGCCACAGCAGTACCGGCCGGGTGCCCGCCGGGGCGGGGCGGTCCGGGGCGCCGCCGTCCGGGCGGCGCCGCCGGTACCAGCGGGTGAAGGTCTCCGGTGGGAAGACCGGGAGCACCCGCCGCCGGTCGATCCCGCCGAGCCGTTTGAGCAGCGGGCCGGCCGGGGAGCGGAGCAGCGTGTTGGCCGCGCCCGGTGCGCGTTCCACCGCCCGCAGCCACAGCGGCAGCCAGCCCATCGAGTAGTGGGCGAGCGGGCGCGGCCGGTGCCGGTAGTGCTGGTGCAGGAACTCGGTCTTGTAGGTCGCCATGTCGACGTGCACCGGGCAGTCGCTCGCGCAGCCCTTGCAGCTCAGGCAGAGGTCCAGCGCCTCCCGCACCTCCGCCGAGCGCCAGCCGTCCGGGAGCGCCTCGCCGCGCAGCATCTCGGCGAGCAGCCGGGCCCGGCCCCGGGTGGAGTGCCGTTCCTCGCTGGTGGCCATGTAGCTGGGGCACATCACCCCGGTGGTCGGGTCGACGCACTTGGCGACGCCCACGCAGCGGTGCACCGCCCGGGTCAGGCTGCCGCCGTCCTGCTCGTACGGCAGGGCCAGCGGCAGTTCGCGGCGCGGGGAGGTGACGAAGCGCAGGTCGGCGTCGAGCGGGCGCGGGTCCACCAGCGCGCCCGGGTTGAGCAGGTTCCCCGGGTCCCAGATCCGCTTGAACTCGCCGAACAGGGCGATCACTTCGGGCGGGTACATGCGTGGCAGCAGCTCGCCGCGGGCCTGTCCGTCGCCGTGCTCGCCGGAGAGCGAACCGCCGTACGAGACCACCAGATCGGCCGCCTGTTCCATGAACTCCCGGAAGACCAGCACTCCCTGGGGCTCGGCCAGCGGGAAGTCGATCCGCAGGTGCACGCAGCCGTCGCCGAAGTGCCCGTACGGGACGCCGCGCAGGCCCTGCCGGCGCAGCAGGGCGCGCAGGTCCCGCAGGTAGTCGCCGAGCCGTTCGGGCGGGACGGCGGAGTCCTCCCAGCCGGGCCACGCCTCGCCGCCTCCCGGCAGCCGGGTGACGATTCCGGCGCCGGCCTCCCGGACGGCCCACAGCTGGCGCTGCTCCACCGGGTCGGTGACCAGGGCGACGGTGGCGGAGGGCTCGCGGCGCACCGCGTCGGCGAGTTCGCGGGCGGCCTGGTAGGCCTCCAGCGCGGTGGCGCCGCCGGTCTCCAGGAACAGCCAGCACTCGCCCGCGGGCAGCCGGTCCAGCGCGGGCGGGCGCGGGCCGGCGGCGAGCAGGGCGGCGATCAGGTCGGCGGCCATGCCCTCGGCGGTCAGCGGGCGGTGCGGCAGCAGCGCCGGGACGGCGTCGGCGGCGGCGCCCTCGTCGGGGTAGCCGGCCACCACCAGGGCGCGGGCCGGCGGGTCCTCGACCAGCCGGACGGTGGCACCGAGCAGCAGGGCGCAGCTGCCCTCGCTGCCGGTCAGCGCCCGGGCCAGGTCGTGGCCGTGCTCGGGCAGCAGCGCGTCCAGCGGGTAGCCGGAGGTGCGGCGGGGCAGCCGGGGCAGGCCCTGCCGGATGACGGCCAGGTTGCGGTCGGTGAACTCCTGGAGTTCCCGGTGCAGTTGGCCGACCCGACCGGGCAGTGCGCGGAGCGCCGCGCGGCCGTCCGGGTCGAGCCGTCCGCCGACGGTCAGCTCGGTGCCGTCGGCGAGCAGCAGCTCCAACTGCTCGACGTTGTCGGCGGTGCGGCCCCAGGCGAGCGAGTGGGAGCCGCAGGAGTCGTTGCCGATCATGCCGCCCAGGGTGCAGCGGCTGTGGGTGGACGGGTCGGGGCCGAAGCGCAGCCCGTACGGTTCGGCGGCGCGCTGGAGGTCGTCCAGTACGGTGCCGGGCTGGATCCGCGCGGTGCGGGCCTCCGGGTCGACCGCCAGTACCGCGCCGAGGTGGCGGCGGAAGTCCAGCACCACCGCGCCCGGGCCGATCGCCTGCCCGCCGATGCTCGTCCCGGCTCCGCGCGCCACCACCGGCACCCGGTACTCGCGGCACAGCGCCAGCGCGGTGCGCACGTCGTCCGGGTCGGCGGGCTTGACCACCCCGAGCGGCAACTGCCGGTAGTTGGAGGCGTCGTGGGCGTAGACCGTGCGCTCGGCGGCGCCGAAGCGGACCTCCCCGCGCAGCACGGCGGCCAGTTCGCGGGCCAGTTCGGCCCCGGGCGCGGCGGACGGACGACTCACCAGGGCCTCCCAGGCAGTGGACTCCGCCGATGATCGCAGCCGGGCCCCGGTCCGGGAACCGGGCGCGACGCCGGGCTCACCCGGCTGGGGGCTACTTCCGGCCGGTGAGGGTGCCGCGGGCGATGTGGGAGAGCTTGGCGACCTCGAAGGCGGGGTAGGCGCCGCCGGCCAGCAGGGCGAACTTGATGCCCTCGCGGCCGCCGGGCTTGCGGTGGCCGGGCGGCAGGAAGCGGCGGTGGTGCTCGGCGGCGCGGTGGAAGAACTGGGGGCGCTCGGCGCGGGTGACGCAGCCGGCCAGGTCGAAGACGAACAGGTAGTGCCGGATCATCCGGACGAACAGGGCGTCGCGGACCGCGTACAGGTGGGGCTGGTCCTCCAGCAGGGCGAAGCTGCGCTCGTACTGGTCGAAGAGGTCGAAGACGCTGCTGCCCGGGCCGCCGGAGGGGTGGACGGTCTCCCGGCGGCGCAGCTGGACGCACTCGCGCGGCAGCACGGCGGCCTTGCGGGCGCCGAGCAGGGCCGCGTGCACGACCGGGACCTCCTCGTAGCGGCCGTCGGGGAAGGCCAGGCCGAGCTCCTCCCAGTGGCCGCGGCGGATCAGCCGGTCCCAGACCAGGGGCGGGGCGCCGAACAGCTCGGGCCGGTCGAAGGGGGCGAACGGCTCGGGCCCGGCTTCGGCGAGTAGGCCCTCGGCGCCGCCCGGCCAGTCCCGGTCGTTGTGGCGGCGGGAGTGGCCGAACAGCAGGACGTCCACCGGGCCGGTCTGCCGCAGCCGGTCGGCGAGCGTCTGGAGGGCGTCGCGGGGGAGCAGGTGGTCGGCGTCGAGGAACAGCAGGTGCTCGCCGGAGGCCCGCGCCGCACCCGCGTTCCGGCTCACCCCGACCCCGACGGCCGCGTTGAGGTGCAGCACCGACACCCGCGGGTGCCGTGCGGCGTACGCGTCGGCGAGCTCGCCGGCGCTCTCGGGGGAGCGGTCGGCGACCACGATCACCTCGACGTCCGCCAAGGACTGGGCGAGCAGCGAGTCCAGGCAGTCGGCGAGCTGTCCGTGCTGGTCGTAGGCGGTGAGCACGACGCTGATCAGGGGTGAGGGCATGACGCCGGAGCGTAAAAGGGCGCGCGAACCGTGGCAAAGCGCTGACGGTACGTAATTCAGAGCAATTAGCGGCAAATAGTACGAGCGTGCGCCATATCTTCACTCCACCTGCTGGGCGTGCACACGACGACCGACGACGCCGCCGGGCCCGCGACGCGCAGTGCGTCACGGGCCCGGAGGCGTACGGGGTGCGTACGGGGCGTGTACGGAGCGAGCCGAGGAGGTCGGGTCGGCTCGGGTCGGCTCAGTACCAGTGGTGGGACTGCCAGAACGCCCAGGCGCCGCAGGGGCTGCCGTAGCGGGAGTTCATGTAGTCCAGGCCCCACTTGATCTGGGTGGCCGGGTTGGTCTTCCAGTCCGAGCCGGCCGAGGCCATCTTGGAGCCGGGCAGCGCCTGGACCAGGCCGTAGGCGCCGGAGGAGGCGTTGACGGCCAGCGGGTTCCAGCTGCTCTCGCGGGCCACGATGTTGCTGAAGCACTGCAGCTGGCCGGCCGGGACGATCTGCGCGGCGATCTGCTGCGGGGTGCCGGTGGGGGCGGCGGGGAGGGCCTGGCGCTGCTGGGAGCGGGAGGCGGCGGCGTCGGCCTGGGCCTTGGCCTGGGCCTGGGCGGCGGCCTGGGCCTGCGCCTGGGCGGCGGCGTCCGCCTCGGCCTTGGCCTGGGCGTCCTGCGCGTCCCGGGCGGCCTGCTCGTCGGCGGCGGAGGCAGCGGCAGCGGTGTCGGCCTGGGCCTGGTCGGCCACCGGCTTGCCGTCCACCGTGACGGCGGCCACCGGGGCGGCGACCTCGGCGGTGCTCCCGGTCTGCGGGATGGCGAGTGCGGCGGTGGCGGCGGACGCGACCACGAGGGTGGCGACGCCGGTGATCAGGGAGTTGCGGCGGGCATGGCTGAGCTGCATGGAGCGGTCGATCCTCTTCCGTCGGGGGCCGTGCCGGGGGTGCCGGGCGCGGCGCATCGCACGGGCTCCGGGTGAGCGGGGCCCGCGCGGCCGTCCGGGACGGCAGTGGCGCCCCGGCCGGGAAGGGCTGGGGCGGGCGGGCTGCGCACGGCGGACGGGGCCGGCCGGCGCTGCCTGGCGACGGGCCATTCTTGGCAGGGCCGGAGACGGCTGGCAAAGGCGCCCGCTACTACGGCGGGTAGTGGCTGCGCGGAGGCCGGAGCCCGGCCGAACGGATGCTTTGAGAGCATTTGTCCGTTTTGTCATCCATGGGTCACGGACAGGCGGAACCGGCGGAAGGTGAGGCCGGGAGGCTCGGTGGCCTGCGATCTTCAGGCCGGGGCCGAGGCCGGACCGGGCGGCCGGGCGGCGGTGGACGGCGCCGCGGGGCGGGTGTGCCGACCCTGACAACTATCCAGGGCAGTAGACGGTGAACCCGCTGTGGGCGGGCTCACACGCGTGCGGCGCCGATGTCGACGCAGCGTGACGGATCAGTGGCGACCCGACGGCCACCCGACGGCGGCCGGGCGGTCCGGGCGGTGCGCCCCCGGCGCTCGGCCCGGCGGCGGCCGCAAACGGCACCGGGCCCGGGAGCCTCCGCAACGGCTCCCGGGCCCGGCATACCGGTGCGACGTGGACGGGTCAGGAGCCCGCCACCGCCGCCGCCCGCCGCCGACGTCGGCCCACCACGGCCGCGGCGCCGAGCACGATCGCCGCGGCGACCAGCGACAGGTACATCTGCTTGCGTCCGTCGGCGTCGGTGAACATGTACACCACGACGAAGCCGATCATGCCGATGGCCACCCAGGTGAGATAGGGGTACAGCCACATCCGGACGGTGTGCCGCTCGGGCATCTCGCGCTCGATGATCTTGCGCATCCGCAGCTCGGTGGCGCAGATGACCAGCCAGACGAAGAGCGCCACCGCGCCGGAGGAGTTCAGCAGGAAGGAGAACACGGTGTTCGGCGAGGTGTAGTTGAAGAAGACGGCGACGAAGCCGAACACCACCGAGGACAGGATCGCCACCCGGGGCACGCCGCGGCTGGTCACGGTCGCGAAGGCCTTCGGCGCGTCCCCGCGCTGGCCCAGCGAGAAGGCCATCCGGGAGGCGGTGTACATCCCGGAGTTGAGGCAGGAGAGCACCGCCGTCAGCACGATCACGTCCATCACCTGGCCGGCGTGCGGGATGCCCACGTGGTTCAGCACCGCCACGTACGGGTTGGCCTTGACGTCGGCGGAGTCCCACGGCAGCAGGGTGACCACCAGCAGGATCGAGCCCAGGTAGAAGATCCCGATCCGCCAGATCACGCTGTTGGTGGCCTTGCTGACCGCCTTCTCCGGGTCCTCCGACTCGCCGGCCGCCAGGGTGACGATCTCGCTGCCCATGAAGGCGAAGACCACCGTGAGCATGCCGGTGAACACCGCACCCACGCCGTTCGGCAGGAAGCCGCCGTGGCCGGTCAGGTTGGTGGCGCCGACCGCGTGGGTGCCCGGCAGCAGGCCGAAGGCGGCGAGGACGCCGATCACCAGGAAGGCGGCGATGGCCACCACCTTGATCCCGGCGAACCAGAACTCGAACTCGCCGTAGGAGGCGACCGAGAACAGGTTGGTGGCGGTCAGCACCCCCATCACGATCAGTGCCCAGCCCCACTGGGGCACGCCCGGCACCCAGTTGTTGAGGATCTTGGCCCCGGCGGTCGCCTCGACCGCGAGCACCACGACCCAGAAGAACCAGTAGAGCCAGCCGATGGTGAACCCGGCCCAGCGGCCCAGCGCGCGGTCCGCGTACGCCGAGAAGGAGCCGCTCTGCGGGTCGGCCGCGGCCATCTCGCCGAGCATCCGCATCACCAGCACCACCAGCACGCCGGCCAGGGCGTAGGAGAGCAGGATGCCGGGGCCGGTGGTCGCGATGCCCGCGCCGGAGCCGACGAACAGGCCGGCCCCGATCACCCCGCCGATGGCGATCATCGACAGGTGGCGGTTCTTGAGCCCGGCCTTCAGGTGGCCGTCGCCACCGTGACCGACCGGGCCGAGCTGGTGGGGGATTCGGGTGGTGTCCGCCGCCTGCTTGGTGGTGTCCGCACTCATGGAGGGTGTCCTCTGCTTTCCAGCGCGGCATGACCCCCGGCTCGTCGCGCCGGAGGGTGGGGGACAGATCCGCGCATTGCGGTGCAACCTAACTTCTCCGCCCGGGTAGCGGAACAGCCCCTCGGTAACTGTTCGCTCACCGGACACGAAAGGCCAGGTCAGAGCGGGTGAAATGGTGGCGAAAAAGGCTCAAATCTGACCCATCGTCACCCTGGCGGGAACCCGCCAGGCATCGCGGGGGCCGGATCCCGCACCCGGATCCGAGGGCCGGCCCGCACCCGGCTCCGAGCGCTGTGGCCGATCCGGGCGAACGCGCGCACAGTGGGAACCATGCAGACCACCTGGAAGGGGACGATCAGCTTCGGTCTGGTCAGCATCCCCGTCCACCTCTACTCCGCGACCCAGGAGCACGACGTCCCGCTGCACCAGGTGCACGCCAAGGACGGCGGCCGGGTGCGGATGAAGCGGTACTGCGAGCAGGAGGAGAAGGAGGTCCCGTACGCCGAGATCGCCAAGGGCTACGAGTCCCCCGACGGCCGGACGGTCACCCTCAGCGACGAGGACCTGGCCGACCTGCCGCTGCCCAGCAAGAAGGTCATCGACGTGCTGGCCTTCGTGGACGCCGACGAGATCGACCCGCTGATGTTCTCCAAGGCCTACTACGTGGGCGTCGCCGACAAGGCGGCCGCCAAGCCGTACGCCCTGCTGCGCGACGCGCTGGTGGAGTCCGGGCAGATCGCGGTCACCAAGATCGCGCTGCGCACCAGGGAGTCGCCCGCCGTGCTGCGGGTGCACGACGGGACGCTGGTGCTGCAGACCTGCATCTGGCCCGACGAGGTCCGCCCGGCGGCCGGGATCGCGCCCGAGGAGGACGTCGCGGTGCGGCCGCAGGAGCTCAAGATGGCGCGCTCGCTGATGGACACCCTCTCCGAGGACTTCGACCTCTCCCAGCTGCACGACGACTACCAGCAGGCGTTGCAGCAGGTGATCACCGCCCGGCTGGAGGGGGTCGAGCTCCCGCACGAGGAGGAGCCCGGCGGGGCGCCGGACAACGTGATCGACCTGATGGAGGCGCTGCGCAGCAGCCTCAAACGGGCCAAGGGCGGGCGGGCGCCGGCCGCGGCGGCCTCGGAGCCGGAGGAGCAGCCCGCGCCCCGCAAGCGCGCCGCGACGAAGCGGACCACCGCCGCCGCGACGAAGCGGACCGCCGCCGCCGGGGCGGCCGGAAAGGCCGCCCCGGCGAAGAAGACCACCACCCGCAAGTCCCCGACCCCGCGCAAGGCCTCCTGACCGCGCGGGCCGGGGAGTCCTTCCCCCGACGAACGCAGGAGATCCCGATGGACCTGCTCACCTACAAGGAGCTCGACAGCGGCCCCGACGCCCCGAAGAACCCGGGCCTGGGCTACCGGGCCTGGCACTGGCTGCTCAGCCTCAGCCCCACCGTGGTGACCTTCATGGTCGCGCTCTCGATCGGCCTGCTCATGGTCGAGGTCCAGACGGAGTGGGCCCCGATGATCGGGCTGATGGCCTTCTTCTGGCTGCTGACCTTCATCGCGCTGGCCGGCATGGTCGCCCGGTGGGCGACGCCCGGCGGGGGCAGGCACCGGATGACGGCCTCCTGACGGCGGGCCGGGCGCCCGGCGGGCTCAGCCGATCCACACCGTGGTGACGTTGCAGAACTCCCGGATGCCGTGCCCGGACAGCTCCCGTCCGAAGCCCGAGCGCTTGACCCCGCCGAAGGGCAGCGCCGGGTGGGAGGCGGTCATGCCGTTGAAGAACACCCCGCCGGCCTGGACGTCCCGGACGAAGCGCTCCTGCTCGTCCGGGACGGTCGTCCAGACGTTGGAACTGAGCCCGAACGGGGTGTCGTTGGCCAGTGCCACCGCCTCGTCCAGGTCGGCGACCCGGTAGACGGTGGCGACCGGGCCGAAGGTCTCCTCCTGGTGGATCCGCATCGCCGGGGTGACCCCGGTTAGCACGGTCGGCTCGTAGAAGTAGCCGGTGTCCCAGCCCATCGGGCGGTTGCCGCCGCACTCCACCCGGGCGCCGTGCGAGCGGGCGTCCTCGACCAGCTCCTCCAGGTCGTCCCGGCCCTGTCGGCTGGCCAGCGGGCCGACGTCGGTGGCCTCGTCCATCGGGTCACCGATCCGCAGTCCGCGCATCGCCTCGGTGAAGTCGGCGGTGAACCGGTCGTAGACGTCGGTGTGCACGATGAAGCGCTTGGCGGCGATGCAGGACTGGCCGTTGTTCTGCACCCGGGCCCGGACCGCGGTGGCCACCGCGGCCGCCAGGTCGGCGCTCGGCAGCACCACGAACGGGTCGCTGCCGCCCAGTTCCAGCACCGCCTTCTTCACCTCGTCCGCGGCGGTGGCGGCGACCGCCCGCCCGGCCGGCTCGCTGCCGGTCAGGGTGACGGCGACCACCCGGCGGTCCCGGATCACCCCCTCGACCGCGCCCGAACCGATCAGCAGGGTCTGGAAGCAGCCCTCCGGGAAGCCGGCCCGCCGGAACAGCTCCTCGATGGCGAGCGCGGTGCGCGGCACGTTGGAGGCGTGCTTGAGCAGGCCGACGTTGCCCGCCATCAGGGCCGGCGCGGCGAACCGGATCACCTGCCAGAACGGGAAGTTCCACGGCATCACGGCGAGCACCGGCCCGAGCGGACGGTAGCGGACGTACGCGCGGGCGGCCCCGCTGTCGGCCACGTCGGCCGGGTCCGGGTGCTCGTCGGCCAGCAGCGCCTCGGCGTGGTCGGCGTACCAGCGCATCGCCTTGGCGCACTTGGCGGCCTCGGCCCGGGCGGCGGCGAGCGGCTTGCCCATCTCCTCGGTCATCGTGCGGGCGACCGCCTCCTGCTCCCGGTCCAGCAGGTCGGCCGCGCGGTGCATCAGCTCGGCGCGGGCGGCGAAGGGGGTGCTGCGGTAGCCGTGGAAGGCGGCCTCGGCGCGGGCCAGCCGCCGCTCGATCCCGGCCGCGTCGAGCGCTTCGAAGGTCTGGACGATCTCGCCGGTCGCGGGGTTGACGCTGGCGATGGGCATGCGGGGCTCCCAGAGGGTGTCAGGGTCCGGTGCGTCTGCCCTCACACCCTCCCCGACGGCCCGCCCCCGGGCGCGCCACCGCGACCCCCGGCGTGTCCCGTCGGGGCCGGGCGCGGCACGGCGTCGCCGCGCCGGCGGGCGTCACTCCGGCAGCGACTCCACCCGGGCGGCCGCCTCCCGGGCCCGGGCGCCGGCCCTGGTCCGCGCCGCGGTGACCTGGCGGCCGGGGAAGCGGTGCAGGTACTCGGCCTCCAACTCGCCGGTGCGCAGCGTGTGCCGGTTCAGCGCCTCCTCCGAGCCGTACAGGAAGGTCTCGTGGCGGGTGCGGTGCAGCTGTTCCAGCTCGTGCAGCAGGGTGTCGTTGCCCAGGGCGTGCGGGGAGACGCCCGCGGGCCGGATGTGCGGGTCGTTGGCGTGCCGCATCTCGGTACCTCCTCGGCCGAAGCCCCCCTCCTACAGTGTCCGGTGCCCGGCGCCGGCGCACCCGTTCGCGCTTCGGGGACGGACAAGAGAAATTGTAAAAGGAGTGTCGTACAAGAGCTCTTGTGGATATCCTCCGGGGCATGGATGACACCGTCGAGCAACCGCGCGGCGCCCGGGAGATCCACGACTCCCGGGTCCTCGCCGCCCTCACCCACCCGCTGCGCCGCCGACTGATCGACCTGCTCAAGGTCGACGGCCCGGCCACCGTCGGGAAGCTGGCAGACCGCACCGAGCAGGCGGTCGGCAACGTCAGCCACCACCTCAAGGTGCTCGCCGAGAGCGGACTGATCGAGGAGGCGCCCGAGCTCGCCCGGGACCGGCGCGAGCGGTGGTGGCGGCTGGCCGACCGCGAACTCAGCTGGACCAGGGCCGACTTCGACGGCGACCCGGTCACCGAGGCGGTCGCCGAGGCGGCCGGATCGATCCTGCTGGAACGCCAGGTGGAGCTGGTCCGCGAGTGGTCCGTACGGCGCGGCGGCTACCCGGCCGACTGGCGGGACGGCTGCTCGGTGGCCACCCAGAGCTGGCTGCGGCTCACTCCGGAGGAGGCCCGGGAGCTGGCCGCCGACCTGCACGCGGTGATCCAGAAGTGGGCGCACCGGCCGGTGCCCGAGGACGGGCACGAGCGCGAGACCGTCCTGGCCTTCGCCCACAGCGTCCCGGCCAGGCCGTGACCGCCGCCCTCGCCCCGACCCCCGAGAACCCCCGACTCCGGTCGCGCCGGGGGCTGTTCGCCCAGCACGACTTCCGACTGCTCTGGGCCGGCCAGACCGTCAGCCGCCTGGGCAGCAGCGTCACCACCGTCGCGCTGCCGCTGGTCGCGGTGCTCACCCTGGACGCCGGGCCGCTCGCCACCGGACTGCTGACCGGCGCGGTCTGGCTGCCCTGGCTGCTGTTCGGCCTGCCCGCCGGGGTGTGGGTCGGCCGGGCGCCCCGGCGGGCGGTGATGATCGGCTGCAACCTCGGCTCCGCCGCGCTGTTCGCGAGCGTGCCGCTGGCGGGCTGGTTCGGCGTCCTGACGCTGGCGCAGCTGCTGGCCGTGGCCTTCCTCGGCGGGGTCTCGGCGGTGTTCTTCGGCGCCGCCGAACAGGCCTACCTGCCCGAACTGGTGGCGCCGGAGGACCTGATCGAGGGCAACGCCAAACTGGAGGGCAGCGGCTCGGCGGCCGAGGTCGCCGGCCGCGGACTGGCCGGGCTGACCGTCCAACTGCTGGGCGCGGCAACCGGGTTGCTCATCGACGCGGTGAGCTTCCTGATCGCCGCCGGCACCCTGCTGCGGATCCGCGCCCGCCCCGGGCCGGTGGCCCCGGCCCGGACCGGCCTGCTCCGGGAGGTCCGGGAGGGGCTGTCCTTCCTGCTGCGCGACCCCTACCTGCGGGCCTTCCTGGGCTTCGGCGCGACCGCGAACTTCGCACTGATGGGGTACCAGGCGATCCTGGTGCTGTTCCTGGTCCGGGCGGCCGGGATCGCCCCCGGCTGGGTCGGCGCCCTCGCCTCCGCCGCCGCGGTCGGCGGCGTGCTCGGCGCGCTGGCGGCCCGTCCGCTGTGCCGCCGGCTGGGCACGGCCCGCGCGGTGCGGATCGTGCTGCTCACCGCCGTACCGCTCGGGCTGCTGATGCCGTTGGCCGGGCCGGGGTTCGGCACGGCGCTGTACGTCGTCGGCGCGGTCGGCGTGGTAGCGGCGGTGGTGCTCTGCAACGTGGTGCTCGGCAGCTTCCGGCAGTCCTACACCCCGCCGGAGCTGCTCACCCGGGTGTCGGCCGGGTCGATGTTCGTCGTCCACGCCACCATCCCGCTCGGCGCTCTGGCCGGCGGCGAGCTGGGCGAGGCGATCGGGCTGCGGGCGACCATGTGGGTGATGACCGGGCTGCTGGTGATGACCGGGACGCTGCCGCTGTTCTCCCCGCTGCGCACCCTGCGGGAGCTGCCCACGACACCCCCGCAGATCGGGGCGATCGTAGGATGAATTCCGTACCTTCAGCCTCATTCCCCGACAGCTCGGACAGATCGCACATGCCGCTTCCCAAGGCCGAACTCCACCTGCACATCGAAGGCACCCTCGAACCCGAGCTCGCCTTCGCCCTCGCCGCCCGCAACTCGGTCGCGCTGCCGTACGCCGACACCGAGGAACTGCGGAAGGCCTACTCCTTCAGCGACCTGCAGTCCTTCCTGGACCTCTACTACGCGCTGATGGCCGTGCTGCGCACCGAGCAGGACTTCGCCGACCTCGCCGACGCCTACCTGGCCCGGGCCGCCGAGCAGGGCGTGCGGCACGCGGAGATCTTCTTCGACCCGCAGGCGCACACCGCACGCGGGGTCCCGCTCGGCACGGTGGTGGACGGGCTGACCCGGGCGCTGTCCCGCAGCGAGCAGCGGTACGGCATCAGCACCCAGCTGATCATGTGCTTCCTGCGCGACGAGTCCGCCGAGTCCGCGCTGGAGACCTTCGAGGCCGCCCGCCCGTACTTCGACCGGATCGCGGGCATCGGCCTGGACTCGGCCGAGGTGGGCAACCCGCCGGCCAAGTTCCGCGAGGTCTACCGCCGGGCCGCCGAGGCCGGACTGCGGCGCGTCGCCCACGCGGGCGAGGAGGGCCCGGCCTCCTACATCACCGAGGCGCTGGACGTGCTCGGCGTCGAGCGGATCGACCACGGCCTGCGCTGCCTGGAGGACGGCGAACTCGTCGCCCGACTGGTCCGCGAGCAGGTCCCGCTCACTCTCTGCCCGCTCTCCAACGTCCGGCTGCGCTGCATCGACACCCTCGCCGACCACCCGCTGCGCGAGATGCTCGACGCCGGCCTGCTGGTCACCGTCAACTCCGACGACCCGGCCTACTTCGGCGGCTACGTCGAGGACAACTTCCGCGCCGTCCGGCAGGCCCTGGCCCTCGACCAGGAGACCCTGCGCCGGCTCGCCGCCAACTCCTTCCGGGCCTCCTTCATCGACGACCGGCGCCGGGCCGAACTCCTCGCCGAGGTCGCGGAGTTCACCTTCCCGCCGATCGAGGTCTGAGGTCCTCAGTCCAGTGGGGACGGGCTGCTGCGGGTGTAGTGCAGCAGGGTCACGCCGCTGGTGAAGCGGTGGGTGTCCAGCAGGGCAAGCGGGACGGGGTGCCCGGTCGGGCGGAACAGCAGGGTGCCGCCGCCCAGGACGACGGGGTGGACGTAGATCCGGAACCCGTCGACCAGGTCCTGGGCCAGGAAGGACTCGGCCAGCTCGCCCCCGCTGAGCGAGAGGTCGCCGCCGGGGCCGGCGGTCAGGGCGGCGACCGTCTCCGGGGTGACCTCGCGGACGACGGTGGTGTTCCAGTCGGCGCGGTCGAGGGTGCGGGAGAAGACGGTCTTCGGCATCCCCCGCCAGAGGGCCGCGAACTCCCGCACCGTGTCGTCGGCGCCCGGATCCTGGTCGGCGGTGGGCCAGAACGCGGCCATCAGCTCGTGGGTGCGCCGGCCGGAGACGAAACCACCCATCCGGGCGAGTTCGCGGTTGAAGTGGGTGAGCAGTTCGTCGTCGACCCGGCTCCAGCCGAGGTCGTGGTCCGGGCCCTCGAAGTAGCCGTCCAGGGAGATGTTGGCGATGAGGACGATCTTGCGTCGCATGGCGGCCTCGCCGGGGGAGGGCCGGCCGCCCCCGGCCGATGGCCGGACGGGGGCGGCGGACGGGGGTCAGAGCAGGGTGCTCCAGTAGTACCAGAACCGGTTGAGCACCAGCAGCGCGATCACCGCGTACCAGAGCACCGGAACCACCCAGTGGTAGCGCGCCGCCTCCCGCACGACCGTGCGCGCCCGCGGGCCGACCGGGATGACGCCGGAGCGCAGGTTGTGCAGGGTGGTGTACCAGAACAGCGGGACCATCGCGGCCCACACCACCATGCAGTACGGGCAGAGCGCGCCGATCCGGTACAGCGCCTGGTACATCAGCCAGGTCACGAAGCCGATCCCGAAGACCGTCCCGGCCTGCAGCCCGAGCCAGAACCAGCGCCGGTACGACGCCCCGGCGAGCAGCCCGGCGCCGATCGCGACCACCACCCCGAAGGCGGCCAGGCCGATCAGCGAGTTGGGGAAGCCGAAGGCCTCCGCCTGCTCGCTGCGCATGATCGAACCGCAGCTGATGATCGGGTTGATGTTGCAGCTGGGGACGTAGGACGGGTCCTTCAGCAGGCGGATCTTGTCCAGGGTGAGGACCGACGAGGCGAACAGGCCGACCGCGCCGCCGACCAGCAGCAGCCAGGCGAACGGACGGCTCGCGCCGAAGGTCCGCGGGGTGGGGGTGGGTGCGGCGGGGGAGGCCGGGGTCACCCGGTCACCTGCTTGACCATGGCGGTGAACTGCTCAGGCGAGACGGCCTTGCCGTTGGTGAGCACGTCCAGCTTCTTGCCGTCGAGCTTGACGGTCGGGGTGCCGGTGACGTCGCTCTTGTTGAACTCGTCGTTCACCTTGGCCGCCCACGGCGCGTAGGTGCCGTCCTGGACGGCCTTGACGAAGGCGTCCGTCTTCAGCCCGGGCACCTGGCCGGCCAGGTCCAGGATGTGGTTGACGTCGCCGAAGGCGTCGCTGCGCTCGTCGGGCTGGTTGGCGTAGAGCACGTCGTGGAAGGCCTTGAACTTGTCCACGCCCTCGTTCAGTGCGGCCCCGGCGGCGGCCAGCGCGGTGCGGGAGCCCTTGCCGCCCAGGTTGTTGTCCAGGAACGTGGCCAGGTGGTACTCGATCTTGTACGTGCCGTCGTCGGCCAGCTGCTGGACGGCCTTGCCGGTGGTGGTCTCCAGCTGCTCGCAGAACGGGCAGCGGAAGTCCTCGTAGACCTCCAGGGTGTGCGGGGCGTCGGCCTTGCCGTAGGTGATCACGGTGCCGTTGCTGCCGCCCGCGTTGGCGGGGACGACCAGCGGGCCGCTCGCGCCGGCGGTCGAGGAGGAGCCGGAGGAGCCGCCGACGGCGAAGGCCACACCCGCCGCGAGGGCGAGCACGGCGACGGAGGCGCCGCCGACCACCACCCGGCGGCGGATCCGGTCGGAGCGCTCGGCCTCGGCGCGGGCGGCGCGCATGCGCTCGGTGGCGTTGGTCTTCTGGCTGGTCTTGCGGGTGTTGCTCATGGGGTGTCGTCCTGTGCTCTCGGGCGTACGGGTGCGCGACGCGACCGGGATCCGGCCCGCGTTGTGGAGAGGAGGACCGTCGAGGGAAAGCGCTCAGACGGCCGGGACGAACACCGGTGGACCGCGGCGGACGGCCGGGCGGACCACGACGTCCTCGACGGGGACCAGCACACGACTGGCCCGGGGGAACGGCACCCGGAGCACCGGACGGGCCGGGACGGGCGCGGCCAGTAGCCGCAGCCAGCGGGCGGCCGCCGGGAGGTGCCGGTGCAGGAACTCGCCCAGCATCCGGAGGGCCGCGGAGAGGCCTGCCAGGGCGGCGTCGGTACGGCGCAGCCAGAAGGCCCCGGCCAGGGCGATCGCCGTGTGCAGCACGACCAGGAGCAGGACGCCGGTCTGCTCGGACACGCCGTGGCCCAGGAGGAAGCCGCCGAGCGAGCCGCCGCCGCACAGCAGTGGCCGGAGGCCGTGCGCGGCATCGGGCGGCAGGGACGGACAGGAGCGCTGGGCCAGGTCGAACAGGGCGCTGACGCCCAGCTGGAGCGGCACGAAGGCCGCGGCGATCGCGGGGTAGCCGCGTTCGCGGCCGGCCAGGGCGAGGGCGAGTGCGAAGACGGCGGCGGAGGCCAGGGCCATCGTGCCGACCGGCAGCGTGCGGCCGGTGACCAGCACCTGGCCGAGCCCGGCGAGCAGCACGACCAGCGCGGCGAAGACCGCCGCGCGGAGCGTCCTGGTGACCGGGCCGATGTCCATGGCATCCGAGTCTGCCACAGGTTGAATGTGGAACGGTCTCGGTGGTGGCGGGCTGTGAACAGCCTCACCACCCTTGCTGAGCTGGGCTTATGCGGATCTTACGGGTGCGGGGGAGCGGGGTCGGGGTGGTGGTCGAGGTGGTGGTCGGCGGCGGTCACGCGGGCCTCCAGCAGGTCGCGGAAGTGTTCCAGGTCGCTGCGGACGGCCCGTTCGATCGTGCCGGCCTGGGCGAAGCCGCGGGGGCCGCCGAACTCGCGGTGGATCGCCTCCGGGTCGTACTCCAGACGGATCTGCAGGCGGGTGTGCCGGGGGTCGAGGGGGAGCAGGGCGAAGGCGCCGCTCAGGTGGACGGAGTCCAGGGTGCGCCAGGCCATCACCCGGCCCCGGCCGTGGTCGGTGATCTCGGTGTCCACGGAGCGCTCCGTGCCGCCGACCTTCAGGGCGAGGTGGGCGTGGTTGCGGCCGTGGGGGTGGGCGGTGCGGACTCCGTCGACGAACTGGGGGTACTCGTGGACCCGGTGCAGTTGCTGCCAGGTGGCGAGGACGGGGGCGGCGATGTCGATCTGTTCTTCGAGGGTGGTCATGAGGGCCTCCTCCGGGTCCAGCCTGCGCTTGTGGGGGGTGGGGGGCAAAGCGGGGTTCTGTTTGTTCGGGGGCTTTCGGGAGGGTGGGTGGCCGGGGGCGGTTCCGGGGGTGGGTGCTCCGGGGGCTGGGTGATTTTCGGACTGCCGACCCTGTCCGCTTATGCCCAGCCGCCGTTGGCAGTCTG